>JAFYNQ010000102.1 GCA_017548065.1 Oscillospiraceae bacterium
AGAAGGAAACACTTTTAGGAATTGGAAAAGTTGCAGACAATCGCATTGATGCCATTGTATCTGTAATGAAAGGTGCAGGAGGAAATGTTCTGGCTGCATTGGCAGGGGTAATAGAAGGGGAGCGTGTTCTCGTAGAAGTCGCAACAACCAACGAACCCGCAATGCGTCTATATTCTTCAATGGGATTTATGATCACAAGCAAAATATCCGATTGGTACAGGGTGTTATAAAAAAGTTTGTGATGTCATGTAAAAATACTTGACAAGCAGATACTTGCGTGCTATAATACCGCAGGTATCAAGCAATAATGCTTGACAGGAGGCGCAAATGCACGCGACAGAACTGATTTTGCTTTATGATTATTACGGTGATCTTTTAACTGATCGCCAAAGAGAATGCTTTGAATTGCGTTATAATCAGGATCTTTCTTTGGGAGAGATTGGCCAGGAATTGGGAATCAGCCGCCAGGGTGTGCATGATAATCTCACCAGAACGGAAGCTCTTTTGGTGAACATGGAGCAAAAGACAGGCTGTGTTCGTCGTGATCAGCGTTGCCGAAAGGTGATTGATGAGATTTTAAGATCTGCGCTTGAATTGCGTGACAGCACCGATGTGAAAATCTCCGCTGCAGCACAGCGAATCATAACTGCTGCGGAGGCACTTGAGGAGTAATTATGGCATTTGAAGGATTGACCGAAAAAATTTCTGCTGCCTTCAAAAAGCTTAGAGGCAAAGGCCGTCTGAAGGAGTCCGATGTCAAAGAGGCTATGCGAGAGATCCGTATGGCGCTTTTGGAAGCGGATGTAAGCTATAAAGTGGTAAAGGACTTTACCAAGTCTGTTTCCGAGCGCTGTGTTGGCACAGATGTTCTGGAGGCATTGAGCCCTGCACAGATGATCGTAAAGATCGTTAACGAGGAATTGACTTCCTTAATGGGCAGTGAAGCGAAGCACATTACTATCAATCCTGCAGGTCCTACAGTTGTGATGCTGGTTGGCCTTCAGGGTGCAGGTAAAACCACCAACGGCAGTAAGCTCGCAGGTCTTATGAAGCGACAGGGCAAAAATCCGCTTTTGGTTGCTTGTGACATTTACCGTCCTGCTGCTATCAATCAGCTGAAGGTTTGCGGTGAAAAGCTGGAAATCCCTGTCTTTGAAAAAGGACAGACTGATCCGGTGCAGATCGCAAAGGAAGCTGTTTTGTATGCTCGTCAGCGTGGACATGACATGGTTTTCCTGGATACCGCAGGTCGTCTTCATGTGGATGAGACCCTCATGGAGGAACTTAAGAACATCAAGGCAACTGTTAAGCCTGACGAGATCATGCTGGTTGTGGATGCCATGACCGGTCAGGATGCTGTAAATGCAGCGCAGAGCTTCAATGAATGGCTTGACATTGATTCCGTTATGCTCAGTAAGCTGGATGGCGATGCCAGAGGCGGTGCTGCATTGTCTGTACGTGCAGTGACCGGCAAACCTATCAAATTCTGCGGTATTGGCGAAAAGCTTGAGGATATTGAAGCATTCCACCCCGATCGCATGGCTTCCCGTATTTTGGGAATGGGTGATGTGCTCAGCCTGATTGAGAAAGCAGAAAAAGCTTTTGACGCTAAGCAGGCAGCAGAGATGGAAGAGAAGCTTCGTTCCAATAAATTTACGCTTCAGGACTTCTACGACCAGATGGTGCAGATGCGCTCTATGGGTTCTATGCAGGATATTCTCGCACAGCTTCCCGGTGGTGCAAATCTGAAGGGTGTACAGTTGGACGAAAAAGCTATGGCACATACGGAAGCCATCATTTTGTCCATGACACCGAAAGAGAGAGAAAATCCCTCTATCATCGGCGCAAGTAGAAAGAAACGTATCGCTGCCGGTTGTGGTCTTAAGGTAGAAGATGTTAACAGACTGCTGAAATCTTTTGAGCAAATGCGCAGCATGCTGAAGCAGTTCTCCGGTCCCGGCGCAGGTAAGAAAATGAAGCGCATGCGTGGCTTCGGTGGATTCCCCGGATTCCCCGGATTCTAAGGTTCGTTAAAAGCAAATTGCTTTACGATATAGAAACATTGAATATTTTTGGAGGTGAAAACCATGGTTAAGATCAGACTGAGAAGAATGGGTGCAAAGAAGGCTCCTTACTACCGTATTGTTGTCGCTGATGCTCGTAGCCCCCGTGACGGTCGCTGCATTGAAGAGATCGGCACCTACAACCCCCTGACCGAGCCCGCTACCATCACTGTTGATGCAGAGAAGGCTCAGGCTTGGATCAAGAACGGCGCACAGCCCACTGATACCGTTCGTGGTCTCTTGAAGAAGGCTGGCGTTCTGTAATTTTCCCAAAGGAGCGAAAACATGAAAGAGCTTTTGCTGTATATGGCAAAGAACTTGGTGGACGATCCGGATGCTGTTTCCGTGACAGAAACCTCCGACGAGGAAGGAAAAGTCTTGGAGCTCCGTGTTGCCCCCGGTGACATGGGAAAGGTTATTGGCCGCCAGGGTCGTATTGCGAAGGAAATTCGCACCATTGTGAGAACCGTTGCACAGCGCACCGGTGAGAAGGTCACAGTGGAGATCGTTGATTGATCAAAAAAAGAATTGGTGTTGTTTCAAAAATGGTTTTGAGACGGCACCATTTTCTTTTTGCTTTTTTACGTTTTTCTGTTATAATGAAATATATAAACAGCAGGAGGTAGTGTATGAAACTCCAATTTATTGAAGCTGGCGAGATCGTCAGCACCCACGGCGTCCGTGGTGAAATAAAAATTTTAACGTGGTTGGACTGCCCTGAATATCTTCTTGATTTTGAGCGTGTCCGCATTGCCGGTGTGGATTATTCCGTTGAATCTTGCCGTGTGCAGAAAACCTGCAATCTTTTGAAGGTGAAAGGTATTGACACCATGGAAGCTGCACAGGCTCTTCGTGGAAAAATTGTGGAGATTTACCGCAGTGATGTGGATGATGATATCTTGTTTGCTGCAGAACTGATCAATATGGAAGTGTATGCTGAGGATAAGATGATCGGCTTGATCACAGAAGTGTTGGATTACCCGGGAAATAGTGTTTACGTGGTAAAGGGCGAACATGAATACATGATTCCTGCCGTTAAGGCTTTTGTGCTGTCCACCGATCTGGAAACAAACAGAATGGACGTTCGTTTAATTGAAGGGATGCGTTCGGATGAGGGTTGATATTTTGACGTTGTTTCCGGAAACCGTCGGTGACGTGTTGTCGGAAAGCATTTTAGGACGCGCCCAGGAGCGTGGTATTATTCAAATTGATACCCACCAGATCCGGGATTATACAGCGAACAAGCAGAACCAAGTGGATGATTATCCCTACGGAGGCGGCAGAGGTGCTGTTATGACAGCGGATCCTCTGTACAGATGCTGGGAAGCGGTTTGTGACAAAGCCGGTGGTCCTGTACATACGATTTATTTGTCTCCTTGCGGTCATACATTCAAGCAGGAGGATGCCATCCGACTCAGCAAGCTTGACAATATCATTTTGGTTTGCGGTCATTACGAGGGCATTGATCAGCGTTTTATTGACGAATGTGTGGATGAAGAGATATCTTTGGGAGATTTTGTGCTGACCGGTGGCGAAATCGCGGCAATGGCGGTTACAGATGCAGTTTGCCGTATGGTACCCGGTGTTTTGGCAGACCCGGAATGCTTTGAAGACGAAAGCCATTTCAACGGCCTTCTGGAATATCCTCAGTACAGCCGTCCTGCAGTTTGGCACGGCAGGGAAGTGCCGCCAATTCTTCTATCTGGCAACCACGAAAAGGTAGCGCAATGGAGAAGAAAGCAGTCTCTGCGCAGGACTCGTGAACGCAGACCCGATATGTATGCTGTACTGGATCTGTCTTCTAAAAAAGATAAGAAATTGCTTGCTGAAATGGAGAAGGAAGATAATGGAGATTGAGCAGCTGCGGAATTGGATCAAAGAGAGTAATAATATTGTCTTTTTCGGTGGCGCAGGTGTAAGCACAGAATCTGGAATTCCGGATTTTCGCAGTGTTGACGGCTTGTATAACCAAACCTATGAATATGATCCCGAAACCATAATCAGCCGAAGTTTTTTTGAACAGGACCCCGAATATTTCTTCCGTTTTTACCGCAAAAAAATGATGCCCCTGGAACACGAGCCCAATGTTACCCACAAAGTTCTTGCAGAACTGGAACACATGGGTAAATTAAAAGCTGTTGTTACGCAAAACATTGACGGTTTGCATCAAAAAGCCGGCAGTCAATGCGTTTATGAGATCCATGGCAGTGTTTGGAGAAATTACTGCACCCGTTGCGGCGCTTCCTGCAGTGCGGAAACTGTAAAATTCCATAGTGGTGTTCCTCGTTGCAGCTGCGGCGGCATTTTTAAGCCAGATATTGTTTTGTACGAAGAACCCCTGAATAATCAAACGGTTCAGGCTGCCGTTATGGCAATTGGAAAAGCAGATATGCTGATCGTTGGTGGCACAAGTCTTACAGTGTATCCTGCCGCCGGAATGATTGATTTTTACCAGGGTGATAAGCTTGTGCTTATTAACCGTGATCCAACACCTTATGACGACCGTGCAGACCTTGTAATTCATGACAGTCTTGGTTCTGTCTTTTCTGCACTTTGGGATTTGTAAATTGAAAAGCGGAACGTACCGAAAGATACGTTCCGCTTTATTTTATTTATTTAAAGCTTCTTCCAGCGCTTTGGAAAGCTGATCGGGGCAGGAGGTAAGCTTCATGCCGCAACGGATGCCCTTAACGCGCTCAATCACTTCTTCAGCAGGCATGCCTTCAACAAGCTTTGCAATACCCTGCAGATTGCCATGGCACCCACCGATATATTGAAGATTTCGTACAATTCCGTCCTCAAGATCAAAGAGGATCCGCTGGGAGCAAGTGCCTTTTGTTTTGTATTCGTAATGCATAGTCGTTTCCTTTCTTGTTACATAATAAGTTCAGCAATAACTGCGCCTGCAACGCTAAAGAGTGCTTCCACAGGTATGATCATCTGATGTCCTCGTTCACCGGCAGAAACAGCAATGGTGTCATTTAATTGACATGTTTCGTCAATATATGTGGGATATTTCTTTTTCATCCCAAAGGGACTGCAACCGCCACGAATATAGCCGGTCAACCCCAAAAGCTCTTTTACAGGGATCAATTCAATACTTTTGTCTCCGGCAGCTTTGGCAGCCAATTTGAGGTCCAACTCAAAGCACACAGGAATGCAGAAAACGTTAATACCGGTCTTTGGGCCTCTGGCAACCAATGTTTTGAAGACTTGCTCCCCGGGAAGACCGATGGCTTCCGCCGCATGATTACCGTTCAAATCGTTTTCGTCGTACTCGTAGAATGCTTCTTCGCAAGCAAAGCCTGCTTGCTGCACAAGACGTACAGCGTTTGTTTTACTTCCCATTTTTATCACCCATAGTATTATACGATATTGTCAATGTTCTTTCAAGTGTGAATTATGATGTAATTTCAGGTTACCCTAGATGGAGAAAGGGGAATTTGTAATGAATGAACAAAACAACGGACAGATCACCAAAGAAGAACGTGAACAAGTAATTGAACTGGGTTCTGACATTACCAAAAGCAGCAAAGGAAATATATATACTCTTACGATCATCGGACAGGTAGAAGGTCATCAGGTTTTACCCGAAACAGCAAAGACAACCAAGTATGAGCATGTTTTGCCACTGCTTGCCGGAATTGAAGAAAGTGATGACATTGATGGTTTATTACTGCTGTTAAATACAGTTGGCGGTGATATAGAAGCAGGTTTGGCCATAGCTGAAATGATTGCCGGTATGAAAAAGCCAACAGTATCTCTTGTGCTTGGGGGAGGGCACTCTATTGGTATACCGCTTGCTGTTTGCACAAAGAAATCTTTCATCACACCAACTGCCAGCATGACAGTTCATCCCGTAAGAATGACCGGCCTTGTTGTCGGTGCGCCCCAAACGTTTCGCTATTTCCAGCGCATTCAGGAACAGATTGCGGATTTTGTAACCGCCAATTCCGGAATCAGTAAGGAAGAGTTTGAAGGCTATATGATGGCTACAGGGGAAATGGCAACAGATGTGGGTACGATCCTTTACGGAAAGGAAGCCGTAGCCTCCGGGCTTATTGATAAGCTGGGAGGGTTAAGCGATGCGCTGAATGCACTTCATCGTATGATTGGTAAAGAAAAGGGCAAAGAAAATAAGTTGACGTAATATGAAATTTATTTAAAAACACACTGGAAATTTTGCGCAAATTGTGATATCATAGTAAAAATAAAATGGGGAGGTAGGTACGAATTTATGAATTGGATAGAAGGCTTGCTGTATGGGCTCATTTCCGGTATTTCGGAATTTCTGCCTATCTCTTCACGTGCACACCAATCCTTTTTGCAATATATATTTGGTGTGCAAGTTGCTGACCCGGTAATGCAACTATTTGTTCATGGCTCTCTGTTGGCTGCGCTGTTTGTTGGTTTTAAGCCATACCTGGAACAGATTCGCCGTAACAATGCATCCTATCGCACTTCAGGAAGAGGGCGGAGACCAAACAAGACCGCACCGGACGAAAGAATTTCCAAAAACGCAGTTGTTCCGTTGCTGATTGTTATGTTTCTTATTTCCTTTCTCTTAACGGATGGCTTGCCGTTACCTTTGGTAGCTGTCATTCTGATTGCGAATGGAATTCTGCTTTATTTGCCGGAACGTTTTGCTCAGGGTAATAAAGCAGCAGGGTCTATGTCTATGTTGGACAGTTGGCTTATGGGCATTGCTTCCGGTTTGTCAATTCTTCCCGGTGTGTCCGGAATCGGTGCTTCGGTATCGGTTTCCTTACTGCGAGGCGCAGACAGAAGAAAAGCTGTCAATTGGGCGCTTTTGATTGCTTTTTATACATTGTGCGCATCAATTTGCCTTGATTTCTTTGCGATTATTGCCCAACGCGGAACCGTTCCGTTTTTTAGCTCGCTATTCTCGTATATAACAGCAGCTGCTGCTGCGTATTGCTCCGGATTTATGGGAGTTAAGCTTGTTAAGCTATTTACGGCCCACAATAATTATTGCGGTTTTGCTTATTATAGCTGGGGTATGGCACTTTTTGTATTTCTTATGTATTTGATCGTAATTTAAGGAGTTACATATGGGTGAAAAGAAGAAAATGACGCAGGCACAGAAAGCCGCTGCCGAAGCAAAAGATAAGGCGGCTAAAAAGCATTCTGCAAAGCAAGAAAAGCAGCCCAAGAATACAAACAAAGAGGAAAAGGAAAGAAAGATTCCTTTAAGATTCTTCTCTGCCGCTTTCTTTTTGGGCATGTTTGTGATTATGACAATCATCCTGTTTGTGCCGGAAGGCGCAGTTATGGAGTTCATTTACAAGCTCATTCATGGACTGATCGGTAGGGCTGGCTATATCGCTGCAATTCCGATTCTGTTATATCTGTTTATTATCCATGCCTTCAGTGGTAAGCGCCCCGTGAGCATGCGTACAGTATGTCTTTCTGTATTTGTACTCTGCGTGGGTTGTGTAACCCACCTGGCATTGGATCCCCAGGGAATGCCCCAGGGCGCCGCTTTGCTGCCTGAGCTCTTTGCCGGTGGCAATGACGGTACTACCGGTGGCGTGATCTGCGGTGGCGTTGCTATGCTTGTGCGCTGGATGTGCGGCCCTGTGATCCCTTACATAATTTTTATTATTGCCGGCATCATGACGCTTCTTGCCGGTATGCTTATCACAATTCCCAGTATTTTCCGGGCTTTGCAAAACCGTCCCCGTGCAGATTGGGAAGACGAGGAGACAAACCGCCCTGATCCTGCTCAGTTGGTTGTAGACCATATTGCTAAGAAGCGCATTGAGCACAAAGAACGCAAGCGCAAAGAAAAGGAAGAGCGACAGCTCACTTTTGAGGATGTGCCGGAAACAGAGAAGCCCAGTGCAAAGAAGCAGCAGGAAAATGCTCGTGGCATTATGCAGCAAATTGAGGGTGATATTGATAAGCCCGTTGCTGCAGCCGGTACAAGTTCTTCAGCACAAACAGTGACCGAACCGAATCCCGAAACCAAGGCAACCCCCGTTGAGACTGTGATTTCTGTAACACCTGTAGCAACTGCTGTGCCGGAGACGGTTACCGTTCCGCCCGTGACAACAGAAGTGGCTACCGATTTGCCGCCCGTACAAACTGTTGTGCCGGACGTTAAGAAAGAGACAGTTACTGCTCAGGATGCTGAAGAAGCCGCTCAGGAGGTCGCTCTGGAGATCGCAGAGGCAGAATGTGAAGAGAAGAAGGAATACATCTATCCACCTATTGACTTGCTGCAGCTTCCGAAGAACTCCAACCTGATCACCGCAGATCAGATGCGTGAAAACATTGCGCGCCTTGACGAAACATTATTAAGCTTCAAAATCGGCGCTCGTGTGAATGATGTTACCATCGGCCCCAGCATCACCCGTTACGAGGTGGAACTGGAGAGAGGTGTTAAGCTTAACAAGCTCACCGGTATTGCCAAGGATATTGCACTTAGCTTTGGTGTTGACAAGGTTCGCATTGAAACCATTCCCGGAAAAATCGCTGTTGTTGGTATTGAAGTTCCTAATTCCACCGTTACGACCGTTACACTGCGAGAAGTGATCGGTTCTGAAGAATTTATCAACGCAAAATCCAAATCCTCCTTCGTGGTTGGCAAGGATATTGGCGGCAATTGCATTGTGGGCAACATCGCAAAGCTTCCTCATATGCTGATCGCCGGTACTACCGGTTCCGGTAAATCCGTTTGTATGAACTCACTGATCATCTCTCTTCTTTATAAGGCAAGCCCTGAAGAGGTTAAGATGATCATGATTGACCCCAAGATGGTTGAGCTTGGCAACTATAACGGAATTCCGCATCTTATGATCCCGGTCGTCACTGATCCTAAAAAGGCTGCAGGCTCTTTGCAATGGGCAGTTACAGAAATGATGCGCCGTTACAAAGCAATGTCCGATGCCGGTGTTCGTGACCTGGAATCTTATAATGCTATGATCGCCGATCAGCTTCTGGAGGGACAACCCCTTCCGCAGCTCGTTGTCATCATTGATGAGCTGGCTGACCTGATGCTGGTTGCTGCGAAGGAAGTGGAAGAATCCATCATTCGTATTGCACAGATGGGCCGTGCTTCCGGTATTCACCTTGTGATTGCTACTCAGCGTCCTTCTGCAGATGTTATTACCGGTGTTATGAAAGCAAATATCCCCTCCAGAATTGCTTTCTCCGTTTCCTCTGCAATGGAATCCCGTATCATTTTGGATACCAATGGCGCAGAAAGCCTTGTGGGCAAGGGTGACATGCTGTACGCGCCCATCGGCAGCGGCAAACCGCACCGCGTCCAGGGTTGCTTTGTTACTGACAAGGAAGTTGAGCTTGTTTCCGATTTTGTCAAAAACAACTCAGTCCCGGATTACGATGAAGCTGTTCTCTCGGAAATTGAGAAAAAAGCGGCTCAGAAGGAGTCTTCCGGCAAGGAATCTGCGGACGATCTTGAACCCAGTTCCGACGAGCTTATGGGCGACGAAATGCTTTCGGCTGCAGTGGATGTTGTTCTTGAGATTGGACAGGCGTCTGTTTCCATGCTCCAACGCCGCTTAAAGCTCGGATATTCCCGTGCTGCACGTATCGTGGATGAGATGGAAGAGCTTGGTATTGTCGGTCCCTACGCAGGCAGCAAACCCCGACAGATCCTTGTCACAAAGGAACAGTGGGAGAAGATCAAGAACGGTCAACCTTCTCAAATGGAGTTTGATGATCTTGGTGCTAACGATGCAGACGATCCCGGCACTTCCGACAGCGATGAATGATTAAACAGATAAATGTGCTGACAGTTTCTGTCAGCACATTTTTTCATATATGCGCATATGCAGCATAGCATAAAAAGGGAGTGATGCATATGAATTGTGCGTGGCAGCAATATCTTGCGCTGCTTCCTACCTGGCTACGGGAACCGGTGGACAAGCTGGGTAAGGAAGATCTGGAAGAAGTAAGACTACGCCTGGGTCTGCCTGCGGAGCTTGTATTGCATACCGGCGCCGTCAGGTTGAAACGCAAAATATCAAAAGAAGATCTTTCGTTTAGTATCAATGTGGCATCGTCTTATTCACCCTGGGCTGCTACAAGTCTTGAAAAAGGATACGTCACAGCAAAAGGTGGTCATCGCATAGGTGTTTGCGGTACAGCTGTGATAAAAAACGGTGAAATGCGTGGCATACGAAATATCAGTTCTCTTTGTATACGTGTTTCCCGGAACTTTCCCGGTATATCGCAAGCAGCTGAACAAATTCAGGGATCTGTTCTGATCATAGGGAGTCCCGGCACCGGTAAAACAACACTTCTTCGTGATCTCATAATGCAGCAAGCTATTAAATTTAACGGAAATATATCTGTTGTTGACGAAAGAGAAGAAATTTTTCCTAAAAACGGAGATTTCTTTTGTTTTCCACCAGCGGCCGGTGTGGATGTATTATCGGGTTGCACCAAAATAAGCGGTATCACAACCCTTTTACGTGTGATGTCACCACAAATGATCGCTGTTGATGAGATAACATCCCCAGATGATTGTGATGCACTTCTGCAGGCAGGTTGGTGCGGTGTGAAACTGTTAGCAACAGCCCACGCAGCAAATCGGGACGAGCTGTTTACCAGACCGATTTACAAACCTATTCTTGAGACAAAACTATTTGACTCCCTGATTATTATGCACAGTGACAAAACGTGGCACAGTGAAAGGATGAATATATGTTATTAAAGCTTATGGGTGCAATTATGGTCGTTGCAAGCTGTAGCGGCTTCGGTATTTTAATGGCATTCACATACAAGAGGGAAGTAAGATCCCTGGATGCGCTTTTGCGGATACTGGAATGGATGATCAATGATTTGCGTTTTAAAATGACGCCACTACCGGAATTATGCAGAATCTCTGCCGGATTTGGTGACAGTACATTACGTTCCTTTTTTCTGAAAATGGAAAGAGAGATGAATAAGCATACTTCTCCTGATGCTGCTTCCTGCGCATCAGCCGCCCTGTCATCCACGGTCAATATCTCCCCGGAGCTGCAAGAGATATTGAAGCAACTTGGCTGTTCACTAGGACAATTTGATGCAGAAGGACAAATTCAGTGTTTGGAATCAGTGCGATTAGTTACGGAAGATCGGAAGTCTGTTTTATGTAAGAATATGAGCAACCGACTGCGAAGCTATCAGACTTTGGGGCTATGCGCTGGTGCAGCGTTGGCTATTTTACTTGTTTAATTATGGAAATTGACCTTATTTTTAAGATTGCTGCTATTGGCATTATCATTTCTATCCTCAATCAAGTACTGTCAAGATCCGGCAGGGAGGAGCAAGCCACCATGACTACGCTTGCAGGACTGGTTGTTGTTCTTATGATGATCGCACAAAAAATATCCGACTTATTCTCACTGGTCAAGAACTTATTTGATTTTTAATGGACGTATTTATAAAGTCAGCCGGCGCTGTAATGATAGCTTTATTTTTAAGCACCATGGTGGGAAAGCAAAATAAAGACATGTCACTGCTTCTTACAGTTGCAACATGTGCCATGGTTTTGGTAATGTCTGTGCGTCAATTAGACCCTGTCATTGGATTTTTTGAAAAGATCCAATCTGTAGGGCAGCTGGATAACGAGCTCTTAAAGATAATCCTGAAAGTAGTTGGCATTGGACTGGTTGGAGAAATCAGTTCAGTATTGTGTGTAGATAGCGGCAATGCTGCACTGGGAAAAACACTCCAATTACTGGCATCCTGCGTCATCCTTTATTTATCACTGCCGCTTTTTAATACACTTTTGGAACTTATTGAGGATATCTTAAAGTTTATATGAAAAAACTTCTGTTATGCTGCATTTTAATATTGGTATTCAACACACAAGCAAGTGCGGCAGAATTTACCGCACCGGTGGTTCCGGTGCAGGCAGAAAAATACTTTCCCGAATCGCAAGAAAGCTTTGCAAATGATCTCTGGTATATTTTCAAAAGCGTTATCGCAGATATTTATCCCGATTTTACAGATGCTACGAAGATTTGCCTGCGTGTTGTTGCTGTGATCTTGCTGGGTACATTTTTAAACGGAAGCAACGGAGGTTACAAAAGAACGGTAAGCCTGATCCAGGTAGTTACTATCAGTGTGATCTTACTGGGACCATCACGGGCGATGCTTGCTTTGGGTGTTGATACTGTTACCGAATTATTGGAATACAGTAAACTTCTGGCACCTGTGCTGACCGGTACCTTGGCCGCACAAGGTGGCATGACAGCATCAACGGCATTGTATATAGGGACAACCATCTTTAACACAGTTATGGGATCATTTATCAACGGTCTTTTGGTACCGCTTGTGTATGGTTATATTGCAATATCTGTTGCAGACAACGCCATTGGTGAAGATGCTTTGAAAAGAATTAAAAGCTTCATAAAGTGGCTGATGACATGGAGTCTGAAAATCATTATTTATGTATTTACCGGATATATGAGCATAACAGGCGTTGTCAGTAGCAGTGCAGATGCAACAGCAATTAAAGCTGCCAAACTAACAATTGCAGGTGTTGTTCCAATCGTGGGAAATATAATATCAGACGCATCCGATGCAGTACTGGGGAGTGCCGCTGTGATTAAAAACAGTGTTGGTATTTATGGCCTTTTAGCAGTAGCTGCTATATGGATGGCGCCTTTCATACGTGTAGGCGCTCATTATTTACTCTTGAAGCTTACAACGGCCGTGTGTGCCGTTTTTGATCAAAATGCCAGTACTAAGCTGACTGATGATTACTGTACCGTATTGGGCTGCGTGATGGCTATGATCAGCCTTACAAGCTTACTGACACTCATCAGCACCGTTTGCTTTATGAAGGGTATCAGCTAATGAAACAGTATCTCATATCGTTGATTTCTGCGGCGCTTATATCTGCGGTTGCGGTGAATATCTTTGATAAAAAGAGCTTCATTGGCAATCATATTCGCTTATTATCCGGCATATTTTTGTCTATAACGGTTATATCACCTCTATTTAAGCTGGAAATACCTGATTTTGATGTCTTTCAGAACATGCTTGCATCCGAAGCCCACCAAATCGTCGCAGAAGGAGAAACGTACTATCAAGAGCAAAGACGTACGGTAATATCGCAACAAGTTGAAACATATATAGTAAACAAGGCAACTGAACTTGGGGCATATATCTCTGTAAAGGTTACATTAGCAAAGACAGAACCTCCAATCCCGAGTGGAGTTGAAATAGAAGGCTCTGTCTCTCCCTATGTTAAAGTTGCTCTGGAAACCTATATGGTAAACGAACTCGGCATTCCAAAGGAGCGACAAATGTGGAATTAAAGAAGCTGACCAGTCATATAAAAGTATGGGCAGATAAGTATAAATACGTTATTCTTGTACTTTTGATCGGTGTTATCTTAATGTGGTTACCGGAAAACAAAGAGAAAGGCGCTGTAAACAATGAATCTGCATCAATTACGTATCAGGAAATCGTATCTATTGATACATCAATGTCAGACATCCTTTCACTGATAGATGGCGCCGGCAGAGTGGAGGTAATGCTTACCAAAGCAAAAGGGGAGGAGACACTGTATCAGGAAGACATAGATGAGAGTTTCAATGAAAGCGGCGAAGATATGCGTTCAGATACAGTAATTATTTCCGATTCCCAAAGGATGGAAAGCGGCCTCGTGAAGCAGGTCAATCCACCGATCTATATGGGCGCAATTGTAGTGTGCGAAGGAGCTGATGATCCGACGGTTAAATTGGCAATCGTTGATGCTGTATCAAAATTGACAGGTCTTGGTGCAGACAAAATATGCGTTTTGAAAATGAAGTAAATGGAGGCTTTTTATGAAAACTTGGAAGAAAAACTTGGTGGCAGCAGCGGTTTTGGTAACTGTATGTGCCGGTATTTATGTGAATTGGCTGTATACAGAAGCGCAAACCACAGCAGACCTGGCAGATACTTTGGATGGAGAAAAGATCCTTTCTCAGGATATGCTTGTGATGAGTGATGACGGCGGTCTTTTAGAAACAAATGGCACAACCGTAAACGATTATTTTGCAGCCGTCCGCCTCTCACGACAAGAAGCACGTGACAGTGCCGTGGGACTCCTGCAGGAAGCGATGGCTTATGATACAAATACAGATTCTGCCGCCACAAATCAGCAGCTGGAAACACTTGTGCAAACAGCGCTTTGCGAAGCCCAGATTGAAAGCCTAATTATCGCAAAGGGTTATACAGATTGCGTAGCCTATATCAGTGATAAAGGTATTTCCGTTGCCGTAGCAACACCGGAAGGCGGCTTGGTGGACGCAGATATTGCAGTAATCGCTGACATCGTGATGACGCAATCGGACTACACCATGGAAGATATTTATGTAGTTGAAGTGCAATAAAAGGGTACCCCAAAGGCAATTTTTCTGCCTTTGGGGTATTTTAAACATTGTGTGTAGAAAGTAGTTGTAATTTTTTTGATTTGTGATACAATAAATAAAAGTATGTCATTTTAGTGACATGAATCAGGAGGTATTATCATGGCTGAAAATAAGCAGTATATTACACAGACGCAGGAAAACGGTACAGTACAGATTTCTGAAGATGTCATTGCTACCATTGTCTGCAATGCTGTTTCTGAGGTTGAAGGTATTGTCGGTCTTAGCACAAAGCCCGGCGCTGACATTGCTGATATGATCGGCAAGAAGAACTGGGGCAAAGGCATGAAGGTCGTGATCGGTCAGGATGATTCCCTGGCTATTGACTGCAACGTCAACATCGGCTACGGTCAGAGTGTTGTCGTTGTTGCTAAGGCAGTGCAGGAAGCAGTTTTTAACGCTATTGAGTCCACTACCGGCATCAAGGCCGCATCTGTGAACGTAAATGTCTGCGGCATCATCCGTCAGTAAGGAGATTTTATGACTAGGGGTAACGCAAGAGAATTGGCGGTACATTTGGTATATTGCCGTGAGTTTACCGGCGATGAGCCTGCTACCGTTATTACTACTCGGTTAAACAAAGCATATTACGCTATGCTTTCCGAGGAAAATCAGGTGTACACAGAACGTCCCAACGGCACTCAGCGTGTATATATTGATACCGTTGTCTGCGGTGTGGCGAATCGCTGCGATGAGCTTAACGAAATCATCCAGAAGTATTCCATTGGTTGGGATGTTACAAGAATTTCCAAGCTGACTCGTTCCATTATGCAGCTGGCAATTTTTGAGATCAAGTACATGGAGGATGTTCCTACATCCGTTGCTATTTCCGAAGCTGTACGTATCGCAAAGCTGTATGATGGCGATGACACCGGTGCCTTTGTTAACGGTGTTCTTGGCGCCTTCGCAAGAGCAGAAGTTGAGGTAACCGAATGATCACAGTCGGCTTTGACACCAGCAACTACACAACTTCAATTGCATATTTCAACGGTGTTGACGGTGAAAATTGTTCGAAGTTGCTCCCGGTAAAACTGGGTGCGCTGGGATTACGCCAAAGCGACGCTGTATTTCATCATACACAAAGCCTGCCGGAGCTATCCGGCAGGCTGTTTTCCCATATTGTGGCAGATGATATTCAGGCTGTCGGTGTCAGCACACGTCCCCGTGCAGTTGACGGCAGTTATATGCCGTGCTTTACAGTCGGATATTCCCACGCAAAGCTCCTTGCAGATGTACTGAAAGTACCGTTATTCGCTTTCTCCCATCAGCAGGGACACGTAGCTGCATCTTTATGGAGCGCCAACAGAATGCAACTGATGGACGTTCCGCACCTTGCCTGGCATTTATCCGGTGGCACCACTGAGCTTTTGCTGGTTGAGCCTGATGGTAAAAACGTAAAATGCACAAAAATTGGCGGTACAACTGATATTTCAGCAGGTCAGCTGATTGACAGAACCGGTCAATTGCTTTCTCTGCCTTTTCCTTCGGGCAAACACATAGACAAGTTAAGCAATTCCGCCACAGCGAAGGATTTGTTCCGTGTAAAATGTAAGGACAGCGAATTTTCTCTTTCCGGTGTCCAGAACAAGGTTTCCCAGTATTACGATAAGCTTGAAGATCCTGCAGAGACTGCAGCCTACTGTCTTCGCTGTGTTGCATATGCGGTTCGTTCCGCAACTGAAAACGCATTAAAGCAGTATAGCGGCATGCCGGTTGTATTTTCCGGCGGTGTCGCATCCAATTCACTTCTTCGTGAGGCACTGGCAGACTTGAATCCGATTTTTTCTGAACCGGCATATTCCACTGACAACGCAATGGGAATTGCCGTGCTGACCTACAGAGCCTTGGAGGGGTAAAGAATGGGACAGCAAGTTTTATCCATTTCACAGATAAATGCATATATTCGCTCTAAAATGGAAGCAGATCCTATGTTAGGTTCTGTAGCTGTCCGTGGCGAGATCAGCAACTACAAAGTGTACCCCAGCGGTCACCATTATTTTACGCTGAAGGACGAAAACGCAGCATTAAAGTGCGTTATGTTCCGTGGAAACGCCCAGCATCTGCGATTTAAGCCTGACAACGGCACAAAAGTTATTGCCATGGGCAGCGTTTCCGTTTACCCCCGTGACGGCGCTTATCAGCTTTATTGCACGGCAATGGTCATGGATGGGGTAGGTGACTTGCATGCAGCTTTTGAACAGTTAAAGGAAAAGCTTTCTGCTCAAGGATTATTTGATCCTGCCCATAAAAAAATGATTCCGAAATATCCCGGTACGATTGGAATTATAACCAGTGAGGCCGGCGCCGCTGTTCACGATATGCTTCGCATTTTGCGGAAACGCTATCCACTTACCCGTGTACGGTTGCTTCCGGTTCGTGTGCAGGGAGCAGAGGCACCAGGGGAGATTGTTGCAGCGATTCGTTATGCAAATTATTACAAACTGGCAGACCTGCTGATTGTCGGCAGAGGCGGCGGTTCAATAGAGGATCTGTGGGCATTTAACGACGAAGGCGTTGCCCACGCAATTTATGCATCCGAGATTCCGGTTATTTCCGCAGTTGGCCACGAGCCGGATGTAACGATTTCGGACTATGTTGCAGATCTTCGTGCTGCAACACCGTCCAACGCAGCAGAACTTGCAGTTCCTGATTGTGAAAGTTTAATGCAAACGTTGGATTCTGTGCAGTCTGCACTTACATCCAATATGCTTAGACGGATAAAAAATGCAAGGGTTCATTTGCAGACACTTTCCGGAAGTCCGGCTCTGCAAAGTCCTGTCCGATATATAGCCCAAAAAAGAAACACCCTTCAATTACTGTCATCCAAGCTTATAAATGCCGAACAAAAGAATGTCGGAACCAAGAAACAGCGTTTTATAGCCCTGACTGCAAAATTAGATGCGATGAGTCCTTTGAAAGTCCTGACACGAGGCTATGCCATTGCGCAATCTGTAGATAACGATTCGCCGCTTCGTTCTGTTGAACAGGTCAATATAGGCGATATGGTTAGGGTGCTTTTAAATGACGGTCAGCTTGATGCTACAGTTTTGGATCGGAGGAAAATCAGATAATGAATCAAGTAAATAAGACTTTTGAGGAGAATATGCAGCGCTTAGAACAGATCGTCCGTGCCATGGAGCATGGTGATGTGCCTCTGGAAGAATCCTTAAAACTGTTCCGCGAGGGAACAGAATTGGTCCAGAGCTGCGGAAAGCTTCTGGACGAAGCAGAGCTGCATGTAAAGAAAATCGCCACAGACGCCGACGGACGCCCTGTAGAGGAGGATTTCAATGATGAACCCGTTGGATAATGCCAAAATTACAGAATACCGTGAGTTTATGGAGGCATATCTCAACAAAGAATGCTTCCAATATCCTGACGAACCACAGAAAAAACTTTTTGAAGCCATGCGCTATAGCTTGCTTGCCGGTGGTAAGCGGATTCGCCCGGTTTTTGTATTTGCTTTTTGTCATATGTGCGGCGGTAACTGGAAGGAAGCGGCACCGTTTGCTGCCGCTGTAGAGATGATCCACACCTACAGCCTGATCCATGATGATCTTCCTTGTATGGATAATGACGATTATCGCCGTGGTAAGCTTACCAATCACAAAGTATACGGCGAAGCTGTAGCCGTACTTGCCGGTGACGGATTGCTCACAGCCGCTTTTTCTTGTTTGGCCCGTGCCAATTATCCTGCACAAACTCGTATTGATGCTGTCTCCGTTCTCTCGGAGTGCGCAGGCGAGCTTGGTATGGTAGGCGGTCAGGTGCTGGATATACAAAGCGAAGAACGGGAATGCACTGAGCAGGAAGTGCTGGACATTCAAAGCCGAAAAACCGGTGCATTGATCAAGGCCGCTTGTGCGCTCGGTGTGTTGGCAGGCGGTGGTACCGCAAAACAGCTACAGGCAGCTGAAACCTTTGCGGAACAGTTGGGTCTCGCATTTCAGATTCGTGATGATATGCTAGATGTAATTGGCGATGCAAAGGAACTGGGAAAAGCCGTTGGTGTAGACGGCAACAAGAACACATTCGTCCATCTCTATGGTCTGGAGGAATGCGAAAGACGTGTTAATTTACATACAGATGCTGCGCTTGACGCCCTGAATGTGTATGTAAATAAAACTTTTTTAGAAAATTTAGCATTAGACCTCACAAAACGTACTGTATAATTTTTCCGGCAGGTAAATATTGCCTGCCGGATTTTTTAATGTGTTTATACTTATAATACAATCCAATCAAACGAACTTGATTTTACGAGGAAAAATAATGGTTATTGAAACGAAACGTTTACTCTTTTTATTTTTTAGAGCAGATAGGATATCCCATCTGCTCTTTACTGTTATATATCAAAGGAAGGGTTCATATAATAAACATTCTTTTGATTCAGCTTTTCACGCAGCAACTGAATTGCTTCGCCAAACCTCTGGAAATGAACAATCTCACGCTCCCGAAGGAATTTGATCACATTATTCACATCAGGATCATCGCTAAGCCGTAAAATATTATCATAAGTCACACGTGCCTTTTGTTCGGCCGCAAGATCCTCTGTCAGATCGGCGATTGGATCACCTTTTACTTGCATAGTAGCTGCTGTCCAGGGTGTACCGGACGCAAATGTCGGATATACACCAACCGTATGATCAACAAAGTAAGGCGCAAAAGCTGAGTCCTGAATCTGCGAATCCTTCAGGTTGCGAGTCAGCTGATGAACTATGGCTCCAACCATTTCCAAATGGCCGAGTTCTTCAACGCCCACATCGGTCAGCAAACCTTTTAATTCATCAAAGGGCATGGAATAACGCTGCGACAAATAACGCAAGGAAGCGCCAAGCTCGCCGTCAGGACCGCCATATTGGGAGATGATAATTGAAGCCAGCTTTGGATTAGGTTTATCAATCTTAACGGGATACTGAAGCTTTTTATCATAAACAAACATGGATCATACCTCCCGATTTTTTGCGTATTCCCAAGGCCATGGGTCATCAAGCCAACTATAAGGACCTTCTGCGAGGGAATAATGATTCATCGGTCCGCACATCTTTGTATAAGCTGTCTTTGCTTCTTCGTATTTCTTTTGGTAATGTCTGTAAACTGCTAAAGCTTCTGCGTCATCTCTGTGGGTATCCAGGTAAAGTGCCAATTCCTGGATTGCAAAGGCCATAGCCTGAAGCTCAGTGGTCGGTGTTACAGGGAGTTCGTCTTTATTGACCATTCCCATAAATGGTAATTCAAGACCAGGGAAGAGGGTACCTCGTACCAAGCCGGTAGCGCTTTCGTACTTTGGTGGATTTTCTATTTGAAAAGGGACATAAGGTGTGGCCAAAGGAGCTTCTGCAGGCAGCCGACCTTCTCTCCATTTGTTTTCGCTCTTTTCACGATTCAAGCAGGATTCCTCCCATCAATTTTTGCCTGGAACTGTCGTTCCGGGTCATTCTATGCAAAAAATTGATTCCGCGTGCATTCTTTTTATGTTTTTGAATACTATGTAGGGAGGTGGTGCAAATGAAGAGAACTTCTGAGATACAGTTATTACCCATATATGCATGCATACTCACCGGGCTTGTATTTTTGGCATATTGGGGTAGCAATGCCATAACGGCATTTCACGAAAACGAACCAATCTCTAACGGCAGCGTTGTGATCATTGATGCCGGACATGGTGGATTTGACGGTGGTGCAACATCCTATTCCGGCATACTTGAAAGTCAGCTGAACCTTGAAATATCAAATCGCTTAAACGATTTGATGCACCTATTAGGAATGCCTACTATCATGATCCGCACAGAAGATGTCTCAGTACACACAAATGGCGATACTATCGCAGCCAAAAAGGTCTCAGATTTAAAAAACAGAGTGAAGCTGGTAAATACCCAAAAAGATTGCATTCTTGTAAGCATCCATCAAAACTATTTCACAGACGGAAGGTATGACGGCGCACAGGTATTCTATTCTGCAAATACCGAGAGTCGCTCACTTGCTGAAACAATGCAGAAAACCCTTGCGGTAACCTTGGACCGTAATAATTCCAGGAAGCCGAAGAAAGCAAATGGTATCTTTTTGATGGAAAACATAAATACTACAGGAATCCTGATAGAATGTGGTTTCTTATCAAATCCATCTGAGGACAAATTACTCCAACAGCCTGATTATCAAAAGAAATTATCTGCAGTCATTGCATCTGTAATAAATCAGCACATATATGAAAATCCCATTGCTTGACCGCAATGGGATTAACTGTTATAATAATAGAAAATAGTTAGGAGTTGGTTGTGATGGCAAAGCAAAAGACGGTGTTTTACTGTACATCTTGCGGAAATGAAACCCCTAAATGGCAGGGAAGATGTCCTGCTTGCGGACAATGGAACACCTTGGAAGAGCATATTGAAAAGCCTGCACAACCGGGTAGAGCAAAGTCTGCACCGGTAGGCATCAGCAGAACACCGCAAAAACTGTCCGATGTGGACACCGATGCAGAAATTCGCTTCTCAACCGGAATGGGTGAATTGGATCGTGTACTTGGCGGTGGCGCTGTTGCAGGTTCCCTGGTGCTTGTGGGAGGCGCTCCCGGCATTGGTAAATCCACGCTTTTACTGCAGATTTGCAATAGTCTCTGCGCAGGTAGAAAAGTGCTTTACGTGTCCGGTGAAGAAAGTGAAAAACAGCTAAAGCTTCGTGCTCAAAGGATCTCAGTTATGCCTGACAATCTGTATATTCTTTCCGAAACAAGATTGTCTGATATTTTGGAGACAACAGAAGAACTGAAGCCGGATATTCTCATTGTAGACTCCATCCAAACCCTCTACAACGAAATGAACGAATCCTCTCCCGGTTCTGTTTCCCAAGTAAAAGACTGCACCATGTCCTTAATGCAGCTGTCAAAATCCCAAGGAATCACTGTATTTGTTGTCGGTCACATCAATAAGGATGGTGCAATTGCTGGCCCTAAGGTGCTGGAACATATGGTTGATTGCGTTCTTTACTTTGAAGGCGACCCCAATACTTCATATCGGCTGCTTCGTGCAGTAAAAAACAGATTTGGTTCCACCAATGAGATCGGTGTGTTTGAAATGGTGGACAAGGGTCTTCTGGAAGTTCCGAATCCTTCCCAGATGCTTTTGGACGGTCGTCCGGAGGGGGCGACAGGCACTTGTGTTGCATGCGTAATGGAAGGAACGCGTCCTGTGTTGGCCGAAGTGCAGGCTTTGGTAGCAAAAACAAGCTTTAATGTGCCAAAACGCACCGCTGACGGCTTTGATTTCAACCGTGCTGCACTGCTGCTTGCCGTTGCCGAAAAGCGTGCAGGTTTGAAATTGTCCATATTTGATGCTTATATCAATGTAATCGGGGGTTTGAGGCTGGATGAGCCGGGCGCTGATCTTCCGGTGCTGTTGGCTGTTGCTTCTTCTTATCGGGAGCAGCCGATCGCAGACGATATGGTTGCCATCGGCGAGGTAGGTCTTACCGGCGAGATCCGCTCGGTATCTAATTTGAATCAAAGGCTTGCAGAAGTTGCAAGATTGGGTTTTAAAAAGTGTATTATACCTCTTAAATCTTCTGAAAAGTTAGAAATACCCGGAACAATCCAGGTATTTCGTGTGAAAAATCTGCGAGAAGCAATTGAAATAGCCATGTAAGCAGGGCAGGGGAGTCAGTTATCTTCTTCCTCGGCAAAATCCAACTTGGAAAGGGGATTTGCCTCCGATGCAATCTTCAATTCTGTGCTTTCAATATGGGTGTAGATTTGCGTTGTATTCAGGTTTTCGTGCCCCAAAACCTCCTGAACGGTTTTAACATCAACACCACCGGAAAGCATCATTGTAGCAGCAGTATGGCGCAGCTTATGTGCAGAAAAACTAGTGGCATCCAGCCCTGCAGCAAGCAAATATTTCTTAATAAGACGATGTACAGCAGTTGTACTGATGCGATTACTGTCACGGGATCCAAACAGAGCCCGATTATCAGACAGAACTTTTTTGTTGCGTTCAACAAGATAGGCATCAATTGCTTTACGGCAGGAGGTACCAAAGTAGACAAAGCGTTCTTTATTACCTTTACCCACAACACGTAATCTGTCTTCATAAACGTCTGACAGATTCAAACCCACAAGTTCACTGCGTCGGATGCCGCAGTTCAAGAAGATCATCAGGATAGCGTAATCACGTTTTTGATTTTGGCCAGAAACAGCCTTTAAAAGCGCTGCAGATTGATCCATAGTTAGATACCTGGGCAAGCTTTTGCGCAGCTTGGGATACTCAAGATCCGCTACAGGATTTTCAGCCAAAAGTTTTGTACGTACCGTAAGGTATTTATAGAAGGATTTGATGGCAGACAGCTTTCTGGCACGAGAAGATGCAGAAATACCGTAATCCGGAGAAGCAGAGTCCGGATTTACAATTCTGTCACTGGCAAGATATGAAAGGAACTCAAAGATATCGGATGTAGTAATTTGTCGAATAAAATCTATATCTACATCTTTAATGGGAATATCATCTAGGCTGGTGCGAACCGTCATATCACTGCGCATGAGCTTGATAAACCGAAGGAACATACGAAGGTCTAGATAATATTCGGAAACTGTTTTTTGGGATTGACCTTTGATGGTTTCGTGATACATCAGGAAATCCTTTAGAATCTGGGGAGCATCACTGTATTGCGCCATAGAACAACCTCCTGAGAGTGTAAATTTCGGCCGAAGCACCGTTTCTGTCTATATTATAGCACATATACACCTCAAACGCAACAAAATTTTTATTTTGTTGCGTTGGGTGCGTTTAAGGGCAGATAAGGGCCATAGCAAAGCTATCCTCTTTCCTTCTTCCTATTGTCGCTTCATTGACGCTACAAAGAAACGAAAATCAATCGCATAACCATTATGCAGCACCCATAACTATTTATTATTTAGTAGCCGCTTTCCTTGTGTGAACGTATAAACAATCTAATAGAATAACTTGCTTCCAGATTAACACGCTCTCGTCCGTCTCTTATTATTGACAACTGTGAAACATACACTCACTAAGCTGTGTCCAAATTATTGGCAAAATGATTGCTTGAATAATTTCTTGTCAAATAACTACTTACACTGTCAACAGAGATATTACTTTCCAAAGCGCATCCATTTTTAATCTTTGGCCGCTCCAGATCGTCAATTTGCCTGGCAATATCTTTTATTTTATTGTTTTAACGAAAGTTCTATTTTAGGCAAATATCCCAAATCAGGGAATTCCTACTCCCCTGTTGAAATTTCTTTACAAATTAACCTATTTCTTATAGAATATAAAAAATAGGTTTCATCAGGAGGTTTCTGATATGAGTGTGAAAAGAATTGGTGTATTGACCAGCGGAGGCGATTCACCCGGCATGAACCCTTGTGTTCGTGCAGTTGTTCGTACTGCCATCTACAATGGTATTGAATGCTATGGCATCCGACGTGGCTATAATGGTCTTATTAACGCGGATGTTGTAAAATTGGACGAAAAAAGCGTATCTCACATTATTAACCGTGGCGGTACTGTGCTTTATACCGCTCGCAGTAAGGAATTTATGACCGAAGAAGGTCAGAAAAAAGCAGTTGCAACCTGCAAATTCCTGGGTTTGGACGGTATTATTGCCATTGGCGGCGACGGCACCTTCCGTGGCGCTGCGGCGCTGTCCAAATACGGCATTAACGTAGTCTGCATCCCCGCTACCATTGACAACGATATTGGCTGTACTAATTACTCAATTGGATTTGATACAGCTGCCAACACCGCAATTGAATGCATTGACAAGCTGCGTGATACCATGCAATCCCACGAGCGCTGTTCTGTTGTAGAAATCATGGGTCGTAATGCCGGCTATCTTGCTATGTATGTTGGCCTGGCAGTTGGTGCCACAGCTGTATTAGTGCCCGAAAAAGAGATTGATTTCCAACGGGATGTCGTAGAAAAGATCCGCCAAGCTAGTTTAAACGGTTTTACACATTACATGATCGTAGTTGCCGAAGGCGCCGGTTCTGCTTCCGATATTGCAAAACAGCTTGAAGACGAAATGGGCCTTGAGCCCCGTGTTACAGTCCTGGGACATATTCAACGTGGCGGCACGCCAACCGGTCGAGATCGCGTGAACGCTACCAAAATGGGCTATATGGCTGTTGAGCTTTTAGCTGCAGGCAAAACAAACCGTGTAATCTGCACCAAAGACGGTAGCTTTGATGACGTGGATATCCAGGAAGGTCTCGCTATGGTCCGTGATATTCAGCAGATTGAAATAGATGCACTAAACGCCATGACCGGATACCGCTGAACGCACTCCCCTCTTGAAATAACAAACGGCTGATCCAAACAATTCGGATCAGCCGTAAATTTTATGCTTTGGGATGGCACTTTTCGTACACAGATCTGATCTTTTGATTGATCATATTTGCATACATCTGTGTAGAAGAAATGTCGCTATGGCCCATCAGTTCCTGCACAGAGCCGATATCAGCACCATTCTCCAACAAATGCACAGCAAAGCTGTGACGAAGCGTGTGAGGTGTAATTACCTTCTCAATACGAGCGGATTCCTGGTAGGATTTCAAAATCTTCCAAAAGCCCTGACGACTCATGCGAACACCGCTGATATTCACAAACAGCGCACGCTCTGTAGGAGAAAACACCATGCCGCTACGAGCATCACGCAGATATGCACTCAATGCTTTCAGTGCTGCAGGATAGAGCGGAATCGTACGGGATTTCTTAGTGCTTCTGCACTTGATCATTCCCTGCTCAAGATTCACATCATCAACATCCAGGTCAAGCAATTCTGTGACACGCATACCTGTGGCATACATAACCTCAAGCATCGCCTTATCCCGACACCCCTTTGCATCACTGCCGGAGGGCTGTGCCAAAAGAAGCTCGATCTCATGGCTGGTAAGAATCTGCGGTGCTTTCTTCTCCCCTCTGTCAATATGTATATCAGTTACGGGAGTTGCTTCCAAAAAACCGGAGCTAATCAAATAAGCATAGAAGTTTTTAAGACTTGCCAGGTTTCTAGAAACAGTTGCACCGGTACGGCCCTCTGCAACCAAGTGATCAAAGTAACCTTTAATAGTATCTTGCTTGGCATCCGCTACATCTATGTCATAATTTGCACGGAGCCATTGAGAAAACTGGCGGATGTCGCGCATATACGACGCTATTGTATTTTCAGATGCCTTTTTTACCTTTGTAAGGTAATTTTCGTAGGCTTGAATCAGATCTAGCATGAATACGCGAACCTTTCCTTTTACATCGTACATTCTGTCAGCTTTGATAAAATGGGTTTAATACAATAAAATTCTAAACAGAGCAGCACAAGAACGAGGATAATATACGCCCCTACTCCCTGGTATGCATCACAACTAGGTTTCAATGTATTTTTAAACCAATAACAAAGCAAAGGTATTACCAAAAAAGAATCGGTAAATACCAGCAACCATCGCATCAGCCAACCAGCATCGCCAAACAAAAGATTGATCAGGCAGCAGGAAAAACCGAATAAGAAAGCCTTTATACAAACGACGGGAATCAGCAGAAAAAACCGTCCCAGCCGAAATGCAACAGCAGAACAAAGAAAAGGTAAAAGCGAAACACAAGCAAACAAGACGATCGACATGCGGGAGTTGAACACAGCATGCATCAAAGAAGTGTTTAAGCATTGTACTTGCGTCGCTATGTATGTACCTGAAATCAGGAAGACGCACCAACAGGCCAGAAGTATGACCGTGTGCATAAGATTACTGTTTCTAAGATTTCGGTAATCAATTTGCAATGTAAAACCTCCATAGTATACACGTTAAAATAGTTATGCAAACTGTGAACGTGTATTATGTAGAGGCACACATCGCACAGTTAATATACACCAAAAACCATGTAAAAGCAAGGCTTTTTCGGCATTTTCGCATTTTTTGTAAATTATGCTGATTTTTATGTCAACAAGGTTATGTAAACTAATGTAACTAAAACACTCGCTTCTCTAGATATAGTGCAAGAAACGCTTTTTGCCGTCTAGATATTGTTTTGCAAGAAAACTTTCACGATATTGCGCATAGGTAAATACAATTTACCTATGCGCTTTTTTTGTGCATTTTACCAATTGCGCTTTCTTTTTCGGGGCTTCTTCGTTTTATTTTCCAGCGAATAATACAACAGAACTGCCCCTATCCCCCCGCCTGCCGCAGCAATCAGATGCCAAAGAGTGCGAAGGCCTATCCCATCAAAGAAAGCAACTGATATCAAGATATAGAAAAATGAATAAGCTGATACAATAATTCCTGTATCAGAAAGCGATATAAATTTAAATATCAATCCTGTCAATACAGATCCTAAAAACGCAGACAAAAAATGTATTATCACTGCAGCAATTGGCATTGTCGCAACCTCCAGTTTTTCCCCAGAGACTAGAAACGAGACAAGCAAAATTGCTGCGAAAGAAACAACGATACTAATTATAATTCCGGCTACGATTCTTGTTACCGACTGCTGTGAATTAATTTTTTTACCATCCTTTGGCATTAGGATCCCCTCCCCTTCACTCTAACCATATGATTGAAAACACAAAAAATACCGGAACGGTTATCCGTTCCGGTATCATTTTTAAATCCGTTTAAACAGACATCTGCTGAACCATAGCATCCAGCAATTCCTTGGCAGAAGCACTATCTGCACCAACCGCAGTATAATAGAACTTAACTTTCGGTTCGGTGCCGGAGGGACGGGCAATCACACTTCCCTTTTCTCCCAGAACAAACTCCAACACATTAGAACGAGGAAGACCGGTATCGGTTACAGATGCGGTGATTACATTTGTGCGGGTTCCTGCTTTATAGTCCACAATCTCAGAAACAACCGCACCACCTATTGCCTTAGGTGCTGCACCGCGAAGCTCTGTCATGATGTTAGCAGCCTTTTCCATTGCATCTGCGCCTTTCAACTCAATGCTTTGGACATGAGCCAGGTAATAGCCATACTTTGCATACAAGGCATTCAAAGCATCCATAATCGTCTTGCCCTGAAGCTTCAGAGCAGCCGCCATCTCACACACCAGCATAGAAGCAACAACTGCATCCTTATCACGGGCATACGTACCCTTCAGGTAGCCGCAGCTTTCCTCATAGCCGAACACAAACTTATCTTCTTCGT
The DNA here is from genome assembly GCA_017548065.1 of Oscillospiraceae bacterium. Lineage (GTDB taxonomy): Bacteria > Bacillota > Clostridia > Oscillospirales > Oscillospiraceae > Faecousia. The sequence goes on from JAFYNQ010000102.1 coordinate 27,607, forward strand.
TATTCTGTTCCAGTGCCAGGATCTCACCGCCAATGTACTTAAAACCGGTGAGCACCGCCTTCATGGTAACGCCGTAGTAATTTGCAATTCGGTCAGCCAAAGGAGAAGAAACAATGCTTCGCACAACAATTGCACCTTCGGGAATTGTATTCTGCGCCTTCCTCGCCTTCAGGATATAATCCATAAGCAAGCAACCAAGCTCATTTCCGGAGAGCTTCCGATAGGAATCGCCATCAGGAACAGCAATAGCAACACGGTCACAGTCAGGATCAGTACCAAGAATAACATCACAAGACACGCTGTCTGCTACCTTATAGCTTTCTGCAAGCGCTGCATCCGTTTCGGGGTTAGGGTATTCGCAGGTCTTAAAATCGCCGTCAGGCTGCTCCTGGCAGCTTACAATAGCAGCATTCACGCCAAGACGCTTAAAAATCTCACGAACAGGCTCATTGCCGGTTCCGCAAAGGGGCGTGTAAACAACATTCAATCCGGCTTTTTTGATGATTTCAGGAGCAACAGCTTCATTAAGAACAACTGCATAGTACTCCTGCCAAACAGAATCGTCAATATAAGAGATCAATCCTTCAGACAAATAAGCATCAAAGCTCTTAACTTCAGGAACAAAATAAGGGATAGTGCTAATCTTTTCAGTTACGATCGCTGCAGGCTCGTCAGTCATCTGACAGCCATCAGGACCATAACATTTTACACCGTTATATTCGCCGGAATTATGACTGGCAGAGATAACGATACCACAACCGCAACCCAGCTTACGGACTGCAAAAGACAGCATAGGGGTCGGTGCAAGACGATCGTATAGATAAACAGAAATACCCTTTTCTGCAAAAGCAACCGCACAGACCTCAGCAAAAAGCTGAGAGTTATGGCGAGAGTCATAACCGATCGCCGCTTTCTGAGGCAAGGCGGTAGAAGACAGCCACGCAGCCATGCCCTGAGCAGCTCGGCGAACAGTATAACAGTTCAAACGGTTACTGCCTGCGCCCATAATGCCACGCATACCTGCAGTACCAAACTGAAGATCACTACCAAAGCGGCTCTTAAGTTCGTCTTCATTGTCTGCGATTGCAGCCAGTTCAGTTTTTACCGCAGCAGGAAGTTCTGCGTTACACCAGAACTCATAATTCTCCATATAGCTCATAATAAACCTCCCAATGGATTAAGAAGACAGCCCAATAATCTTGAGCTGTCTTCTGTCTGTTGATTAAATATCAGTATTCTGAGCAGACTTCTTCTCCTGGCTCTCAACCAAGGCTCTGAACTTTGCTCTAGTGTCACGTACATCCTCAAGAGAAAGGGCAATTGCTTCCTCAGTGCGGCGCAATGCATCCTCCATATAATCGTTGCTTGCCTTACGGATTTCTGCAACACGATTTTGGGTCTGCAGAACCATATCCTGACAAACACGGGTAGCTTCCTGATAAATATTCTCCTGCTTGATCATCTCGTCAGCCTTTTCCTGGGCAGTCTTAATGATACCCTCAGCCTCACGGCGAGCCTGACCGATCAACTCGTTACGGGACTCCACAACAGCACGAGCCTTCTTCAACTCTTCGGGCAGACCTGCAATGATCTCATCAAGCAAATCCAAAACTTTGTCACGCTCAACAATGCACTTGTCAGCAGCCAGAGGCACTGCACGGGCATCCTGCACCAGATCATACAATGCAGACAGGATATCTTCGCTGGTTCTATTTTCGTTCATTATCGGTTTCCTCCTTGTGGGTTTATAACTATAGAATTTTAAAACAGAGATCAATCATCTCTTCTGTACAATGTCAATAAAGTGTTTCCGTATTTATAGTCCTTGGAACGTGTATACCCTGCAAATTCGCATTGCAGCACTTTATCAACAGGTCGCTCAGTGACTATTATACCACCAGATTGCAAAATGTCAATTTCTGTTATCAATTTTAATGCATTTTCCAAAAAAACTTCTGCATAAGGCGGATCAAGGAGTATAATATCAAACTTTTCTCTGGTAGTATTCAAGAAAGACGCATAGTCACTCCTTATGACTCTGCCTTCTTTTTCAAAACCGGTACGCTTGAGATTTTCCTGGATCAAACTGCAGGCTTTCTTATTTTCATCCACAAAGACAGCTGACTTAGCGCCTCTGCTGATTGCCTCAATACCAAGCTGTCCGGTGCCTCCAAACAGATCCAACACATGCGTTCCGGGAATATCAAACTGAATAATACTGAACAACGCTTCCTTGACACGATCGGCGGTAGGACGTGTTACCAAACCATCCGGTGTTTTAAGAACAACACCTCTGGCTTTACCTGAAATTACGCGCATAGCTCCCCTACCCTTCTTTCTTATGAAAATGATCGTATACAGCATGTGCTGCATCATTTGGCAAAAAACGCTCCAATTCAGACAGCGAAGCAGCTTTTATACCGGTGATAGATTTAAATGTTTTCAACAGCTCCTGCTTCCGCTTCGGTCCAATTCCGGTGATGCCATCCAGTTCGGAATATCGCAGTCTTTTACTACGAAGCTTTCTGTGGAAAGAAATTGCAAATCGGTGCGTTTCCTCCTGGATATTACCAATAAAAGAGAAGATTGCCTGATTGTTATCAATGCGGATCTCTTTTCCGTCAGGGGTCACCAGCGCCCGCGTGCGGTGTCGGTCATCTTTTACCATTCCCAATATCATAATATCCAGCTGCAGTGCCTGGAGCACGCACTGCGCCGTCATAGCATGGGTAACGCCGCCATCGATCAGCAGTAGGTCAGGCTTCTCATCAAAGCCAGCATCAGCCTGCTTATAATGCTGAAATCTTCTTGTTAACACTTGCGCCATTGAAGCGTAATCATCGGGAGCATCCAACCCCTGAATATGAAAACGTTTGTAATCACTCTTGCGAGGCTTTCCGTCTTTAAAAACAACCATCCCCGCAACGATATCCGTACCCGACAGATTGGAAATATCATAAGATTCAATTCGGTCAGGCGATGTCAAACCGATCATCTTTCCGAATAGATGCAACGTTGCATTCAGTCGTTCTTCCTTGCCGGTTACACGCTCTGCTTCCTCACGGGCATTCTTAACAGCCAACTCTACAAGGCGGACATTATCGCCCCTTTGCGGAACTTTAATGCGTGTCTTTCTTTCGTAGCGCTGCTCCAGTAATTGCGAAAAAAGTTCACAGTCGTCCGTCTCAAAAGGAAGAAAGATAATTTTGGGCGCAAAGCCTTTTGTGAGATAGTATTGCTTCATAAGGGCGGAAACAGCCACCTGCGGATCTTCGGGAACCGGGAATATTTCATATTCCTTATCCAGGAGATTGCCTCCCGAAAAATGGAGAACCGCAAAGCAAGCTTTTGTTTCAGTCTGACCGTAACCGATCACATCCGTATCTGCAATCGCACCGGCTGTAACCAGCTGTTTTTTGCCCAATGCCTCAATCGCATTAAGGGCATCACGAAGCCCTGCAGCCAGTTCAAAATTCAAATCATCTGCTGCCGCAAGCATTTCTGTGCGAATCTCGTCCGCTACTGAACGGTAATTGCCGGATAACAGCTGTTTGGCACGTTCCATCCGCTGCATATATTCCACACGAGAAAGTTTATCCGAACACCAGCCTGCACACAAATTCATGTGATACTGCAGGCAAGGTCTGCCTTTCCCCAAATCTCTAGGAAATTTTTTGCCGCAGGAAGGCAGCTTCAAAGCTTTATTTATGGCATCCATTATATCCTGAGTAATACCACGACTACCAAAAGGGCCATAATAGGCTGCGCCATCACGATCCGTCTTCCCTACCATGGACATCTGCGGATATTCCTCGCGCATATCAAGTCTGACAAAAGGATACCCTTTGTCATCCTTCAGCAAAATATTGTACTTCGGCTGATAGCGTTTGATGAGCGAGCATTCCAAAACCAATGCTTCAAATTCCGTTGCGGCAACGATCACATCAAAATGGTCAATCTTACTGACCATCAGTCTTGTTTTCGGACTGTGTGATACCGTATCTGTAAAGTATTGACTGACACGGTTGCGGAGCATTTTCGCTTTGCCAACATAAATCACGGTATCGTCTTTCGCTTTCATAATGTAGACGCCGGGCGTAAGTGGCAACTGATGCGCTTTGTCTTTTAATTCATCAAAACACATGATATTCTCCAAAAAAATTGCCTCAATGCGATCAAAGATTACATTGAGGCATTTCTGTTACATCAATAGACGTCACGCAAAAGAAGCTGCTCCAGTGCTTCCACCGCTTCCTCCTCACGGGAACCGTCTGCGATCAAGTTCACAGTAGCACCGGTTACAATACCGAGAGAAATGATACCAAGCAAGCTTTTTGCGTTCATTTTGCGATTACCGACTTCTACCCAAATACCGCAGTCAAACTCATTTGCCTTCTGGACAAAATAAGAGGCCTGTTTATTATACAGTCCGGATTCGCAGCGAACAACGATTTCTTTATTGCACATAATAACACTCCTTGTGGCTACAGACATTTGTAGCTTTATGGTTATATCATAACAAATATCATAAAAAAGTCAACCAATTTTCACATATTCGGACAAAAACATAAATTTATACAGAAAAGACGCTACAAATATTGTGAATTTGGTTAAAACTCTGCAATGGTAACACCGTCTTCACCTTCGCCATATGCACCTAAACGGAATTTTTTAACAAACCGATTCTTACGCAAAGATTGCTGCACAGCAGCACGCAATGCGCCGGTACCTTTTCCGTGAATAATGCGCACGCTGGGAAGATTGGAGCGCATCGCCTCATCCAGATACCGATCAAGCACGCAGATTGCCTCAATAGAATCCATACCACGCAGATCTATCTCGGAAGCAATGGCAAACTTTTTCATTTCTCTGCCGGAATGCGCAGGTCTCTGCGGTTTAACCGGCTGAGCATTATGATTTTCCAAAAGATAAATTTCATCCGCTTTGGCAGAAAGCTTTAAAACGCCGGCTTGCAGTTGATAAGTGCCATCCTTGTTAATGGCAATAACACTCGCTTTTGTGCCGAATTTCAAAAGTTCCACCGTATCGCCAACAATAATCTGTCGGGAAGGTTCGGGGCGCTTCTTTTGACTCTCACCAGCCTGCAGATTACTTTCCGCTTCATTCAGATTTCTGCGAAGCTGTGCCTGACGCTGGTTAATACCCTGGGTATCCGCCTGCTCCGAAAGCTGCTTTTTAATGGATCGGATCTCATCCGTGGCCTCATTGGCAACTCTGCGTGCATCTTCAATAATAGACCTTCCCTGAGCTCTGGCCTCAGAGAGAATGCGTTCCTTCTCTGCCTCCAGTTGTTCAGCATACTCGTCACTTCTCTGCTTTGTTTTTTCAATCTCCTTGCGCAGACGCTCGGCTTCAATGCGGGCAGATTCCATCTTCTGCCGCTGTTCTTCCAGCTGATTAAGAACATCCTCAAAGTCCTTATCATTCTGACCAACAAGGTCTTCCGCTTCCTTCAAGATATGTTCAGGCAAGCCCAATTTCCTGGAGATTGCAAAAGCGTTAGATTTTCCGGGAATGCCGATCAGCAATTTATAGGTAGGTTGCAAAGTCTCAACATTAAACTCGCAAGAAGCATTGATTACATTCTCCGTGCGCATAGCGTATAGCTTCAGCTCTGCATAATGGGTCGTTGCAACAACGCGGCTTCCCATTTTTCGGCAAAACTCAATCAAAGCGATGGCAAGAGCAGCACCTTCTGCAGGGTCTGTACCTGCACCAAGCTCATCAAAAAGCACCAGGGTTTGTCCATCACATTGGGTCACGATATCCACGATAGTGCGCATATGACTGGAAAACGTAGACAAGCTTTGTGCGATAGACTGCTCGTCTCCAATGTCCGCCAAAATAGAATGAAACACAGACAGTTTTGTACCATCCCCAGCAGGCACATGGAGTCCACACTCTGCCATCAACGTCAAAAGACCAATTGTTTTCAGCGTAACAGTCTTACCACCGGTATTGGGGCCGGTAATGATCATTGTGTCAAAATCATCGCCAAGATGCAGAGAAATCGGTACCACCTTGTTCGCATCAATAAGCGGATGTCTTGCATTCCGAAGAACAACAACACCATGGTCATTCATTTCCGGCGCCCATGCCTTCATTTTATACGCCAAGCGTGATTTTGCAAAAATAACATCAAGCCTTGTGAGAATTGAAATATTGTTAGAAATCGCTTCAGCATGCGTAGCCACATTGGCGGACAATTCACTTAAAATTCTCTCAATTTCCTTCTGTTCTTTCAATTCCAGCTCACGCAGTGCATTGTTTGCGCTGACCGCAGACATAGGTTCTATGAAATAAGTAGAACCGGTAGCAGATACATCGTGAACAAGACCAGGGATCTCGTTTTTGCATTCACTTTTCACCGGGACAACGTAACGTCCCTGGCGAATCGTGATAATAGGATCTCTTAAGAACTTTACGTAGGCCGGTGAAGAGATCGTCTTCTGCAGAGTATCCTTAATTTTAGCTGTCTGTTGACGCATATGTCTGCGAATATCTGCAAGCTCCGGGCTTGCTGCATCCGCAATTTCCTCTTCCGATAAAATAGCGGTAAAAATGCTGTCTTCCAAGAATTTGTTAGGATTTAAAGCATCAAAAAGAGGATCCAACACAGTATGTTCATCCTCTTCGGACACATAATCCTTAACCTTACGTGTGCAACGAAGTGTGCCACCGATTTCCAGTAATTCAGAAGGGTGCAATGTTCCGCTGCGTTCAGCTCTTTCCAAAGAGGCTGCTACATCCTTAAGTTCGTTAAAACCGGGATAGCCTTTTCGCGTGGAAAGGTTCACCGCAGCAGTTGTTTCAGCAAGCATGGACAGCACATCCTCTAAATCTGAGGTAGGCACAAGCGTTTTGCACGCTGCTTTTCCGCCTGCGCTTCCTGCGCATTCCGACAGCATGGTAAGCACTTGCTCCAGTTCCAGCTTTGTAAATGATCTATGATATAATTCTGACATTGTTAACTCCCGTATCAGATGAGTAATGTTTTATAAAAATCAAGTGCAGAGAAGCCTCTTTCCAATTGTGTCAGCAAATACCCTTCTGCAATCTGCACAATGCTTTGCAGGGTATCTTCTCCAATACGGAAAGAGAATATTTTCTTTGGATCACAGTAACAGATATACCGCAATGTGTCCAGGGCGCTAGTATTCAACGGCATACGAATGCCGTTATCTGTGTGCATGGAACACGCAAAGCACTCCAACTGACCCAAAGACAGATTAAAGCGATCAGGAAAAGCATTGCCGCAATGGCAACAGCTGCTTAAATCAGGTGTATATCCGGCAAGACACGCCACACGAAGCTCAAAGACAGCCTTTACAATGCTTTGATTTACCGAAAGCTTCGTAAGGGCGTACAGACAGTTCAGCAAAAGAGGTAGTAACTGTGGATTCGGAATATCTTCCTGACAAACAACCTCAGCTGCTTGTACAAAATATGTACCCAAAGACAGTTTTTCCAAATCTGTACGCAATGAATGAAACAATTCAATGCTCTCTGCCTCATTAACCGTATACAGTCCACGGTTTTCAAATAATGTAAATTCACTGTAAGCCAACAGCTGGCTGGGCGCAAACAAAGGACTATTCTTGCGTTTGAGTCCGCGCACTTTTACTGTTAGCTTACCGTGATTTTCCGTTAATAATGTGAGCAGTGCATCCGTATCATTGTAGTTTGATACCCGAAGCACCAGCCCCCGTGTTTTTACGAACATGGGTATCCTCCGCAATTTGCGCTCTGTAGAGCATATAGATCTCCGGAGCGCCGGTTTCCAGGAATAATTCCCAGTAGCTTTGTGCATCCATAACGATCCCTCCAAAGGTAGGATTGACAAATGCTGCCGGGATACTCATGGAAATTATTCACTATAACCGAAGTTACGTACATGGAAATCACTGTCTCTCCAGTTCTCCTTAAACTTGACCCAGGTGGTCAGATAGACACGTGTTCCCATAAACCGCTCACAATCGGTACGGGCCATAGTGGAGATCTTTTTCAGCATTTCTCCGCCCTTTCCGATAATAATGCCTTTATGACTTGCTTTTTCGCAATAAATAGTTGCATCAATATCAATAATACCGTTATCCCGTTCGGAGAACTTGGTGATCTCAACTGCCGTTCCGTGAGGGATCTCGCGGTCAAGGCACCAAAGGAGCTTTTCACGAATAATCTCAGCCATCACCTGACGCTCTGGTTGGTCGGTCGTAATATCTTCAGGGAAAAGAAAAGGACTTTCCACTGCATACTTTTCGCATTCCTGCAAAAGTGCATCAACGCCGTCACCTGTTTTCGCAGAAATAGGAATAATTGCAGTGAAATCAGCGTGCTGAGAGTAAACAGCGATCACTTCCAATAATTTTTCTTTCTCAATGGTATCAATCTTGTTGATTGCCAGCACAACAGGGCAATTTTTTGCCTTGAGTTGATCTATAAGACCTTCCTCCTGGGGGCCAACGGACGCAATGGGTTCCACCACAAGAATCGTGAGATCCACATCCGCAATAGAGTTCTTAGTAACATTGACCATGTAATCTCCAAGCTTGGTACGAGGCTTATGGAAGCCGGGAGTGTCAACAAAGACATACTGGGTATTACCACGTGTCACAATACCGCAAATACGGTTACGGGTGGTCTGGGGTTTATTGGATACGATTGCGATCTTCTCACCGACAAGAAAATTGATCAATGTGGACTTGCCGACATTGGGACGACCTGCGATCGTGATCATTGCTGTTTTTGTTTTCATTGTATATCTCCTTTACCGTTGCATTCCGGGGATTTCGGAAACGATTTTCTCTTCTTCTGCACGCATCTGTGCTTTCTGCTCGCCTTCATCCAGGTGATCGTAACCAAGCAAATGAAGCATAGAATGAATCGTCAAATAACCAACCTCACGTTTAGTGCTGTGACCAAATTCCTTTGCTTGCGCAACAGCACGCTCTAAAGAGATAGCCATATCTCCGAGAGGACAGCGACCAGTACCGGGATCCAGATACAGTGACCAATCCTCCGGCAAAATACCGGGCTCAAACTGGAACATAGGAAAGCTGAGAACATCGGTAGCCTTATCAATTTCACGTGTAGATTTATTGATCCCCCGAATCACCGCATCGTCAGTAACCAGCACATTGATCTCACAAGGCACATTCACGCCCTGCTGCCGCATGGTCGCGTGAATACAAGTTTTAATTATATTTTTAATGGCGATGTTGCTAAAAGAAAACTTGTCAAAAGTAATATTTATCTTTATATTTTTCATTGTGACCTCTTTCTTTGAAACTTCGCAGGGCCGGAGATCTCCGGCCGCTTCATTTTATCAGCTCGTTCGTAGGCATTGATGATCTCCTGAACCAGCGCATGTCTTACAACGTCAGCAGATGTCAGCTTACAGATAGCGATATCTTTAACCCCTTCCAACACACGAAGCGCGTCTTTTAAACCGGAAACTTTATCCTGAGGCAAGTCAATCTGCGTAACGTCACCGGTTATGACGATCTTGGAACCAAAGCCAAGACGGGTAAGAAACATTTTCATCTGTTCCTTTGTTGTATTTTGTGCTTCATCAAGAATGATAAAGCTGTCATCCAATGTGCGTCCACGCATATAGGCAAGCGGAGCTACCTCAATTGAGCCTCGTTCCTGATATTTTTGGAACGTTTCAGCGCCTAACATATCATAAAGCGCATCATAAAGCGGCCGAAGATAGGGATCCACTTTATTCTGCAAGTCGCCGGGCAGGAAGCCCAGGCGCTCACCGGCTTCAACAGCAGGTCTTGTAAGAATAATACGGTTTACGGTTCTTTCTCTGAATGCAGCAACTGCAGCTGCAACAGCCAGATAAGTCTTGCCGGTACCGGCAGGGCCTACGCCAAGGGTCACCGTATTCTTCATAATCGCTTTCATGTATTTTTGCTGACCTACAGTTTTGGCTTTAATAGACTTTCCCTTTGCTGTAATGCAGACAACATCCTTTGCCATTTCCGTTACCTGCGCATCATTGCCTTCTTTCACCAGGGTGATAAGGTAACGCACTCTCTGTTCATCAATCTGCTCGCCTTTTGCTGCAAGAGAGAGCAACCCATCCAATGTTCTTGCCGCTTTATCCACAGCTTCCTCATCACCGCTGACCTTCAGTTCGTTGCCTCGGTTGATGATCGTGACGTTCAGTGCTTCTTCAATCTTTTTAATATTTTCATCAAAGGATCCAAAGACACAAATCAGGTCTTCTACCCTTTCCACGTTTATGATTCTCTCAATCTCTTTTGCCATATTCTTCAGTAAACTCCTTATTGCATTTCATTCCGATCATTTCATTACATCGGCATACGGTTTGAAGAAGATATACATCCTCCAAAAGGACCCCCTGCTGCGTTGCTTCCAAAATCGTACCGGCAGACATTTGAGACAGTAAATAGTTTTCCACATAGGTGTCTAACCAGTGGAATGCCACCGCTTCGATAATAACAGTTGTTTCGGTTTTATATTGTCTTTCCGAATACGCAATAACAGATATGGGCAATTTAAAACTGCCAGGTAGCGTCAAAGTATATTTTTTATATATTCTATCACATCCGGTACTATAAATTCCACTACCTTTGAATAAATTTATAAGTTTTTTTCCAATTAAAATGCTGAATTTTTTCTTAAATGCAGTCCCTTCTGTCTTAACGGTATAATTTATCGGCGTCATTGCAGTTGTCAGCTGTTCTGTATCGGCAAAAATTTCCCCTTCTGCATCCTCCAAACGGACGAAATTTTCCAGTTCTATCCATCCGGCAACCAAAAGCTGGCCAGTTTCTATTGAATCACCTTTCTTGCACAAGGGGTAACCTGCAGTAACCGTAACAGACTGAACAATACCGTCCTTTTTAGCCACAATGCAATTCCCTTCATTTTCGTTTATATTGTTATCATCCGCACGCTCTTTTACAGATATGTACGCAACACACCCACGGGTATTAACCCCAAGCCATTGCAATTTAGGAATCGCTTGCAGCATCTTATTTTTAAATATCTCACTTCTGATTTCAGCGGTTTCACTGCCAAAACCTATGCCACAAGCATTTGCGGCAGAAAGTATTTTCTCGGCATCAAGGGAACAATTCCCATCTATTTCCATAAATAACACCCTGGTTGGTAAAAACGCAGTCAAACTTAACACCAGCAATGCAAAAGCGACCAAAATCGGTCTGTTTCTCAAACGGAGAAAACTCCATACAATTCCACTTCTTTTCAGAATTTTTACCGAATCGCCGTTCTTTTTTGCAACTTCTTTTAATCTTTTCACATCATTTCTGCCGACCGAAACATGCAGCGTCATCTCGTTGACGACAGTTATTTCGTGTAGCGTAACATCGGCGATATTCAGTTTAGAAATGATCAAAGTAGGTGATGCTGTGATGATTTCAACGCACAACGAACCGAACACGGAATCATATACCGACATAGCTCACTTCCCTTTCGTTACAGTGATTGATAAAATTGTGCCTTTGATGATCAGCTGCTGCCTGGACATGCATGCAACACACAAATCGCATCCTGTTACGCACAGATGTCCCGTTGGAAGTTTAATAAGTATCTTTTCACAGCTATAAGCTATGATCCCTCTGTGATTTTCTATCAACACCCTTGTGTTATCAATAAGCTCTGTAACTGTCTGCCACGGCATAGACTCACCGGGTAGTTCTTCACCAAACATAAAATCACGAATACGATTTCCCAATTTCAACGCTCCTCTCTTCAAATATTCTATGCAACAAATGTGCTGATTTTCTTCTGCTCGTCATAGATATCAAAAGAGGTGGTATATTTGAACCGAAACAAACGGAAGTTTTCTCTGATTGGGACTATATTGATCATGCTGTTGCTGATGTTGGACGGAAAAACCGCAATGAACGGAGCAAGCGATGGAGTATTACTGTGTATTAAAAGTGTGATTCCTTCCCTGTTTCCATTTATAACCTTCAGCTATATATTAAACAGCATTTTATCCGAATTAAACTGGAAGCCAATTTCCCCTTTGTTTCAATTCTGCGGCATACCGGAAGGCGGAGAATCACTGCTTGTTTTGGGCTTACTTGGTGGATACCCAGTTGGTGCGCAAGCTGTAAACGATGCGTACAAATGCAAGCGAATATCAAAGTCCGATGGGACAAGACTCCTGGCCTTCTGCAACAACGCAGGGCCTGCGTTTATATTTGGTGTTTCTCCGTGCTTATTTGAAAGCAAACTGGTGCCATGGGCTTTGTGGGGGATCCACATTTCATCTGCTATAATCGTTTCAAGGCTGCTACACAAAGAATCCACAAAACGCATAAGATTACCTGCTGCAAAAAAAGTTACACTCCCAGTTGCTTTAAAAAAGAGCATATACACGGTTTCAACAATTTCCGGGTGGGTAATTCTATTTAGAACATTTGAAGCAATACTTGAAAAATATGTAGACAATATTCTTTCTGGTCTATACAAATCCATTATTCTTGGCAGCACCGAGCTTACAAGTGGATTCTATCGCTTGCTGGAAACTGATACCGAAGGGATCAGATTTATCCTATCCTCGGCATTTTTAGGCTTTGGCGGTATCTGCGTCATGATGCAAACCGCATCCGTCACCGAAGATTTAGGTCTTGGGATGTATTTCCCGGGAAAAATAGCACATAGTGCCATTTCCTATTTTCTGTCTTTGTGTATTTGCCCGTTACTATTTCATGAAATGTACTTTTCATTGCCGAGCACAATACTATTTGCTACAGCATTAATAATCTCAATCATAATTTTAAGAAAAAACAGTAGATTTATGGCAGAAAATGCTGTATAATATCAAGCAAGATAAACACTGGAGGCAACGATATGCTATTTAGTAACAAGATTGACCGCGCTTGCGCCTATTGCGTACATAGTACGGAGCTGAATTCCAACGTACTTTTGTGTGCCAGAAAAGGTGTTGTAATGGCGGATAGCAAATGTATTAAATTTAAATATGATCCGTGCAAACGAATTCCGCTGAAACCCAAAGCCCAGGGTTTTGAAAAGTATACGGACGAAGATTTCAAACTGTAATTAAAATACAGGTCAGGTTGCACAACCTGACCTGTATTTTTTATTGGATCATGTTTAAGAAATCATCTTCACTTAAAATAGGAATCCCGAGTTCTTTGGCCTTTCGTTCCTTGGAGCCGGCATTTTCGCCCACAACTACATAAGTTGTCTTTTTAGAAACAGAACCGGATGCCTTACCACCGAAAAGTTCAATTTTCTCAGTAGCTTCCTCTCGGGTGAACTTACTGAGCGCACCCGTAAGAACAAATGTCATACCGGCAAACCGAGTGTCAGTGATCACACGTTTGCTCATAAAATTAACGTTTGCAGCACGAAGACGCCCAATCATTTCAATAGATTGCGGCTGACGGAACCAGTCCCAGATTGATTGCGCTGTTACATTACCTACATCCGGCACGTCCTGAAGCTCAACAATATCCGCTTCCATCAGCGCATCCAATGAACCAAAGATGCCGGCAAGGGTCTTGCCGGTCTTTGCACCCACCTGACGAATACCAAGCGCATAGATCAGTCTGCTGAGGTCACGCTGCTTACTATCTTCAATTGCATCCAGCAGCTTTTTTGCCGCAGTTTCACCCTTTTGCCAAAGCAATTTCAGTTCGTCCAAAGTCAAATGATAAATGTCTGCAGGAGATTTGATAAGTCCTTGCGCAATAAGATTTTCTACAATGGATTCACCCAACCCATCAATATCCATGGCATCACGGCTGACAAAATGCGCAATATTTCTGGACAATTGCGCCGGACATGCAACACCGGTGCAGCGAACAAACGCGCCATCGGGATCATTTTCAGTAGGCGCTCCGCAAACGGGACATGCTGCAGGCAGACGGTACCGGACGGCATTTTCAGGTCGCTTGGTAAAATCAACCTCAAGGATTTCAGGTATGATCTCACCGGCTTTCCGAATCAGCACAGTATCACCAATGCGAATATCACGTTCCGTAATGAAATCCTGATTATGCAGTGTTGCATTTGTAACTGTTGTGCCCGCAAGACGAACGGGTCTAACAACGGCTTTCGGGGTCAAAACACCGGTACGGCCAACCTGCACAACAATATCTTCCACAACAGTGGGCTTAATTTCAGGAGGATACTTGAACGCTGCAGCCCACCGGGGAAACTTTGCCGTTGCACCCAAGGTGTCGCGAAGCTTAAGAGAATTGACTTTAACCACAGCACCGTCAATGTCGCAAGTCAGATTTTCGCGGTTTTCATCAATGCTGCGTATATCATCACACACTGCTTCAACGGCAGACTGCAATGTATAAGGTACGACCTTAAATTGAAGGCCACGCAAATAATCCAGCGTTTCAGAATGGGTTTCAAAAGTTTCACCGTCAATCAGCTGAATATTGAATATCATAATATCCAGGCCACGCTTGGCTGCAATTTTGGAATCCAGCTGACGCAAAGATCCTGCTGCGGCATTTCTGGGGTTTGCAAACAAAGGCTTTCCTTCCAGCTCCTGACGGGCATTGAGCGCCTCAAAGCTCTTTTTAGGCATAAATACTTCGCCACGAACAATCAGGCGGCTGGGAGCATTCTCCAGTACCATAGGAACGGAGCGGATGGTTTTGATGTTTTCAGTTACATCTTCGCCAACATTGCCGTCACCTCTTGTAGCGCCCTTCACAAAAATACCGTTCACATATTCAAGAGAAACAGAAAGGCCATCAATCTTCGGTTCAACTGTGTAGGCTGTGCCGGGAGCTGTTTGATTGATTTTTTCCAGAAATTCCGTCAATTCCTCTATAGAAAAGACGTCCTGCAAACTCATCAAAGGAACGGGATGTTCCACTTTTTCAAAATGATCAAGGGCTTTACCCCCCACTCGTTGTGTGGGAGAATCCTCTGTAATCAGTTCAGGATTTTCAGCTTCCAGTTCTTCCAATTCCCGTAAAAGACGGTCATACTCAAAATCCAGCAGCACCGGATCATCCATGACGTAGTATCTGTAGTTAGCTTCCTGCAATATTTTTTTAAGTTCAATAATCCTCTCGGGTGCGTTCATTCTTTATCCTCCCGTTTGTAAAAGTGTATCAGGTACAGAACCGACAATAACCGTTTCCGCAATTACTACCTGGCTGGAAATCGTAAAATAATCCGTCTTTCCCAGCACAAGCACAGCCACATCCACACTGACATCCATATGTATCTGGTGCATAACCTGATTGATCCCAGCTTCTTTAAAATCACTGGTAAAAGACGCTTCCGAATTACGAATGGAAAGTATATGCACAGGAATGACCGGCCCTTTGCCTGCCAAAAATTCCGGCAACACAAAGCTTCCCATAGGGATACCCAAATCGGAACTGTCCAGCGCAAGGATATCATCATTAATTATATTCAGGATATCCGTTTTGAGCCGATTGACCTCGCTCATGTTGGTTTTTAAAGCAGTTATACGTCCATCCAGATCCTTTTCAAAATACACGATCCGATCATATTGCACATTGCCGGTCTCTATTTGTTTATCAATGGCATCGTTTATAAGATCGGATGTAGCATTTTTCACCTGAGTTTGCGCCAAACCGCCGATGGTATGACGATACTGATAGCGAAAAAAGAAAAAAGCGACAATTGCCAATGCAAGCAATATGATCAGCAAACGTAAAAAAGAAATAATTCTACGGAACAAGGCGCTCCCTCCCTGGGGGGAGTCTATGTTCAAATGTTGAAATTATAACCGCTTTAAATGTGCCGAGGCTGTTTTCGCCATCAATTTCTTAGTACCTATGTTATCAAAAGCAATTTCCCATAGGGCATCAGAGCCCATATCCAGAACAGAAATGACCATACCCTTACCGAATGCAGTATGCATGACCATATCACCCTTTTTTAGATTAAGGAAAGTTGTCTTCGCAGATGCAGATGCGGTGTATTGCATTTCCCGGGAAATAGTTTTCTTTCTTATCTCAGGGATATTGTAAGAAAAGCCGGAAGAATACCCTGTAGATCTTTCAGGCGTGATATAGCCTCCTTTTTTAAGAAGCAGAGAATCCGGGATCTCCCGAAGAAAACGAGAACACAAAGACGCCGTGGTCTTACCGTACAGCATTCTTTGACGGGCATAGCTGATAGTAAGCTGCCTTTTTGCTCTGGTGATCGCAACATAACAAAGTCTGCGTTCCTCTTCCATTTCCTGTGGATCACCAATAGCACGCATTCCGGGGAACAGACCGTCTTCAAAGCCCGCCAGATAAACATTGGGAAATTCCAGACCCTTTGCAGCATGCATCGTCATCATAACAACTGCATCGTCATCAGCATTATACTGCTCAAGATCCGTATACAGTGCAATTTCTTCCAGGAAACCTGCCAATGTAGGTATCTCGGAATTTTGAACATATGCATTGATGCTGGATTTCAATTCACGAATATTTTCCAATCTTGTCTTATTTTCCTCAGTAGGTTTTGTCTCCAGCATTGCAACATAACCGGTACGCCGCATAACTTCTTCATAAAATTCCGGCAGCGCCATGCCCTCATCCAGCAATTGTGCCAAATCTTCAATCAAAGATGTGAAATCGTTGAATTTCGCACTGCTTTTCTGCAACGCCGCATAGGAATTGGGATCAGAGATCACATGATACAAGCCCATGCCCTCTGCCGCTGCCATGCGCTGTGCTGTTTCCAGGGTTTTAGCGCCCAATCCACGGGGCGGATTATTAATAATACGTTGCAGACGAAGATCATCCGTTCTATTGTTGATCACACAAAGATAAGCCAGCATGTCTTTGATTTCTGCGCGGTCAAAGAAGCGCATGCCGCCAATCACTCTGTAAGGAATACCGTTTCGTTTAAATGCAAATTCCAAGGCGTTAGACTGAGCGTTGGTGCGATAAAGAACAGCATGATCCTTAAAATCATCCTTTTTGGCAATGATTCGTCCGGCAATATAGTTGGCCTCAGCGCCTTCGTCAGCAGCTTCATAAACAGTAACTGCATCACCATAATCGTTTGCCGTCCAAAGCTTCTTACTTTTACGCCCGATATTATGGGCAATGACAGCATTGGCTGCATTCAAAATTGCTTGCGTGGAACGGTAGTTTTGTTCCAGACGAATGGTACGGGAATCTCGGTATTGGTTTTCAAAGTCCAAAATATTTTCAATGGTTGCACCACGGAAACGGTAAATACTTTGGTCATCGTCACCTACAACGCAAATATTCTCATAGCCGCCTGCCAGCAGTGCCGTAAGAAGATACTGTACGTGGTTTGTATCCTGATACTCGTCAACAAGAACATATCTGAATTTACGTTGATAATAAAGACGGATATCTTCATGTTCCTGCAAAAGCTCCACTGTTTTGAAAATAATATCATCAAAATCAAGAGCATTGTTTTCTTTCAATTTCCGCTGGTAAGTTTCATAAGCACGGACAAGATGCTGATTCCGAAAATCCTTCGTATCATCCATCTGCTCCCGCATTTTCGCAGGCGTGATCAAATTGTCCTTCTGCCGACTGATAATAGAAAGCACATACTTTGCCGGCAGTGTCTTATCATCAAGACCCATATCCTTGATAATTTCTTTCATCAACCGTTCGGAATCTGCTGTATCGTAAATGGTAAAGCTTCGGGAGTAGCCGATTCTTTCAATCTCCCTGCGAAGAATCCTGCAGCAAGCGGAATGGAAGGTCATTGCCCAAATATTCTGCGCCTCATCACCGAGCATATTTACAAGACGCTGTTTCAGCTCGTTAGCAGCTTTATTTGTAAAGGTAATTGCGATCACATTCCATGGCGCAGGTGGTTCAACTGAACAAAGAAAATCAGCACGCACCCGTTCCTGCTCGGTTATATCATTTGTAAGGGATTCCAAAAAAAGAACATCCTCATCCGTAACCGTATCCGGGATCTCTACCGTATCACTACCACGACCAAAACGCAAAATATTTGCGATTCTGTTGATCAGAACGGTGGTCTTACCGCTTCCTGCACCAGCCAGAAGCAGGAGCGGACCTTCTGTTGTAAGTACCGCTTCCCTTTGCATATTGTTCAATTTAGAAAATTGCGAAGCAATATACGCTTTCCTTGCGGCTAAAAATCTGTTTAACATTTGTTCAGTCATATGTGTACACCAATCCAGCTTATAATATATTTATTTATATTTTACAGCATTTTAGCCAAAAGGTAAAGAAGAAATTATTGTTCCAGCAGAACACGTAAATTTGCCAGTGCCTTCTTTTCAATGCGAGAAATCTGCACCTGACTTACCCCCAAAATGTGGGAAACTCGTTCTTGGGTAAGAGCATGAAAATAACGAAGACGGATCACAAGCCCCTCTCTTTCCGACAGCTTTTCAATACCTTGCCGCAATGCAATTTTTTCCAGCATTGTGTCCTCCGATTCCGTATCGGACAAAACATTCTCAAGAGAAAACCCGTCCTCCCCGGCTTCCTGCTGCATGGATTCCACGCAAGAGGTTGCCGTTTCTGCAATTGCGATTTCTTCCGCTGTAAAACCGGTCTGTCTTGCAACCTCCTGGACAGTAGGCTCTCGTCCTAACGCCGTAAGCAATTGATTTCTTGTAATTTTTATTACCGTAGCCCGTTCTTTAATGCTTCTGGACACTTTTACTGTCCCGTCATCCCGAAGAAAACGCCGTATCTCCCCTGCAATTTTCGGAACAGCATAGGTGGAAAACTGCGTTCCAAATGACGTGTCAAAACCATCCACAGCTTTTAAAAAACCAAGGCAACCGAGTTGATAAAGATCATCCGCATCTGTCCCCCGACCGATAAAACGCTTGGCAACAGACCATATCAAGCCGGTGTTTTCACGCACTAACCTCTCACCTGCCTCTTTATCGCCGTTTTTTGCACGACATATCAATTCCTCTGTTATGTTCATTTCCGACGCTGCAGCTTTCTGCGCATATGTACAGTAGTGCCTACTCCCGATTTGGAATTTACAGCAAAAGTAGTCATAAATGTTTCCATTATGGTAAAGCCCATACCGCTTCTTTCTACACCTCCGGTTGTAAACATAGGTGTCCTTGCCTGCTCAACATTCTCAATGCCAACACCTTTATCTTTGATCACAATATCCAGCACGTTATCCTTCAATATTCTGCAACGGATCGTAATCAGCCCCAACCCTTCAGGATAAGCGTGTACAATACAATTTGTCACAGCCTCTGATACAGCTGTACGAATATCCCCCAATTCCTCCAATGTGGGATCCATTTGCGCTGCAAAGCATGCAACCGCAGAACGCGCAAAACATTCGTTTGCAGACTTGCTCGGAAATTCCAGGGTCATTGCATTCTCAAATTTCATGATACTTCCTCCTCAATTTTTATCAGCTTATCAATGCCGGACGCACGAAAAACCTTCATGACCTGTTTTTGTGGCGATGATACCGCAAGCGTACCACCGGATGCATTCATGGTTCGCAAAGCGTTAATAACTACAGCGATTCCGGACGAATCCATAAATGTCACACCCGAAAAATCAAGAACGCACATCCCCGGCGAATAGGCTTCAATTTTGCTGTTAATAGCCGTTATATATGTTTTTGCGCAGTGATGATCAATCTCCCCTGTTAGCAATACCGTCAACCGGCTATCCTGCAAATAACTTGTAAAATGCATTTTTAACCTCCTTTTGTAAATTACATGTTCATTATAGAAAGTAAAATTTAAATATATAGTCGCAATCATGACGTAAATAAAAAATTGGCGTGCAAACCTGATGTTTGCACGCCAATAATCATATTCAATTACAGCTTCTTCAGTGCTGCAGCACTTTCTTCCAGCTGTGCGATCAAGTCACGAGCCTTTGCTGCCTTCTCACGTTCTGCATTCACAACTGCTTCCGGAGCACGGGCAGTAAACTTTTCGTTAGAAAGCTTGCCCTCAATGCCGGCAAGATTCTTTCTTGCCTTATCCAGCTCTTTCTCAATACGATCCAATTCCTTAGCCACATCCACAAGCTGACCCATGGGGATATACAGCTTTGCATCAGCAGTGGTGATGGTAACCATGCCGTCCAGGTTTTCAGGCTCCTTAACCAGCACAGTGACAGCATCAGCATACGCCAGTCTCTGCAGGAAGCCTTCACCCTCGGCAAAAATCTGAGGTTTGGAGGACAACACGAAAAGTGCAGCCTTCTTGCTGGGAGGCACATTCATCTCTGCACGACGGTTACGGATCGCACGGATCGCATCCATAACAGACTCCATAATATCAGCCTCTGCCTTGAATGCCAGTTCTTCGGTGTATTCAGGCCACTTGGCGACAATCAGTGCATCACCCTCATGAGGAATGGACTGCCAGATCTCTTCTGTAATGAAGGGCATAAAGGGATGCAACAAACGAAGAATCTGATCCAGCACATAAACGAGAACCTGAATAGCAGTCTCCTTACGGTCTGCATCTTCAGAATACAGACGTGCCTTTGTCAGCTCAATATACCAGTCACAGTAGGTATCCCAAATGAAGTCATATACCTTCTGTACGGCAACACCAAGCTCGTACTTCTCCAGGTTTTCCGTAACCTCTGCAATCAAAGCATTCAGCTTGGAGAGTACCCACTTATCAGCAATCTCCAGTTTTTCTGCCGCAGGAAGCTTGTTAACAGCATCCTCTGCCAGGTTCATCATAACGTAGCGGGAAGCATTCCACAGCTTATTTGCAAAATTACGCATTGCCTCACAGCGCTCAACATAGAAACGCATATCGTTTCCGGGAGAGTTGCCGGTAACCATGTTCATACGCAGAGCATCGCAGCCATACTTCTCAATCATTTCCAGAGGATCAATTCCGTTGCCCAGGGACTTGGACATCTTGCGGCCCTTGTCATCACGAACAAGGCCGTGGATCAAAACAGTATGGAAAGGCGTCTTTCCGGTATGTTCACAGCCGGAGAAGATCATTCTTGCAACCCAGAAGAAGATAATATCATAACCTGTAACAAGCACATCCGTGGGATAGAAAGTAGCCAGGTCTTCAGTCTTTTCAGGCCAACCCAAGGTCTCAAAGGGCCACAGAGCAGAAGAGAACCAGGTATCCAAAACATCAGGATCACGCTCAATCTTTGCACTGCCACACTTCTCACACTTGCAGGCATCCTCACGGGATACGGTGATGTGACCGCATTCTTCGCAAGTCCAGGCAGGAATCTGGTGACCCCACCAAAGCTGACGGGAGATACACCAGTCACGAACATTCTCCATCCAGTTCAGATAAGTCTTGCTGAAACGGTCGGGAACGAACTTGGTCTCGCCGTCTTTAACAACACGAACAGCCTCTTCTGCCAGGGGCTTCATTTTCACGAACCACTGTGCAGAAATAATCGGCTCAACATCGTTATGGCAACGATAGCAGGTACCCACATTATGGGCATGATCTGCAACCTCAACGAGATAGCCCTGCTGCTGCAGATCCTCAACGATCTGCTTACGAGCCTCGTAGCGATCAAGACCTTCGTACTTACCGCCGTAGCTATTGACAACACCGTTATCATCCAGCACGCGGATAACTTCCAGGTTATGACGCAGGCCAACCTCAAAGTCATTGGGGTCATGAGCAGGTGTCATTTTAACACAACCGGTACCAAAGTCCATTTCTGCGTAATCATCAGCAACAATAGGGATCTCCTTGTTGACCAAAGGAAGAATTACCTTCTTGCCAACAATAGCCTGGTAACGCTCATCGTTAGGGTTGACACAAACGCCGGTATCACCAAGCATTGTCTCGGGACGGGTAGTTGCGACAACGACCTCACCGGAGCCATCAGCCATGGGATAACGGATGTGCCACAGATGACCGGGCTTATCAACGTATTCAACCTCAGCGTCAGACAGTGCGGTCACACAGTTGGGACACCAGTTGATAATGCGGCTTCCCTTGTAAATAAGACCCTTTTCATACAGAGAAACAAAGACCTCACGAACAGCGTTGGAGCAGCCCTCGTCCATTGTAAATCTCGCACGCTCCCAATCGCAGGATGCGCCCAGCTTCTTCTGCTGCTCTACAATACGGTTGCCGTACTTATGCTTCCAGTCCCAAACCTTTTCCAGGAACTTTTCACGACCCAGGTCATAACGGGTAATACCGTCTTTGCGCAGTTCTTCCTCAACCTTGATCTGCGTTGCAATACCTGCATGGTCAACGCCGGGCACCCACAGCGCACGGTAGCCCTGCATACGCTTAAAACGAATCAAGGTGTCCTGGAGTGTTGCATCCATTGCGTGACCCATATGCAGCTGACCTGTAACATTGGGAGGCGGCATAACAATCGTAAAGGGCTTAGCTTCCTTATTTTCGGAAGGGCGGAAATAACCGTTGTCTTCCCACATTTTGTAGATCTCATTTTCTACGGTTTTCGGTTCGTAAACTTTGGGCAGTTCTCTTGCCATAATCGCAACTCCTTTAAATCTGAAAATAAAAAAATCCCGAGCCAAAGGCTCAGGACGAAAATACAACATCACATTTCCGTGGTACCACCTGAATTCCCGTTTCCGGGCACTCAATAGCTGTAACGGGCATTCCCGTATTCCCCTACTGCAATTTTCAGAGAATCCACTCAAGGGCGACAATCCAAAACGATCCTACATACTCACACCGACCGTATGCTCTCTTTGAAGATTCTGTCCGGAAACTCCCTATCACTGCGTTTGCCTACTAAAGTTATCATATTTTTCATTGTATGTCAACTAAAAAACCATATTTCAGCACATAATCTTGACTACATTGAAATAATAACATATAATAATAAAAAATATAAGTGAGATGTGGTATATGAAATTATCTCTTGTTGTTCCCTGTTATAACGAAGCCGGCAACGTCGCCCTTTTTCAAAAAGCAGCTATAGAAGCTTTTGCAGACTGCAATTATTCTTATGAAATCATTTTCGTGGATGACGGCAGTACAGATGCGACACTGCATGAATTACGAAAACTGCATAAGGCACAGGCGTGTCCTACGAAAGTGATCAGCTTCTCCCGTAATTTCGGTAAGGAGGCCGGTATTTATGCCGGATTACAGCATGCTTCCGGCGATTATATCTGCCTTATTGATGCTGATTTGCAGCAGCGACCTGAAGTTACGCGGGAAATGGTTAAATTTCTTGAGGAAAACGAAGACTACGACATGGTAACTGCATACCAGGATCGCAGAAACGAAGGAAAAATTCTTTCCTTTTTCAAGAAATCCTTCTATAAGATCATTAACGGACTTTCGGATGTGAATATGAAATCCGACGCCAGTGATTTCAGAACATTTCGCAGAAGTGTAGCGGAAAGCATCCTAAAGCTTGCAGAGTATCATCGTTTTTCCAAGGGTATATTTGCGTGGGTCGGTTACAAAACCCATTATATTCCTTACACCGCTTGCCAGCGTGCAACCGGAAACACCAAATGGAACTTCCGCAAACTCACAAATTACGCTATTGACGGCATAATCGGCTACTCTACAAAACCATTGCGTATTTCAACATTTCTCGGTATGCTCACATCCCTGGCGGCACTGATCTATTTGATCATTGTAGTGCTTGAAAAGCTTATAGCCGGAATTGACATCCCCGGATATGCCACTGTGACCGTTTTGATCCTGTTCTTAGGCAGCATGCAGCTGTTCTGCATTGGCATTATAGGTGAATACGTCGGCAGAAACTTTGAACAGAGCAAAAACAGACCTGTATTTATTTCAAAAGAGATTTTGGACATTGAATAAGCAAAAAGAGTGGGTTGCATAAACGCAACCCACTCTTTTAAAACTCTCCTGAATCGTACATAATTGCAGACAAAGCACATAACGGTGCTGTCTCACAGCGCAGGATACGGGTACCAAGGTTACAAACAGAAAGACCTGCCGACATTGCTTGCTGAACCTCTTTTTCCTCCAGTCCGCCCTCAGGACCCGTAAGAATACTTACAGTATGATATGGCTTTTCCTTCAGCTTCATCTGCAGCGTTATTGCACGCTCATTTTCATAAAACAAAATGGGTACATCTGTTGCAGCAGCTCTTGTAATTGCTTCATTAAAACTGTTCAAAACCAGTACATCGGGAACAATTCCCCGGCCGGACTGTTCCGAAGCGGCAGCAGCGATTTTTTGCCATCTTTCCAACTTCTTTTTCAAAGACTTTTCATCAGGTCTGGATACGCAACGTGCGGACGGAAATGCAACGATCTCCATAGCACCAAGCTCTGTTGCCTTTTGAATAACATGTTCAAATTTATCACCTTTTGAAAAAGCCATATAGACACTGACAGAAATCTTCGGTTCTGCAGATGAAGCCATTCTGCTATTCACTACAAGGCTGATTTGATCGGGACTGACATCGCTGACAGTGCATTTACACTCATTTCCAGAACCATCGCAAATTACGACACTCTCACCGGCCTTCAAACGCAAGACCTTAGCGTGCACTGCATTTTCACCCGTAAGAACAATAAAATCCTTTTCTAAGGACTGAGAATCTACAAAAAAACGAGCCATAAAAACGTACCTCCCTGGGGTTTGGAACGATTATAACAAATTATAAATAAAATGACAACAAGAAAATAATACAGCAAAAACTATTGACAAAATTGAAACAAAAGGTTATAATGCCATAGTCCTGCGAGAGTGTTGGAATGGTAGACAAGCACGTTTGAGGTGCGTGTGGTTTCGCCGTGTGGGTTCGAGTCCCATCTCTCGCACCAAAAAGACAGGGGGTTCCTTTCGGTACCCCCTGTCTTTTTGATTTGAAGGAAGATAGGACTTGAAAGGGCGGCGCCAGTCAATAGACTGATAGTATACATCAAAGCATGTGTGCAATGATCTCTTCCCTGCTGCTTGCAGAAAGATCACCGGGAGCAATATCAAAAATCGTTTGGCAACCTCTGATACCACGATTATACATGCGGTAGACTGCTCTGGCGCAAGCAACCAAAACGCTTGCTGTAAACTGCGGATTGGAATCCAGGGTCAACTTGTACTCAATGGTCTGCTTATTTTCCTCGTTCCAACCGGTAACACCGCTGCGGATCACACTGCCACCATGCGGAAGTCCAGCATGCTCGGCTGCCATACGTTCCGCAGAGATAAACTCAACTGTGGTATCATAATCCGCAAAGTAATTGGGCATGGTTACGATGGCATTGCGAATTTCTTCCTTGTCAGCTCCATCTGCCGCAACCACATAGCAATAACGTGTATGCTTCTCACGGGTGGTCAATGCAGGATTCTCACCTGAACGAACTCTTTCCATAGCTTCGGGAACAGGAATTGTATACTGTCTGCAATCCAGAACACCGGGAATACGACGTACTGCATCGGAATGCCCCTGGCTGACACCCTTTCCCCAGAATGTGTAATTTTCACCCTTGGGAAGGATAGCAGTTGCATACAATCTGTTAACAGAAAACAGACCGGGATCCCAACCGGAAGAAATCAGCGCAATGTGATCTGCCTCTTTTGCAGCATCATCCACGTTTTTAAAATGAACAGGAATGTTGGCATGATTATCAAAACTGTCAATAACGTTGAATTTTTTCACAAATTCAGGTGTCATCTCAGGAAGATCCGTCGCACTGCCGCCGCACAGAAGCATAACATCAATCTTATCCTGCCAATCATTTACATCTGCAAAGGACAACACCGGAACATCAGCAGTAGCAATCTTAACACTTTGCGGATCTCTGCGTGTAAATACTGCAACCAATTCCATATCTGCATTTTGAGAAATAGCACATTCAGCGCCACGTGCAAGATTTCCGTAACCCACGATTCCGATTCTGATCATATATCATAACCTCCATGTTGTTTTGTAGTATCATAAACCAATCTTGCGCATGTGTCAAATGAAAAATATGCCTTAAAACGTCTTTCCCACAAATTGAGGAGTGAAACCAACAAAAAGTACTTGAAACTTTTAACAAACAATGTTATGATTGTTTTGAAAAATCCAACAAAAAAGGAGAAATTTATCAATGAAAAAGCTGAATATCGTTGTCATTGGCTGTTCCGGCATGGGTAAACGCCACATTAAGGGAGTTTACGAAAACGAGCGTGCAAATCTGTACGGTATCTGTGATATTGACGAGAAGCGTGTCGCAGCTGCTGCAGAACTGTACCATCCCGAAAAGACATCTCTGGATTGGCATGATTTTATTAATGATCCCGCTGTTGATGCAGCAATCATCGTTATGCCCGACCAGCTGCACCTGGAAATGACTGAGACCTTCCTGCGTGCCGGCAAGCATGTTCTCTGCGAAAAGCCCATGGCACTGACCGTGGCCGAGTGTGAGAAGATGATGCAGGCAGAAAAGGAAACCGGCCTGAAGCTGATGGTTGGTCAGGTTTCCCGTTACGCACCCTCCTTTGCAAAGGCTAAGGAAATTATTGATTCCGGCCGTATTGGTGAGCTGTACTTTGTAGAAAGCGAATACGCACACGATTACAGTGTTGCACGCGGTGCAAATGACTGGCGTGTTTCTCCCGAGCGTCACGCTGTTATCGGCGGCGGTTGCCACGCAATTGATCTGCTTCGTTGGATTGCCGGCGATCCTACCGAGGTTTACGCTCTGTCCAACCACAAGTGCCTGACCGATTGGCCCGTGGATGATTGCTCCATCGCAATTATGAAGTTCCCCAACAACGTTAACGGCAAGGTTCTGACCGCTATCGGTTGCAAGCGTGAGTACACCATGCGTTCCTGCTTCTACGGCACCAAGGGTACCATCATTTGCGACAACCGTTCCAACTACCTGACTCTGTTTGAGTGCGGCGACGAGCCTCTTGCTCAGCACGGCAACCGCTACAACATCCCCCAGATGATCCCCGTAAACATTGCTGGACATAATGTTAAGGCAGAAATCAAGGCATTCGTTGACTCCGTTCTGGACAACACCCCTCTGCCCATTTCTTCCATGGAAGGAGCTTCCACTGTTGCAGTTTGTAACGCTGTTGTGGAATCCTGTGCATCCGGCATGCCCGTTAAGATCAAGTATCCCGTAGTAAAATAATGACCCCGTCGGGCGCCTGAAAACCAGGCGCCCGATTCCTGCTTTATAGCTTGATTTCTGCTTGATTTTATCAGACATTTGTGGTATAGTACAGTTTGGTATATAAATAAAGTATTTAAGGAAGTATTTATATGGATACATCTGTATTTGAAAATGTAGAATCCAATGTCCGTTCCTACTGCAGAAACTTCCCCACTGTTTTTACAAAAGCTAAGGGATCTGTTATGATTGCAGAAGACGGCAAGGAATATATTGACTTCTTTGCCGGTGCCGGCGCATTGAATTTTGGTCACAACCCCGAGAAGATCAACGAGAAGCTGATCAGTTACCTGCAGTCCGATGGCATCATTCACTCCATGGATATGTATACTGCTCCCAAAAGAGCGTTTTTGGAGTATTTCCAAGCAAACATCCTAGCTCCCAGAGGTTTGGATTACAAAGTACAGTTTGCAGGTCCCACCGGAACAAACGCAGTGGAAGCCGCAGTGAAGCTTGCCCGTAAAGTAAAGGGTCGTCAGAACATCTTTGCCATGATGGGCGCTTTCCACGGTATGACCATGGGAGCTTTGGCGCTGACTACTGACCGATGCTCCCGTGAAGGCGCAGGACAGATCCTTCCCAATGTAACGCACATTCCTACTCCTGATATGTTCCCCGGACTTGATACTGTTGCTTACATGGAAAAGCTGATCACCGACGATCATTCCGGCGTTGAAAAGCCCGCTGCAATCATTCTGGAGACTGTCCAGGCAGACGGTGGCATTAATGTCTTTGATGTTGAATGGCTCAAAGCACTACGTGCACTTTGCGATCGCCACGATGTCCTTTTGATTGCAGATGACATTCAGGTCGGTTGCGGTAGAACCGGTAATTTCTTCTCCTTTGAACGTGCAGGTATCCAGCCGGATATGGTCACCATTTCCAAGTCCATCGGCGGTTGCGGCATGCCTCTCTCTCTTGTTCTGTTCAAGCCTGAACTGGACATTTGGGAGCCCGGTCAGCACACCGGCACATTCCGTGGAAACCAGCTCTCCCTCATTGCCGGCAAAGCGGGTCTGGAGATCTTCATTGAGGAAAATATTACCGCTGAGGTAAATCGCAAGGCTGAAATCGTTGAAGAGTTTCTGCGTAATGAGATCGTTACTTTGGACTCTCGTATCAAGTACAGAGGCCTTGGCCTTATTTGGGGCGTTGATTTCTCCGGTTTTGACACTGACATGACCAAGCCCTTGATTGCCGCTTGTTTCCGCAACGGATTGATCATTGAGCGTGTTGGCCGTGACAATAACGTTTTGAAGATCATGCCTCCTCTTGTAATTGAGGATGAGCTTCTTGTAAAGGGTTTGCAGATCATTCGTGATTCCCTGAAAGAAGTATTATAACAAATCATAGCATATGGGGCAGTCGCAAATGTGACTGCCCTTGCTAATGTCAAAAGGAAGTTAGATTATGAAAAAGATCAGGTACTATTTTGCGCTTCATGTTGCAAAACTTGCCCAGTTTTTAATGAAGCTTTTGGGCAGAAACGCAACCTTTCTACCGGGTAAGATTGCAATTAAACTTTCCCCGGATTTCCTGAAGCATCTCACACCCCCGAAAACCGTCATTGCCGTCACCGGCACCAACGGCAAGACCACTGTCAGCAATCTGCTCTCCTCCATTCTCACGCAAAACGGATACAGCATCACAAATAACAGCTTTGGCTCCAATGTACAAGCCGGTGTTATTTCCGCGCTGATAGAAGATACCACAATTTTCGGAAAGCCCAAAAAGGACATTGCAGTACTGGAGGTAGATGAGCGCAGTTCTCTGCTGATCTATCCTGATTTGAAGCCTGACTATCTGGTTTGTAATAACATTATGCGTGACTCATTAAAGAGAAACGCACACACAGAGTTCATTCAGTTCATCATCAGCAAGGCGCTTCCCCTCTCCACAAAGCTTGTACTGAATGCGGACGATATCATCTCCAGTTCCCTGAAGAAAGACGGGCAAGCATGTGTATACTTCGGCATTTCCGCAGAAAAGCCCGAAGGAAACATCCCCCAGCACATCAAAGACATTGTCTACTGCCCTGAGTGCGGTGCGATTCTGGAATCTGAATACGTCCGATACAATCATATTGGCAGACATTTCTGTACCGCCTGCCAGTTCCAATCCGAGGCGCCTGATTATGTGATTACCGAAATTGACCGTGAAAAGGATATGTTCACCATTTTGTCCAAAGACGGTGAAGAGAAATACAACCTGATCAACGACAACATCGTAAATGTTTATAATTTCGCCGCAGCAATCGCTCTACTGAAAGAACTGGGACTGGATCATGAACAAATTGCAAAGGGCTTCTCCAAAACAAAGATCGTAAAAACACGTTTTGAGGAGATTGAATCCGGTAATTTGAAGATCACAATGCTGATGGCAAAGGGACAGAATCCCATTGCTTGCGCACGTTGCTATGACTACGTAGCAAAAGTTCCCGGTGACAACAAGTGTGCAATTCTGGTTGTGGATGATAAAGATGATAACATCAACAACTCCGAAAGCACCTGCTGGCTTTATGATTGCGACTACTCTGCCCTTGCAGATCCTTCCATTAAGCAGGTGATTTTCTGTGGCCCCCGTTGCAAAGACCACCTCCTCCGTGCCCTTTTGGCCGGTGTGGACGAAAGTAAGATTTCCATCACCGAAGATTGCAGCGAATCCGTCAATCTTCTGAATACTGATATTTGCCAACACATCTATGTGTTACACGAACTTTACCGACCCGAGGATGCACGAACTGTCAAAAACGGTTTGATCTCACTGGGAAAGGAGACGCACCATGGTAATTGAAATACTGTTTGATGAGTCCTGCAATCTATTCGGAGACGGACAGAATTCGGCATATTTAAAGGCAACACTGCCCGAAGCTCAGTTTATTTATACGAAGATTACCGACGTCCCCTACTTTGTTGAGCAAGATCCCGATA
The DNA here is from genome assembly GCA_017548065.1 of Oscillospiraceae bacterium. Taxonomy (GTDB): domain Bacteria; phylum Bacillota; class Clostridia; order Oscillospirales; family Oscillospiraceae; genus Faecousia. The sequence continues at coordinate 57,628 of JAFYNQ010000102.1, forward strand.
TAATCTATATCGGTTCCATGAGTGAATCTGTGCAACGCCGTGTAATCAACAAGCTGATGCCTTACAAAGAGCGTTTATTTGCCCTGGTTGAAAAAGGCACACCGATTCTCGCCACCGGCAACGCAGGTGAGATTTTCTGCAAACATATTCAGTATGTCACAGAGGAATTGGAAATTGACGGTCTTGGCATTTTTGATATCAACGTAAAAACGGATTTATTTGATCGTTACAACGGCAAAGTGCTTGCTGATTTTGAGAACTTTAAGCTTGTAGGCTTTCGCTCCCAGTTCAGCATGCTGTATGGCGACAATACCGACTATGCATTTACCAAAGTCATCCGCGGTATTGGTATTAACCGCGATTCCAAGCTGGAAGGCCTTCGCAGAAACAACCTGATCTGCACCCACATTCTTGGACCTATCCTGCCTTTGAATCCTCTGTTTTGCGAATATTTCATTGCACTGACCGGCACAAAAGCTGAAGCTGCTCATAAAGAAGCTGCCCTCAGCGCATATTATCAGCGAATTAAAGAATTTGAAGATCCCGTCGTTCCCTGTTAAAAAAATTCCCGGTGCACCAATAAACGGTGCGACCGGGAATTACTTTTTCTTATTAAACACAAGGAATCTGCTTGTAATATAATTCAAGACAACAACCGCAACACTGACAATCACTTTAATAATATTGCCATCCAACATACAAATAACAACCAGCAGATAGATTGCTGCAGTTTCCAGCAAACCGGAGCCAAGGCGACTGATTACAAATTCCCAAAACTCCGGCAGCGTTACTTTCAATGACCAGTCATTACTGCGAAACACAAATGGTTTATTGGTCAAAAAAGCGGCGATAACAGCCACAATCCAGGCAATTACACTACTGATAACAGCAGATACATGGCAAATATTATATAGCGGATAATAAACCGCAAAATTAACTGCAGTAGTCACAGCACCGAAAAATACATATATGATCAGGTGCCGGTATTTATTAAATAGGTTTTTGATCAACATGATCACCTCTTTATTAGTATAACACAATTTACCGCAATATGCAAGAACGCGCCGCAGAGAGAATACTCTGCGGCGCATATATGTAACAGTTTAAAATTATTTCTCCAGCAGCTTCTCAAGTGCAGCCAGCTTAATGCAGGTGCAGAACACATCCATAGCCTGCTCCAGCTCAGCAACGGGAGGCAGACTGGGAGCAATACGAATATTGCTGTCCTGAGGATCGTTGCCGTAGGGATAGGTAGCGCCGGCAGGAGTCATTTCAACACCTGCTTCCTTGCAAAGTGCAAGGGCTCTCTTGGCAGTACCGGGCATAGTGTTAAAGCTGACAAAGTAACCGCCCTTGGGTCTGTTCCAGGAAGCAAAGCCCAGAGGCTTGATTTCCTTCTCCAGCATATCAGCTACAACAGCAAACTTGGGGCCCAGGATCGCTGCATGGCGCTTCATGATCTCAATAGTAGTAGCCTTATCCTTCAGGTACTTAACATGACGCAGCTGATTGACCTTATCATAAGAAATCATCTGTGCTGTGAACAGCTTGGTAAAGTAAGCAATATTCGCTTCGGAGGTAGCCATCACAGAGATACCGCCGCCAGCAAGGGTAATCTTAGAAGTAGAAGCAAACTCGCAAACCATATCAGGGTTGCCGGCCTCTTCACACAGAGAGATAATGTCGGGGAAAGAAACATACTCACCCTCAAACTCATGGATGCAGTAAGCATTATCCCACATAATCAGGAAATCAGGTGCTGCGGGCTTCAATGCTGCAAAACGGCGTACAGTCTCTTCAGAGTAGATAATGCCATCGGGATTGGAGTACTTGGGAACACACCAAATGCCCTTGACCTGGGGATCCTTGACCAGTTCCTCAACCATATCCATATCGGGACCGGTTGCAGTCATGGGAACAGTAATCAGTTCAGCGCCGAAGAATTCGGTAACAGTAAAATGACGGTCATAGCCGGGGCTGGGGCAAAGGAACTTGACAGTTTCCTCCTTGCACCAAGGTCTCTGGCTGTGCAGCAGACCGTGGCTGTAAGCACGTGCGATCACATCAAACATAAAGTTCAGGCTGGAGGTGCTGCCAACAAATACCTGGGAAGGCTTGCAGTCTAGAACGTCTGCCCAGTATTCCTTTGCGCACTTCAGACCGGAAAGCTCACCGTAGTTACGCGTGTCAACACCATCAACCACACAGTCCTCTGCAGTCTGCACAGTCATGAGAATGTCGCTGACAGCATCCAACTGCATCTTGGAGGGCTTACCACGAGCCATGTTCAGCTTCAGGTTCTTTGCTTTGCAGGACTCAAACTGTTCCTTAACCTGCTCAAAAGCAGCGGTCAGTTCAGCCTTGCTCATATTTACATATTCCATATCTATCTTCCTTTCCTTTTATTGGAGATTAGCACATTCATTATATACGCAATTTTCCAAAAATACAATATATTTTTCAATAACTTCAATATGATTTATCATTTCGTTGCTTTGTACAACGAAGCAATCCACGAGCCGCTCTATTTATACAAATTCAACGCTTGCATTTTTCTATGTTTTCGCATAAAATTATACTGATTAACTATTACATATTTTGGGAAGGATTGAGGACGATGAGCAAACCGGTATGCATTCCGGAACTGTTTGGTACAGATGTATTCAACGAATCTACCATGAAGCAGTATTTGAGTGCAGAAGCTTATGGTGCGTGGAAGCACTGTATTGAAAACGATAACCCCCTGACCCTGGACGTTGCAAACGAAATCGCTGAAGCCATGAAGCTTTGGGCAACCGAAAAAGGTGCCACCCATTACACCCACTGGTTCCAGCCCATGACCGGCATCACAGCAGAAAAGCATGATTCTTTTATTACCCCCGTTGGTGAAGGCAAAGTTATAATGGAGTTCTCCGGCAAGGAACTGATCCGCGGTGAACCTGATGCTTCCTCCTTTCCTTCCGGCGGTTTGCGTGCAACTTTTGAAGCACGTGGCTACACTGCCTGGGATCCCACCGCTTTTGCTTTTGTAAAAGATGGCAGTCTGTATATCCCTACCTGCTTCTTCTCCTACACCGGCGACGCACTGGATAAGAAGACTCCCCTTCTCCGCTCCATTGATGAGGTATCCAGAGAAGCAGTCCGTATTCTTCGTCTGTTTGGCGACCTGGACACAAAGCACGTACGTGTTTCTGTAGGTGCGGAGCAAGAATATTTCCTGATACCCAAGTCCTTCTATGCCCAGCGTGAGGATCTCCGTCTGACGGGACGTACACTTTTCGGTGCTACCCCTCCCAAGGGCCAGGAATTGGATGATCACTATTTCGGAACCATCCGTACGCGTGTTTCCAATTTTATGCGTGACCTGGATGAGCAGCTGTGGCGCCTGGGTGTTCTTTCCAAGACAAAGCACAACGAAGGCGCTCCCTGCCAGCACGAGCTCGCTCCCATTTTTACTGATGCAAGCAACGCATGTGATGCCAACCAGCTGATCATGATGGTTATGAAAAAATGTGCCGCAAAGCACGATCTGGTATGTCTCCTGCACGAAAAGCCTTTTGCGGGTGTGAACGGTTCCGGCAAGCACAACAACTGGTCTCTCTGTACCGACGCAGGTAAGAACCTCTTCAACCCCGGAAAGACGCCCCGACAGAACGCACAGTTTCTTGTGTTCCTGGCTGCATTTATCAAGGGCATTGATGAATATCAGGAATTGCTCCGTTGCTCTGTTGCATTTGCAGGTAACGATCACCGTTTGGGTGCCCACGAAGCACCTCCTGCAATTATTTCTATCTTCCTGGGTGACGAATTGACCGCAGTTGTGGATTCCATTATCAACGGTGCCAATTATAAGGATCCCGAAAAGAGCCTTATGCGTGTTGGTGTTGATGTCATGCCGGTGCTCCCCAAGGACACAACCGACAGAAACCGTACTTCCCCGGTTGCATTCACCGGTAACAAGTTTGAATTCCGCATGCTTGGTTCTTCCCAGTCCATCGCAGACCCCAACATCGCGCTCAACACCATCATGGCAGAGGAACTGCGTGGATTTGCGGAGATTTTGGAGAACGCTGAAGACTTTGATGCAACACTGCAAAAGCTTGTCTGTGACACGCTGACAGCCCACCAGCGCATCATCTTCAACGGCAATGGATATTCCGAAGAGTGGCAGCAGGAAGCTGCTCGCAGAGGTTTGAGTAACCTCTCCTCCACAGCGAAAGCACTTCCCACTTACATCAGCCAAAAGAACATTGATCTCGTAACAAAGCACGGTATTTTCACAGAAGACGAATTCCATGCACGTTACGAAATCTATATGGAAGCTTATAACAAGCTTATCAATATTGAAGCACGCACCATGGTGGATATGGTCATGCACCAGATCCTTCCTGCTGCGATCCGCTACAGTTCCGATCTGTCCGACGGTATCATACGCAAGCAAAACGCTACCGGTGGTGCTGTCACTGCAAAAACCGAGGTTTCTCTCGTATCCCGCATCTCTCAGAGAATTGACAGCCTCTATGAGAAAATTGAAACACTTTACAGCGACCTGAAAAGCGTCCCTGCTGAAACCGATCGTGCTATGGCATATTACAGCGATGTTGTTGTGCCTGCTATGGCTGAGATTCGTAAAGATGCTGATTTTCTAGAAAAGCTCACTGCAAAATCTTACTGGCCTTATCCCACCTATTCCGATATTCTATTCTATTGATTTATTCCGGGACCGCAAGTCGGTCCCGAATTTTTCATATATTCGCAAAATGTGTAATAATTCAGGCATTAACAAAAATATAGCAATCAAATTTGGAATTGACATCAACCCATTTACAATTTCCGAGACAAGCCACACTGTCTGTGTTTTCAGAATCGCACCAATGATCACAACAGTGATTTGCATCATTACGAAGAAATTCCATACTCGGTATCCAAATAAAAATTGCGCACAACGCAAGCCATACAAGCTCCACCCTAAAATTGTGGCAAAGGCAAAACTACTTAATGCCAGTGCAATGGGAATGTTGACCCATTTACCATATACTGCAGTAAACGCTTGAGATGTTAAGCGAATACCGATGTCAGTTCCGTACGGAACAACAACACCACTACACAAAATAACAAGCGCCGTCATTGTGCAAATCACAATGGTATCAATAAAAACCTCCATTATCCCCATCAACCCCTGTTGAATAGGTTGATTACCGCATGCCGATGCGTGTGCAATGGAAGCCGTTCCCATTCCTGCCTCGTTTGTAAACACTCCTCTTGCAGCACCAATTCGCAGCGCAGTAAAGCTTGAACCGATCATGCCACCGGTGACAGCTTCAGGAGAAAAAGCGCCGATAAAAATTGAACGTAGTGCGTGCGGCAAAGTATTTCGGGTAAGCACAAGAACTGTCAAACAAAGCAATATATAAAAGCCTGCCGCTATTGGAACGATAAATTCCGCTGCTTGAGCGATTTTCTTTGCTCCTCCTAACAAAAGAATCAATAATAGCAACGCTATTCCAGCTGCCACCAGTAGTCTTTCCATTGTGTCAAACGGAAACCCAAACGACGACATCACTTCAGCAAAACCGTTTATAACCGTATTCACCTGGGTGGCATTCCCAACGCCGAAAGACGCAACAACACCAAAGAAAGCATAGACATATGCAAGATAATGCCATTTTGTTTTCAATCCCTTAACGATTGTGATCATGGGGCCGCCTACATATTCACCACGCTCATTCACATATCTATACCGCATAGACAAAACGATCTCTGCAAATTTTGTGATCATTCCAACAAAACCACTTACCCACAACCAGAAAACAGCACCCGGTCCACCCAATGCGATAGCGCCGGCAACACCGGCAAGATTTCCGGTGCCAACCGTAGCCGCCAAAGCTGTGCATAACGCTCTGTAAGGAGAGATTTCGCCCTCACTTTCTTTTCTGCCTTTAAATTGCAAGAAAAATTGTTTCAGCGCATTTGGAAAGAGGCGGATTTGCAAAAATCCCGTTTTTAATGTTAGCAGAATGCCTACCCAAAGAATCATAAACAAAGCCGGCACTCCCCAAACAAATTTATTGACTGCCTCTATAAAAACAAACATATGCCCTCCAAGAAAGAAAAGAGCAGCCTCATAAAGGCTGCTCTTTTGTGCTACTTATTAATCCCAGGTCGCCCACATTTCAGGACAATAGCCAACCGTTACTTGTTTTCCGTTACGAACGATAGGCGTACACATCAAGGCTGGATCATCAAAAACCTTATCTTCTTTTGCGATTTTATCGTCCATATACTTCAACAGCGTGATGGCATCCGACTTTCCATCCCAATCGATCAGGTTGTCAATACCGCCAACACCTCGCAATACTGCATCAAACTCCTTCCCGGACAAACCATAACGGAGAAGATCCACGTACTGATACTTTATGCGCCGTTCTTTGAAATATCTCTCGGCTTTCTTTGTATCAAAGCATTTTGTTTTACCAAAAATTTGAATATTCAATAGGTTACCTCCATCAGGCACAATCCGGAAGACGGTACAGCAGGACCTGCCTCAGCTCGTTTGCCACCAAACAGTTCTGCAATAGATGCGGCATTCCGCTTTCCCAGTCCAATCTCTACCAGCGTACCAACCATAATGCGAACCATGTGTTGCAAAAAGCCATTGCCGGTTACTGTGAAATGAATTTCATTGCCACATCTCTCTACATTAAAAGACTTGATTGCACGGATTGTTGACTTTTTCATTTTTCCATTACCGCAAAAAGCAGAAAAGTCATGTGTGCCTATATAGGCTTTTGCCGCTTCCTGCATAAGGGCAACATCCAGTTGTTCCGGAAAGATATAAACATACTTTCTGTCAAACACACAAGGTTTATCACTATTCCAGATACGGTAGCGATAGGTTTTCTCCTTGGCATTTAAACGAGCGTGGAAACGGGGTGATACATCCTTGCAGTTAAATACTCCAATGTCTTCAGGAAGGTATTTCTTCAATTCAGCGAAGATCTTGTCTGCAGGCATATCGCTGTTCGTATGAAAGCTGACAACTTGACCCAAAGCATGTGTGCCGGCATCCGTCCGACCGCTGCCGGAAACCTCTATCGTATCTCCCAGCAGTTTTGAAAGCGTCTGCTCAAGTTTACCCTGGATTGTATTATCGCTATTTCCAAGCCTTTGCCAGCCCCGATAGCGTGTGCCATCATAACAAATATCAAGCCGCAGATTGCGCATACTCCTTCAATTCCTCTCTGGCTTCCCTCTCATTATCTGCTGAGAAAAGGAAAACACCATTTGCATTATATACATGAATCTGACCACGGACATATCGGATATCAAACATAATCATCACCCTTTCGGTTGTTGTGATGATATTGTAAGATACAATAAGTCCAATAAACCGGTCTTTTATTCTACAACCTCGTAGCCTGCATCGATAATTGCTTTCTTCAGCGCATCCACATCTGCAGCACCGGTAACAGTTACGATCTTTTCCTGCAGGTCCACGACAGCGCTTTCTGTGCCAGCGACCTCCTGACAGACCTTTTCAACACGCGCCTTACAATGAGGGCACATCATACCATTCACTTTGATTACAGTTTCCATCTTAATTTCCTCCTTTTGAATTTCCGTTTTCTTGTTCTGTTTTATAACAGTGGGTTTAAAAAACCGCAGTCGCAAAGCGTTTGTAACAACAAAAACAGAACTCATACTCATAGCAGCAGAACCGATCATAGGGCTAAGTTGTATACCAAACGCCGGGTACAGTACACCGGCTGCCACAGGAATGCCGAGAATGTTATAGAAAAACGCCCAAAACAGATTCTGTCTGATATTCTTAACAGTAGCCTTACTTAAGGAAACAGCGCTTACAACACCGGAAAGAGAGGGCTTCATAAGCACTACATCAGCAGATTCAATAGCAATATCAGTTCCGTTGCCTATAGCCATGCCCACATCTGCAGTAACAAGGGCAGGTGCATCATTAATCCCGTCACCAACCATCAAAACCTTTCGGCCTTCCGCACGAAGTTGCTGGATCGTTCCGGCTTTATCACCAGGGAGCACATCCGAGATCACTCGTTCAATTCCAGCCTTATCTGCAATTGCTTTTGCTGTCGTTTCATTATCGCCGGTCAGCATGATCACACTAAGACCAATCTTACGCAAAGCAGCAACCGCTTCAGAAGAATCATCCTTCAAAACATCCGCTGCAGCAATAGCGCCCAAATAATTTCCGTTTTCAGCCGCAAAATAAAGGGGTGTTTTCCCTTCTGCCGCAAGATGCGTATGCATCGGAACCGTAATACCCAAAGACGACATCAACTTCGCATTGCCACCATAGAATTTCGTGCCATTGACAATACCGCAAACGCCCGATCCGGGAAGCACCTCAAACATTTCAGGCTCACTGAAACAAATATCCCCGACATATTCCATGATTGCCTTTGCAAAAGGATGTTCCGATCTGCACTCCAAAGAAGCAGCAATAGTCAAAAGTGTATTATTGTCGCTATTACCGACAATAACATCTGTAACAGCAGGCTTTCCTCTGGTCAGTGTTCCGGTCTTATCCAAAACCACAGTATCAATGTTGTGAAGGTTCTCCAGTGCTTCTGCATTCTTAAACAAAACACCAAGCTGGGCGCCTCTTCCCGTGGCAACCATAATAGCGACCGGAGTCGCAAGACCAAGTGCACAGGGACAAGAGATCACAAGAACCGCTATTGCAGACGTCAACGCAAACTCCAGTCCGTTTCCGGCAACAAGCCAAACTGCAAAGGTAATTGCAGAAATAAGCATGACAACAGGGACAAATATACCGGCAATTTTATCTGCCAAACGAGCGATCGGCGCTTTTGAGCCGCCGGCTTCTTCTACAAGTCGGATCACCTGAGAAAGCACCGTATCCTCCCCGACCTTATCCGCCTTAACTTTCAGGAAGCCTTCAGTGCAAATAGTAGCAGCAGAAACTGTATCGCCGACAGATTTATCAGCAGGAACGCTTTCTCCAGTCAAAGCGCTTTGATCAACAGACGCTCTGCCTTCAATAACAGTTCCATCCACCGGAATCCTGCTTCCGGAACGAACAATTACCACATCGTTAACGGAAACCTCTCCAACAGGAACAGTTTCTTCCCCACCATCACGATGAACAACGGCAGTTTCGGGGCGTAGATCCATAAGCTGTCGGATCGCATCGCCGGTTTTACCTTTTGCCCTAGTTTCCAAAAATTTGCCAAGGGTAATCAGCGTCAGGATCATAGCCGCTGATTCAAAATACAGGTTATGTCTGTAATGCTTCAGCGCCTCGGTATCACCATGTCCAGATGCATAAGCCATAATAAACATAGCAATAACACCATACACCAATGCCGAGCCGGAACCCACAGCTATAAGAGAATCCATATTAGGAGAGCGCTTTACGAGAGACTTGAAACCTTTTGTAAAATATGCATGATTTATCAGCACAACAGGAAGCGTAAGGAAGAATTGCAACAGAACAGCGATCATTGCATTTTCTGTTCCTGTATACCACGCAGGAAGCGGCAACCCCATCATATGACCCATGGTAAAATACATCAAAACCACAAGGAAGCATGCTGAAGAAATGATACGGAATTTCATCGTTTTCAGCGAATCATCCTCTTGCTGTTTGGAAGCCTTCTTTTCAAATGTCTGCGTAGGATAACCGGCATCTGTAACAGCCAGAATGACCGCATCCGAGATCCCTGAATCCTCTGTATGCACCGTTAACGTACCACGCAAAAGATTTACTTCCGCCTTATTTACACCCGGCACAGCGCCTGCAGTTTTCTCCACACGAGCGGAACATGCAGCACAAGTCATGCCGTTTACAATAAACTGTAATCGCAATATCCACACCTCCTATCACAATGTTGACACTATGTGAAACTTATGGTACTATTTTATCATAACATGCATAAAATGCAAGCATCTACTTTCATAAGGAGAAATCAAGATGAAAATCAAAATTTTATCTGACAGCACCTGCGATCTTTCCCCCGAGCTTTTGGAAAAACTGAACGTTACTGTTCTACCGTTAACTGTAATTAAAGATGGCGAAGCTTTCCGTGACAATGTCACAATTACACCCGCCGATATTTTTGCGCACGTTGCATCTGGCGGTCAGCTTTGCTCCACCACCGCTATGAATGTTGGTGAATATCAGGAAGCATTTGAGAAATATTCCGCTGAGTATGACGGTGTCATTCACGTCAATCTCGGTTCCGGCTTCTCTTCCAGCCATCAAAATGCCCTTTTGGCTGCAGAGGATTTTGACAACGTTCGTGTTGTTGATTCCAAGAATCTTTCCACCGGTCAGGGTCTTGTTGTAATGAAGGCATGCGAGCTTGCTGCAACCTGTACCTCTCTGGACGAGCTGTACGAAGAGGTGCTGGCATACACCAACCGTATTGAAGCCAGCTTCCTGCTGGATCAGCTTGCCTACATGGTAAAGGGCGGCCGTTGCTCTTCTGCTGCTGCATTGGGTGCAAACCTCCTGAACCTGAAGCCCTGCATTGAGGTTAAGGACGGCAAAATGTCCGTGGTTAAGAAATACCGCGGTAATTACGCAAAATGTCTCACAAACTATGTCAAAGATCGCCTTGCAGACCGTGATGATCTGGACAACGGCACATTGTTTGTAACACATACCCCCGTCAGCGAAGACAGCCTTGAAGCAGTTAAGTCTGCTGTGGAGAATTACGGCAACTTTGAAAATGTGTACTGGACAGAAGCAGGATGCACTGTCTCCTGCCACTGTGGCCCCGGCACACTGGGTGTTCTGTTTGTAAGAAAATAAGATGGATTACAATGCATTACTGGACGTCGCAACATGGCTGGGTTACGAGCTTGCTATGAGCGGCGCAGAGACATTCCGCATTGAAGAGAGTGTCTCAAGAATCATGAGTGCTTACGGTGTTAACGTTGAGGTATTTGCGATCCCCAACTGCTTACACGTCAGCATAGATACCAAGGATCGTGAAGCTTTGACAAGAATGCGACGAATCGGTTTCCACGGAAACGATTTGGATGCAGTTGAAAAGTACAGTAATCTCAGCCGCCGCATTTGCCGTGAGCGTCCCGAACCTGAAATTGCAAAATCGTGGTTAAAGGAAACAAAGAAATCTCTGCGGCACTATTCCCTGCCCATTCATCTTCTCGGTAATATTCTTGGTGCTTGTGGCTTTGCAATTATCTTTGGCGGCACATTCGTTGATTGTTTATGGGCAGGTGCCTGCGGTCTCTCCGTAGGACTTGTCAGCAGCCTTATGGAGAAGCTGAAAGCAAACAACTTTTTCCGAATTATCGCCGCTTCTTTCATCATGGCGCTGATAGCCTACTTTGCCGGTTCTCTCGGTTTTACCGATAACGCAGACACCGTGATCATTGGCACACTTATGATCCTTGTTCCCGGATTGGTGTTTACAAACGCCATGAGAGATATTATCTATGGCGATACCAATTCCGGCATAAACAGGATCGTCCAGGTCTTCCTGGTAGCCGCTGCAATTGCACTGGGTACCGGCGCTGCATGGAATATCGTTGACAAACTCATAACCATCCCAATCGTTGATGCAATTTGCACCCACAGTCTTTTGGTTGAGGCTGTAGCGTGCTTTGTCGGCTGTACCGGATTCTTTATCCTTTTCAACATTCACGGCCCTGGCGGCTTTCTGTGCGCCCTGGGCGGTATGCTCACATGGGTCTGCTACAGACTGATTTGCCAATTTGGCGGCAGTGATCTTGCTGCTTATTTCTTTGCTACCATGTTTGCGGCGCTGTATTCCGAGAGCATGGCACGTATCCGTAAATATCCCGCTATTTCCTATTTGGTCATTTCCGTGTTCCCTCTCATTCCCGGTGCCGGTATTTATTACACCACAAACCACCTGGTACGTCAGGACATGACCAGTTTCACAGAAAAAGGCATGCACACCATTGCCATTGCCGGTGCAATGGCTGTCGGCATACTGCTGATCTCAACCGTATTTCGTGTTATCAGCATCTATACGCAACAAAAACAAACCCAAAATAAATAAAATACGGAGAGTTGCTCACAAAGAACAACTCTCCGTATTTTATTTAACCAAGCATCAGAGAATTGATGAGCTGAGAAGCCAGCACAACAAGCACAAGTGCAATGGGATATGTGGAAGCATAAGCGCCTGCCACATCATCGGTACCTGCAACGCTGATCAAAGTACCCAGCGCAGGGGTAGATGTCATACCGCCGGTAATAGAACCGAGGCTGCTGAGAAGCGGCAGCTTGCAAATCTTGCGTCCAAAGAAATAACCGATTACCATGGGGATCATAGTAATCACTGCGCCGGCAATAAAGCCGTACACCACAAGCATGGGGCCCAGAGTAGATTTGCTGACCTGATCAACCAGGACAACACCACCTTCAAGGCCGGCGCCACACAGGAACAACATAAGACCGAACTCACGGAAGTTCTTGAGTGCATTTATGTTGATCTTCATGCTGATCTTACCAATACGACCAAAATGCGCAATGATCAAAGAAACAATCAGAGGACCGCCGGTCATACCTAGGCTGAAGCAAGGACCGTCAAAGCCTTTGCCGCTCAGCGGAATCTTGATAGCACCAAGGAGGACGCCCAGGACAAGGGCGAGACCAAAAGCAGCAAAACCGAAGTTATCCAGTTCAAGCAGTTTCTTTTCTTTCTTCACGTTTTCGGTCTTCTCTTCCGTGTCATTGGAGATCAGCAAGCGTTCAGTTTCCATATCTGCACGGACGATTTTCGGCATAATCTGCACAAACAGAACAACACCGATAACGCCGAAGGGATATGCCACAGCCTGACCAAGAACAACAAGTGCCTCCTGATCAGCAGCAAGCTCTTTAACTGTTTCCTTTGCTGCAGAAAAAGCAGGGGTGGATGTCAAAGCACCGGAAAGAATGCCGGAAGCATACGCAGAACCGATGCCGGGAATCAATGCAAATAACACAGTAACCAGTGCGCCGGCAATAATGATAATAGCGCCCATAGGCACATAAGTCTTTGCATTCTTTTTCAGGTCGCGGAAGAATTTAGGACCTGCAATAGAGCCAACTGCAGTAACAAACAGAACAAGACCAATATTGGAAATGAACTTAAAGTTAGAAATTTTGGAAGCGATTTCAGTTGCAGTCTTTTCATTCGCAGAATTGCCCAGGAAGAATTTACCCAAAACAGGGATATTTTCAAGTCCGGGCAGTGTGCAAAGATATCCAAAGAGCAAAGCAAAGAGAAAAACACCTGCTGTGCCCAAGCTGACACCTTTTACTTTAATTGCGCCAATGGCATAGCCAACAAAGCAAATAAAGAACACGCACATGAAGACAGAAGCTGTTGAACTGATTGAGATAAAATTACTGAGAAAATCCATTATTAATACAACTCCTTAAGACGGCTGTAAGGCAGAGGTCCCCCTCTGCCTTGCAGTCTTAAATTTTTATCTCTCGTGACGTGCATACTTAGGCAGCAGCATAGGGGAAACACCCTCCTGCTCCACGCCAGCTTCCTTGAGTTCCTGGGCATAAGCCTGAACATGATCCAGGTTCATTTCACCCAGGGTGATCTCCTTTGCACGAGCAGCTGCAGCCTTACCTGCATTTCTACCGAAGACAATGATATCCAGCAAGCTGTTACCCATCAGTCGGTTACGGCCATGGATGCCGCCAACAGCTTCACCTGCAACCAGCAGGTTGGGGATGGCCTTTGTGAAGCCGTCGCCGCCGATTTCCAAGCCGCCGTTTTGATAGTGCAGTGTGGGATATACAAGAATCGGCACTTTTCTCATATCAATGCCATAATTCAAATACATGCGCAGCATAGCGGGAATTCTCTTTTCGATTGTACCCTCACCGCCCAGGATCTCGATCATCGGAGTATCCAGCCAAACACCACTGCCCAAAGGTGTATCAACACCCTTGCCGTTGGCACATTCACGGATAATAGCAGAGGCAGAAACATCTCTCGTTTCCAGCGGATGGGCGTAAGCTTCGCCGTCCTTATTTACCAACATTGCACCCAAAGAACGAACCTTTTCAGTCACCAATGCACCGAAAATTTGAGAGGGATAAGCAACGCCGGTGGGGTGATATTGAATTGTATCCTGATACAGCAGCGGAGCACCTGCACGATAACCCAAAATCAAACCATCAGCTGTAGCACCGTAATGGTTGGAAGTGGGGAAATTCTGATAATGCAGACGACCTGCACCGCCGGTGGCGATGATAACAGTCTTTGCACGGGCTACCAGGTAATCACCGGTCTCCATATTCAGGAGTACAGCGCCTGCGACCTGGCCCTTATCGTCCTTGATAAGCTCAACAGCAGAGGTGAACTCAACAACAGGAATCTGACGGTTAAGCGCTTCATCACGAACGGTACGCATAATTTCTGCGCCGGAGTAGTCCTTACAAGCGTGCATTCTCTTACGGGAAGTGCCGCCGCCGTGGGTAGTGACCATACGACCGTCCTCGTCCTTATCGAACATAACGCCCAGGTCATTGAGCCAACGGATGGCATCGGGAGCTTCCATAACAAGACGACGAAGCAGTTCAGGACGGGCAGAAAAGTGACCGCCGCCAAATGCGTCCAGATAATGCTGCACAGGAGAATCGTTCTCCTTATCTGCAGCCTGGATACCACCTTCTGCCATCATAGTATTCGCATCGCCAATACGCAGCTTGGTAACAATCATTACATTTGCGCCGGCCTCATGCGCCTCAATGGCAGCAGATGTACCTGCACCACCGCCGCCAATAACCAGTACGTCAACATCATAATCAATCTTGGAAAGATCAACTTTCTCGGTCAACAGACGAGAGTTGGAATGCAGAAGATTTGTCAATTCAACAGGCGCCTTCTGACCCTTATTGGGTCCGATCTTGATTTCCTTGAAGCCCTCTGCACGGTAGTCCGGATGGTACGCCTTCAAAAGTTCATCCTTTTCCTCCGCGGTCATACGACGAGGTTCTGTCTTCATTCTTTCAGCACGGGTGGCTTCCACTTTCTTAACGGATTCCAGCATTTCCGGTGTAAACATGGCTATCCCTCCTTACTTCTCGATATCGCGGGTATTATACAGTTCCTTCATCTCTTCGATGGGTTTCTGCATAATTGCCTCAATCAATTCATCGTACTGACCATGATTGATTTCTTCAACACGTGCATGAACATGCTCGGATTTGGGCGCAATGTACTTGCCGGTCAGGCGACGAGCCAGCAGACCGACCATAGGATGGCTGATACCGGCAGGACAGCGAACGGAGCAGCAACCACAACTGACACAGTCAAAGGACTCTTCAGCGCACTTCTCCAGCTCACCACGCTGAGCGTAAGCAATGTACTGCATAACGTTCAGGCTCTGAGTACATGCCTTAGTACATGCATTACAACCGATACAAGCATAAATTTCAGGATAAAGCTCCATCATAACACGCTGATCAGCCTTCAGCTCTTCAATGGAATAAGTTCTCTTGTCAGTGGGGAAAAACGGAATGGAAGCTACATACATACCTTCCTGCACCTGGGTCTGGCAAGCCAGGCAGGTCTTCAGTTCGTTTTTGCCCTTAATGCGGTAGATAGTAGCGCAAGCACCACAGAAGCCATGACGGCAGCCACAGCCACGATTTAGAGTGTAGCCTGCATACTCCATTGCAGTCATAATGGTAAGATCACCGGGAACGGAATATTTCTTACCGTAAAAATAGACATTCACCATATTTTCCATAACGGTATTGGTCCTCCTTAATATTCGTTGGGAAGTTCGTCAACCTGATCAAAACGGAACACCGGGCCGTCTTTACAGACATACTTGGTGCCGATATTGCAGCGACCGCACTTACCCACGCCACACTTCATGCGCAGCTCCAATGTGGTGTAAACCTGCTCCTTAGAGAAGCCCAGCTTCTCAAGCGCCTGCAGGCAGAACTTGATCATAATGGGAGGACCGCAAAGCAGAGCCACCTTGTTGGTATCAAAGCCAACTTCCTCCAGATATGCGGGAACAAAGCCTACGTGGCCATCCCAGCCCTCCTGGGGACGGTCAATGGTCATGTAAACGTTGACACCGGGAGTCTTTGCCCAAACGTTCTCCAGTTCATCACGACGAACAAGATCATCAGCACTACGAGAGCCATAGAGAATATCCACAGTACCGTAATTTTCACGATTATCCAGCACGTAGTTAATAACACTACGCAGAGGTGCAAGACCGATGCCACCAGCAATGAACAGAAGGTTCTTGCCCTTCAGTTCAGTTTCCACAGGGAAATGATTACCGTAAGGACCTCTTACCAGCACCTCGTCGCCAATCTGAAGACTATGCAAACAATCAGTCAAATCACCACAGCGCTTGATAGAAAACTCCTGATACTCCTTATTTGTGGGAGAAGAAGTGATAGAGAACATTGCCTCACTGACACCAGGCACACAAACCATTGCGCACTGACCGGGCATATGCTCAAAAAGTTTACCGCCTTCAGGTGCATTCACACGGAAAGTCTTAACATCAGGTGTCTCCTGGCGGATATCCGTAATGATACCGACCTGAGGAACCAATGTATCTCTCATAAAGCCGGGATTGCACTTACATTCATGCATCGCTTCCTGCATTACTTCTCCCCCTTTCCAAAGGCTTTGATCACTTTAACAATATTCAGATGCGCAGGACAGCTGTCAACACAGCGGCCACAACCAACGCAAGAGAACATGCCGTCATTATTTGCAGGGAAATAAGCCAGCTTATGCATAAAACGCTGACGGAAGCGTTGCATCTGACTGTTACGGTTATTACCATGTGCCATCATAGTAAAGTCGGAATACATGCAGCTGTCCCAGCAACGGTAACGCTGCACACCGTTTCCGGTGTTGTAATCCTTAATATCATAGCACTGGCAAGTGGGGCAAACAAAGGTGCAGGTGCCACAAGCCAGGCAGGGCTTGTAAAGCTGCTCCCAAATCGGAGAATCAAAATTCTTCTGTGCAGCTTCAGCACCCCATGCAGAAAGATCAAGATCTTTCAAAGGCAGCTTGTTGCAAATCGCACGAATCTGCTCCATGGCTTCATTAACAGGTGCATCCTCGCAAGCGCTCAAAAACTCTGCCACCTGCTGCGTCAGCACTTCACCCTTTTCTGTCATAGGCTGCCAGTAGAGGTACTCCCCTGCCTGCCATGTAACCACATCGCCTTCGGGCTGTGCGCAGTCAATACCGAACGCTCCGCAGAAGCAAGAGGTTTCGGGACGGTTGCAAGCCATAGAAACGATCACACCATGCTCTCTGCGAGAAGCATAGTAAGAATCTACAGGCTCACTCAAAAAGACTTTATCCAAAACAGCGATGGCACGCACATCGCACCCCTTGATACCAAACACAACAAAGGGAGCGTTGCAACGCTCTTCTTCTGTAATGGTCGTCTTACCATCCACCTTGCCGCAGGTGTAGAGATTCTCACTCTGAGGGAAGAATGCATCCTTGGGAGACTTAACAGTCTTCAGCGCCTCAATATCAACAACAGCATCTTCCGTCCACAGTGCAAAATTTGTCTTGCCGGCTGTCTTAACAGGCAGCAGCAGATCATTCTTTGCGCTGATAGCAGCGTACAGCTTAGGCAGATCGGATTTCAAAATTCTATACATATCCATTACCCCCTGCCTACACCAGGCTCTGCGTCGTCGGTTGTAAAGCAAGTAAGAGGAGCTTTTGTCTCCAGATCACTACCTGCCTGGTACTCACCGTACAGAGCGTTGATATCCTTGATGAACTTACGGTTAAACAGATGCAGCGGAATGCCCTGGGGACATACACGGCTACACTCACCGCAATCCGTGCAACGTCCTGCAACGTGGAAAGCACGGATAATATGGAACATCTTTTCTTCAAAAGAAGTAGTATTTGCCTTCTGTGCGGAATCAAACGCAGTGCTGTCAAATACGCACTTACGGCAAGAACAAGCAGGACATACATTTCTGCAGGCATTGCAACGAATGCACTTAGAGAGCTCCTGCTGGAAGAACGCAAACTTCTCTTCAGGACTCATTGCTTCAATGCGCTCAACCTCTGCAAAGCGATCAGCATCTACAGTGTCACAGCTTTCACCGAGCAGCTCGTCATAGACAACATGTTCCTTACCCTTACAAACATGGCAACGTTCCAGCATTGCTTCCTTGTAAGCAATTTCCACATCACCGTAAAGAGTTTCAACCTTCAGCATTTCTGCGGCAGCAGGATAATCAGCACCGGAGACATTCAAGATGCCATCAAAAGGAATCTTGCTGATAGCAAGTTTTCCCTTACAGCCAACGCCGATAATGTAAGCCTTTTCACGGTCAACACGATGCTCACGAAGCAGCTGGTTGAAGCTGTAACTATCGCAGGGCTTCAGGAATACCAAAGTCTTACCTTCCAGCTTGCCTGCTTCAATCATGTACTTGCTCAGGTTCGCACCGCAAAAACCATTATAAACAAACGCATCCAGAGCATCTGCAGATTCAAAGAATGCAGGTTCTGCATCCCATACGTTCTCGCCTTTTTTCCATCCGAGAACGCGTGCGACCTGACCGGCTTCCAGCAGGGATTTTGCACGTTCAATCAATTCTTGCATCTCAAATCCCCCAATCTGACACTCGGTCCAAGTTCGTTGATCTTCTTTGCGAAGCTGTTCATCGTTTCGGAGAACTTCACACCTTCAGCAGCGGAAACCCATTCCACACGTGTTCTGCCATCTTCAACGCCCAGGTAATCCAGCATAGAGAACAGCAGCGTCATACGACGACGTGCCTAGTAGTTACCGGTGGAATAGTGGAAGTCTCCAGGGTGGCAACCGCACATGATCACACCGTCAGCGCCCTTCTCAAAAGCACGAAGGATAAACATGGGGTTTACACGGCAGGAGCAAGGCACCTTAATAATTTTGACATTTGCAGGATATGCCAGGCGGCTGGAGCCTGCCAGGTCAGCACCTGCATAGCTGCACCAGTTGCAGCAGAAAGCCACGATGGTGGGCTTCCAGTTTTCGTTATTTACCGGCATATTGCATCCACCTCCGCAATGATTTGTCTGTTAGAGAAGCCCTGGAGATCCATTGCGCCGCTGGGACAAGTAACGGTACAAGCACCGCAGCCCTGACACAGCGCAGAGTTAACAACAGCGATTCTGCGATCCTCACGGATACCGTGATCGTTAACCTGCCGGACTTCATAAGAAATAGCGCCATAGGGACATACATTGGCACACTGAGAACAACCGTTACAGCGCAGCTCATCAGCCTTCGCTGTGCAAGGATTGGTCTTCAGCTTATCCTTTGCCAGCAGTCCGATAACCTTAACTGCAGCAGCACCGGCCTGGGCAACAGTTTCCGGAATGTCTTTGGGACCCTGACAAACACCGGAGAGGAAAACACCGGCTGTGGGAGATTCCACAGGACGCAGCTTGGGGTGAGCCTCGGTAAGGAAGTTGTTTGTGTCAATGGACGCAGTCAGCATAGTAGCGATCTTGCGAACATCAGGATTCGGCTCAATAGCTGTTGCCAGAACAACCATATCAGCCTTCTTCAGAATCTGCTTGTTCTCCAGCAGATCAACACCGTGAACCAGCAAACTGCCATCAGGCTGAGGTGCAACCTTACCAACCTGACCCTTCACATAATTAACACCGTAATCCTCAACCGCACGACGATAGAACTCATCAAAGTTCTTACCGGGGGTACGCACGTCAATATAGAAAACAGTGACGTTTGTATCCGGGTACTTATCACGGATAAGCATTGCATGCTTTGCCGTGTACATACAGCAGATCTTGGAGCAGTAAGGCTTGCCGCGCTGATCAGAGCAACGGCTGCCAACACACTGAATGAAGACGATCTCCTTAGGTGCTTTACCGTCGGAGAGTCTCTCCAGGTGACCCTTAGTGGGGCCGGCGGCGTTCATAATACGCTCAAGTTCCAAAGAGGTGATAACATCCTTGCTCTCATTGTAAGCATACTCGCCGTACTTGTCCAGGTTGATGGTGTCAAAACCGGTAGCAACCACAATAGCGCCGTAGCTTTCGGTAATGATCTCATCCTTCTGGGTGTAATCAATAGCTCCGACCTGACAGAACTTCTCACAAACACCGCATTTTCCGGTGTTCAGCTTGATACAGCTCTGCGGATCAATCACAGGCACATTAGGAATTGCCTGAGCAAAAGGCGTATAAATAGCTGTGCGGGTATTCAAGCCTCTATTAAACTCATTTAGAGGCTTCTTGGAAGGACACTTCTCCTGGCAGACACCGCAACCGGTACACTTGTCCATATTGACAAAGCGTGCCTTCTTGCGAATATCCACGGTAAAATTACCAACGAAGCCGGAAACCTTCTCAACCTCGGAATATGTATGAATGGTAATATTCTCGTGAGATGCTGCCTCCACCATCTTAGGAGTAAGAATACATGCAGAGCAGTCCAGTGTGGGGAAAGTCTTATCCAGCTGGCTCATTCTGCCGCCAATGGAAGGAGTCTTTTCCACGATATCAACCTTATACCCTGCATCAGCAATATCAATTGCTGTCTGGATGCCGGCAATACCGCCGCCGATAACCAGCGCACGTTTCGTTACGGCGCTTTCACCGGCCTGCAAGGGCGCATTCAGGTGAACTTTAGCAACAGCTGCGCGCATCAGAATAACAGCCTTTTCCGTTGCCTCTTCCACGTCCTTATGGATCCAGGAGCAGTGCTCACGGATATTTGCGATCTCAACCAGGTAAGGATTCAGACCACAAGTCTCTGCACACTTACGGAAGGTTGCCTCGTGCATTCTGGGAGAGCAGGAGCAAACAACGATGCCGGAAAGCTGCTTTTCCTTAATAGCTTCCGCAATTCTGGACTGACCGGCTTCGGAACACATGTAGGGGTAATCTTCAGCATGAACGACCCCTTGTTCATTCAAAGCCATTTCTACGACTTTTTTAACGTCTACTGTAGCAGCGATGTTACTGCCGCAGTGACAGACAAATACACCAATTCTGCGCATTTCTTACCTCCGATATTTTCTGAAAGCACTCATCAGCAGTTGCTGGGGTGTTTCATCATCCAACAAAGCAGGGATCTCATCAGGAGACAGACCTTCCTGGCCACGCTGGCGGATCAGCATCTGACGTGCTGCATCAATAAGCTTGCCGGGCTGAACATCACGGGGACATCTCTCAATGCAAGCAAAGCAGCTGAGGCACTTCCAAGCGGATTTGGAATTTGCCAGGGCTTCAACATCATCATTGATAACATAAGAAACAAACTGATGCGGCTTAATATCCATAGCATCAAAAGAGGGGCAGGAAGCAGAACACTTGCCGCACTTCATACACTTCAAAGGATTCACACCGCTGATTTCCTTGATTCTCTCAACAGCACTCATTGAACGTCCTCCTTCACACCCAAAGCCTCTGCAAGCAGCTCAGTAAAGTATATGATAGGCAGCTTGCCGGATTTGTTCAAATTATACTTGCACAGGGGGCAAGCGGTAACAAGGCAGTCAGCCTCAAAGCCCGCAGCGCTTTCGGTAATGCGATCACACATTTTTTCGGAAGCTTCTTTATCCTTGATGCTGATGTAACCACCGCAGCACTCATTACGATAAGGATAAACAACAGGTTCTGCGCCGATCGCACGGATGAAGTCCTCCAGAATTGTGGGATTCTCAGGATCATCAAAAGCAAGAACAGCGCTGGGACGAAGCAGCAGGCAGCCATAATAAGCGCCGATCTTTCTGCCGGTCAGTGGGTTTACTACCTTCTTCTTCAGTTCCTCAAAACCGATACGGTCTCTGAGAACCTCAAGGAAGTGCAGAACCTGCGTCTCGCCGGTGTAAGGCTCTTCCAGACCCATGTAATTATTAGCACGGGTTTGAATGTCAGCTACATTAGCCATGTCATCATTCACACGCTTCAAAACATGGTAACAAGCAGAGCATACAGCCACCAGGTCCTGGGACTTTTCTTTAGCATTGTTCAAGGCACGAACAGTGGGAAGCTTGCTGGCAATCTCGTCTGCGCCAAGGGGATAAACACCGCCGCAGCACTGCCAATCTTCAAGTTCCACCAATTCAAAGCCAAGAGCCAAAGCGCTTCGTCTGGCATACTCATCCAGATCCTTCGCTTTGTTGCGGAGGGTGCAACCGGGATAATAACTGAATTTCATTTCACTCATCCTTTATATCTCCAAACTTTTAATTACCGCTTTCAACGCATCTGCACTTGCTTTCAGCTTCTGCTGTTCCTCGTCGGTCAGGTCAACAGGAACCTTACCCTTGACACCGTTGGGACCGATAAGAGTCATTGTGCTGATACATACATCATCAATGCCGTATTCACCGTGCATCATAGAGGACACAGTGGCGACACTGTCATAAGCTGCATCCAGTGCAGCCATGATCTTATTCACGGATGCGGACACTGCATAGAAGGTTGCGCCCTTCTTCGCAATGATCTCGCCGCCGGACTTTTGCACATACTTAAGGGTAGCTTCAGGATCCAGTTTCTCCTCCACAACCCCCTGCTGCATCATGAGCTTTTCGTACTCATCCAGCTTACAGCCGGAAACATCAGCCAAAGACCAGGGAATGAAAGATGTATCACCATGCTCACCAAACACATAAGCATGAATATTCATCTGTGCAACCTTGTAGTGATGAGAAAGATCGTAACGCAGACGAGCAGTATCCAGAATTGTGCCGGAACCAATGATCTGACTTTCAGGCAAGCCGGAGATCTTAGTAAATACATAAGTCAAAACATCAACGGGATTACTGACCAAAACATACAATGCCTTGGGAGCAACTGCAACAATCTTGGGCGTAATGTCCTTAAGGATATTGACATTGGTTTGCGCCAGGTCAATACGTGACTGTCCGGGCTTTCTGCCTATTCCGGAAGTAATAACCACGATATCGGAATCCTTTGCGTCCTCATAATCACCTGCGATTACAGAAATAGGCTCACGAAAGCTGGTGCCCTGGACAATATCCATAACCTCGCCTTCCACTTTCGCCTTGTTAATATCAATCAAAACGATTTCGGAAGCAATTTCACCAAGAGACAAAGTATAGGCAATGGTTGAACCAACATTGCCGGCACCGATAACAGTAACTTTTTTACTCATAAAACACATTCCTTTCTCGCAACTTGCAGCAAATACAAAGACTCGCAACACTTGCTTACATAATTTACGCCGAGATCGTGCAATATGTTCTGTAATCAAAGCATCACATACATATTTGATAAAATAATATCAAATAATGCGATAAATTAGAAATTGAAAATTCACATACATACTTTCACATAATGCAGTCAAAAGGTAACATTTTTATGCAGTTAACATAAACCCAACACGCTGTAATTGGTTATATTGCACAATTAGGTAGAGTTGTATCGGTTTGCGATATTCTCTTTCGGAATATGTTTATTCTATTTAGGAATTTATTCGCCGTAAGCTACATCATTACGAACGAAGAAAAGCTTATCCAGGAACGCTCTGTCCAACTTACTGAAACGATAACCGGCACGACTGATCAGAATATCCTTAAACTGCCCTGCAGCCTTACAGCTACGTTGCACCAATCCGTTTGCTTCCAGTACTTCCTTTGGTAACGGAGAAACCCACATATACGAACGGGGATTCTTTCTCAACACGTCAAACTGCATTGCTCTGCTGTTTACTAAAATGCGCTTATTATTTCGCATCTTGCCAGAAGCAACATTTGATTCACTATAACGAATATACGGAACTTCATCGTCACCGAAAGCGACCTCAATATGTTTCAAAAAATCGCTCTCTGAGAGAATCTCCTTCTGTGCCAAAGGATGTGAGTCGGACATCAGTGCGGCATAATCGGATTGCCATATAATTTCATACTGCAGCTCCTTCTCATTCAGACTTTTAATAAAATAATCTTCATCCTCCGCATGATAGCGGATCACACCTAAAACATAATGACCATCAGCAACCTGATCCATGATTCGGATGGAGCTGTCCTCCAGAATATCAATCTCCATATCCACATGGCCGTCAAAATTGCAGATGTACTCTGAAACCGCCTTTGCAATGTAGCTGACCCGAGGAACGGCCAGGCTAAAAAGCTGATGTGCTGCATCATGCGCCTGCAAGGCCTGCTCCATCTTATGCACCTGCGCCGCAATTTTCTTTGCATGGTCTAAAAATTCCAAACCTCGCTGGGTCGGAACCATACCCTTTGCGCTACGCTTAAAAACAGAAAAACCAATAGATTCTTCCATATCTTTGATAGCTTTACTCAAGGTAGGCTGGCTCATAAACAAGTTATTTGCCGCTTGTGTAATAGAGCCGGTTTTCTCAACCTCAATAGCGTAAACAAAATACTGCGTATTCATATTTTCCGCCTCCTTTATATCGGTAAAATTATACAATATACAGGCGAATAATGCAAGTATTTGAAGGAATTTAAGTAACACTTGACACAACATTTTTATATGTTAAAATAATTTTATAGGAGGTACGTTATGAAAAAAGCTATAATAATCGCAGCGGCGGCTATTGTTGTTATTATTTCACTTTTTATAATGAATGCATACGTAAAAATCCCAATAAATGATGCGTTATCTTTTTACGATAACGCTGTTAATAAGCTTGATGAGCATAATATCGGTTATCGTATTGTGATGGTAAAAGAAAGCAAAATCGGAGATGAAATATACCAGGAAGAATCCGTTAAAACCGTATATTTAAAAAGCGCAGATACCGCAATTCAAGCATATACCGATGCACAAATTCTTGTCAACGGCGAGCCCATATCTGTAACAGAATGGTATGAAAACGGTACTCTATACAGCGCTGTTAATAACAGCTACTTCTCAACACCGATGACCTTGGAATCGTACCAAAGCAGAGTCCTCCCATTCCTGCTTGCTGATTCATTGTTGTATAATACCATTACCGGCACGAAACACAAAAACGGTTATACGATTTTGCTAACTGAAATCACAGGAAAAGAGTCATGGATGGCAGAAGAAATTGAAACGATTGATTCAGCCGATGCCAAAGTTAGCTTTACAAGAAACGGACATATCAAAACATTACAATATAACACGAATTACCAAACAGCCTACTCTAACGAAAAACTCACAATAACAACGGAATTTATCACAGATTCCCCCAAAATCCTACCTTTTGACAAAGCGAATGCAGAACCTGTTGATTCTGCTGATATGGTTCTTGAATTAGAACAGGCCTGCACCAGGATTATTGCTTCCAAAACCTTGAAAACACATGCCACGCAAACATTATTGTGTGAAGTGTTTGGCGACAAGAAGATCGTAAATACAGAAATAACGATTGATGCAACAAACGGATGGTCTTCTTCTGTTCGGCAAACTATCTCACTTGCAAATACCGGAAAACCCGGTGCAGGAACCACGCTAACAAGAGAAGAAATTTTCAAAAACGGCACATATTCTCTGTTAATAGACGGTGTAGACAGCAAGCCTGAACATGAAAAATCAGCGAACGAAGTTCGTGCTTCAGTCCAAAACCTACTTATAAGCGATATCATACTACCGGAGGAGATCAAACATTACGAAATAGCGAAGTCCGATGAAGAAATCACCTATAGTTTTATACCTTCAGAAGCCTTGGAAAAGCAATTGCGCGATAATGCACTTGGTAATCTATATGGAGATACCCACATTCTGGATGCCGAAGCAGCGCAATATACGCTCACAGAAGCCTATTTCTATTTAACTTTAGACGCGACCACAAAGATTCCCAAAGCATCAGGACTACGTTATACCGGCATATACACCATAAACGAATTGACATATACGCTGGAATACAAATTGCATCAGGATTATGAGATTTTAAACTAAAATAAGTGGCAGGTTAC
>JAFYNQ010000103.1 GCA_017548065.1 Oscillospiraceae bacterium
CGATCCGAAGCTGCACACCCTGCACGGGATGCTCAAGCATATCCGAATAATTTCCGTACATAGTAACAGCTTCCCGGCGCAAAGCCTTTGTTTTCAGGTTATCTGTATAGGGTACCTCATCCACGGGATCAATGGTACCGCTGAGGAAAGGCTCATTCTGGGTAAGCTCCAGAATGCGGGCACGATAAACACCGGTGACCAACACACGAACATTATCGCCCTGGGTTTTCAAAATCTGCTTAACCTTGACAACCGTGCCGATGCCATGCAGATCCTTCAGACCGGGATCATCCACAAGTATATCTTTTTGGGGCACAAGAAACAGCGTTTGGTCATGCTTCATCGCATGCTCCAAAGCCAACGCAGATTTCAGTCTGCCCACATCAAAATGAACTGTCTGTTCAGGGAAAATACTCATTCCCCGAAGCGCCAAAACAGGAAGCTTGGCAACAGTATATGCGCTCATAATTAAGCACCTCCTATGGAACAAAAAGGGGGTAGATGACTACCCCCTTAACTAGTATAAATACGCTTTATTTTAACGGTTTTCTGGGATTCTTCTTATCCCTTACGATCTTCGGCATTGCACCGTCCACACACTCCGGTGTGATGGTAACTTTATGAATGGACAGATCGGAAGGGATTGCAAACATGATCTTAGTCATCATTTGCTCCATAACCGCACGAAGACCTCTTGCGCCAATCTGACGCTCAATTGCCTTCTGCGCAACAGCCTCCAATGCCTCTTGGGTAAACTCAAGAACAACATTATCCATTTCAAACAGCTTCACATACTGCTTTGTCAATGCGTTCTTCGGCTCTACAAGAATGCGAACGAGATCTTCCTTCTTCAGCTCCTGCAACGCTGTGATCACCGGCAGACGACCAACAAGTTCAGGAATAATACCGAATTTCAGCAGATCATGGGGCTGCACCTGGGAGAAGAGCTTGCCGATATCACGATTCTTCTTACTCTCCACCGGAGCATCAAAGCCGATAGCAGACTTATCTGTTCTAGCTTCAATGATCTTATCCAGGCCGTCAAAAGCACCGCCGCAAATAAACAAAATATTTGTTGTATCCACGGGGATCGTTTCCTGCTGGGGATGTTTTCTGCCACCCTGGGGCGGAACATTGGAAACAGTTCCTTCCAGGATCTTGAGCAGTGCCTGCTGCACGCCTTCGCCGGAAACATCACGTGTAATGGATGTATTCTCACTCTTACGGGCGATCTTATCCATCTCGTCAATGTAAATGATGCCACGTTCTGCACGCTCAACATCAAATTCAGCAGCCTGCAAAAGACGAACGAGGATATTTTCCACGTCATCGCCAACATAACCGGCTTCTGTAAGTGTGGTAGCGTCTGCGATGGCAAACGGTACATCCAGCAGTTTTGCCAGGGTCTGGGCAAAGAGGGTCTTGCCCGAACCCGTAGGGCCAATCAAAAGAATATTGCTTTTCTGCAGCTCTACATCGGAATTATTGGAAAGATAAATGCGCTTGTAGTGATTGTAAACAGCCACAGAAAGTGCGATTTTTGCATCATCCTGACCGATGATATAGGTATCCATGTATGCCTTCATCTCCATAGGAGTGGGCAGATGATCCGGCATTTCGTCCCGGTCACCGTTTTCGGAAAGAAGATCACAGCAAGCGTCTACACAGTCGCTGCAAATACAGACACCGGGACCGGCAATCAACCGAACCTGGGACTCATTCTTTCCGCAGAAGGAACATACGAGCTTCTGCTCTTCGTTTTTAGCCATAAACGGACAACGCCTTTCAATGCTTATCAGTGATGTTCGATCACACGGTCAATAATTCCGAATTCAAGAGCTTCGGCAGCGCTCATAAAATTATCACGCTCACAAGCAGCGGTGACCTCTTCCACGCTCTTACCGGTGTTATCAGCAAGGATCCGGTTCATGCGGTTCTTGATGGTCTCCAGACGCTTCA
Organism: Oscillospiraceae bacterium; assembly: GCA_017548065.1. Taxonomy (GTDB): domain Bacteria; phylum Bacillota; class Clostridia; order Oscillospirales; family Oscillospiraceae; genus Faecousia. The sequence goes on from JAFYNQ010000103.1 coordinate 1,960, forward strand.
GGTGGATCGCCATATCCGTGATCTGCCCCTGGGTGCCCGCAGAGGGCTGATGGATCATGATCTCGGAATTCGGCAAAGCAAGGCGCTTGCCCTTGGTGCCTGCAGAAAGCAGGAATGCGCCCATAGATGCTGCCATACCGACACAGATGGTAGCCACATCGCACTTGATGTACTGCATTGTGTCATAAATAGCCATACCGGCAGTGACACTACCACCGGGGCTATTGATGTAGAACTGAATATCCTTGTCCGGATCTTGTGCCTCCAGGTACAGAAGCTGGGCAACGATCAGGCTGGCAGTGGTGTCATTGACTTCTTCAGACAAGAAAATGATACGATCATTCAAAAGTCTGGAAAAAATGTCATAACTACGCTCACCACGGCTGGTCTGTTCAACAACATAAGGGATAAAACTCATGGTCATGTCTCCTTTCAGGGTTTGAAACATTTTAACCATTTAAAGGAAAAATTATTCCTCGGTAGCAGGTTCTTCCTTCTTAGGAGCAACAGCAACAGCAGCATCGGTAATGACCTTAACAGCCTTACGGTTCTCAATGCTTGCCTTCAGTTCCTCAGCAGGAACCATCTCCTTAACCTTCTCAATCTCCAGCTTGTACTCTTCAGCCATAGAAGCGTACTCTGCCTCAATCTCCTCTTCGGTAGCGGTGATGCCTTCAACCTCAACGATTTTTGCCAGGGTCACATTGATGCGAGCCTGCTTCTCAGCGCCGGGACGGAATGCGTTACGCATAGCGTTCATGTCGCCGCCCATCATCTTGGCATAAGCCTCCATGGAGTAGCCGCTCATCTGCAGCTGGTAGCCGAAACGCTCCATCTGAGTGTCCAGCTCAGCCTCAACCAGAGCCTTGGGCATCTCAACAGTGGTGTTCTCAGCAGCCTTCTCAACGCAAGCCTGCTCAAAAGCAGAGTCAGCCTGCTTCTGTGCACGCTCCAGAGCCTTTGCACGGATGTCAGCCTTCAGTTCCTCCAGAGTCTCAAACTCGGAAACGTCCTTTGCGAACTCATCGTCCTTTGCAGGAACGGTGGTAGCAGTGATCTTGTTAACCTTCACATGGAACACAACAGCCTTACCTGCCAGCTCCTTGTGGTAGTCCTCAGGGAAGGTGATGTCAATGTCCTTCTCCTCGCCGGCAGTCATGCCAAC
>JAFYNQ010000014.1 GCA_017548065.1 Oscillospiraceae bacterium
CTACTGCAACCCTGAATGTTACCACCAAGGCAACCAACAACGGTTACCAGTATCGCTGCGAGATCAAGGGTCTGGACGGTGTCACCTACTACACCGAGCCCGCAACCCTGACCGTTCAGTAATTTCATAGCGTAAACCCCAGCACCCGGAAGGCTTAGCCTTCCGGGTGCTTTTTTATGTCAAAACCATGTTGTGCATTATTACCACAAACCGGCGTGTTATATTGCGTGTATTTCACTCATGTATAAATGTTTGCTTACGGTGGAAATTTTTGTTGACAAGAGGGTGCATCGGTGGTATAGTTAAACAATCATAACCGCCCCGGAAAAACGGGGACGAAAAGGAGAGTATACCTATGAAGAAGATTCTTGCAATTCTGATGGCAGTTGCAATGCTGCTGTCCATGGCCGCTTGCGGCACCACACCCGCACCTGCAACAACTGCCGGCGCTGCTGACCAGACCGAAGGTTCTACTGCTGCGGCGCAGGAAAAGTTTGTGATCGGTATTTGCCAGCTGGTTCCTCACGAGGCACTGGACGCTGCTACCAAGGGCTTTATGGATCGCATCACCGAAGAACTGGGCGAAGAGAATGTTGAGTTCCTGGTTGAGCTGGGCGGCGGCGACACTGCTACCTGCGCTCCCATCGTGAACGACTTTGTTTCCAAGGAAGTTGACCTGATCCTGGCCAATGCCACACCTGCACTGCAGGCGGCTGCAGCTGCTACCGAGGACATTCCCATTCTGGGCACCTCCGTCACCGAGTACGGTGTTGCACTGGACCTGAAGGACTTCTCCGGTGTTGTTGGCGGCAACATCTCCGGCACCTCCGACCTGGCACCTCTGGACCAGCAGGCTGCTATGATCAAGGAGTGGTTCCCCGATGCCAAGAACGTTGGTCTGCTGTACTGCTCCGCAGAAGCTAACTCCAAGTACCAGGTTGAGACTGTGGAAGCTGAACTGACTGCACTGGGCTACACCTGCACCAGGTTCTCCTTCACCGACTCCAACGACCTGGCTGCTGTTACCCAGGCTGCTGCCGATGCTTCCGATGTGATCTACGTTCCCACCGATAACACAGCTGCTGCTGCCGCAGAGACCATTGATGCTATCTGCCTGGAAGCAAAGGTTCCCGTGATCGCCGGTGAGGAAGGCATCTGTAAGGGTTGCGGTATTGCAACTCTGTCCATCAGCTACTATGACCTGGGCATCGCTACCGGCGCTATGGCTGTTGAGATCCTCCGTGAGGGCGCAGACATTGCTACCATGGAAGTTGGCTACGCCGAGGCAGCCAAGAAGTACGACGCAGAGCGTTGCGAGGCTCTGGGTCTGACTCCTCCCAGCGACGAGTACGTTGCAATTGAAAAGTAATTATTGATTCCATAAACGAAAGGGCGAGGTGATATGCCTCGCCCTTTTCTCTATCTCAAGATTTGATGTGTTTCGTGCATGTATGAATGTGTGCTTGCGGTGGAATATTCGTTGACAAGCGTGACTTTCAATGGTATAGTTATACAATCAAAGGATTCCCGGAGAACCGGGATGAAAAGGAGCGTATATTTATGAAAAAGATGCTTGCGATCTTAATGGCTGTGGCAATGCTGCTGTCCATGGCCGCTTGCGGTACCGCGCCGGACAATACCGGCGGTGACGGAGATAAGTTCGTGATCGGTATTTGCCAGCTGGTTCCCCACGAGGCGCTGGATGCTGCTACCAAGGGCTTTATGGACCGTGTTACTGAACAGCTGGGCGAAGAGAACGTGGAGTTCCTGGTTGAAATGGGCGGTGGCGATACGGCTACCTGCGCCCCCATTGTGACGGATTTTGTCTCCAAGGAAGTTGACCTGATTATGGCCAATGCCACACCTGCACTGCAGGCTGCTGCAGCTGCCACCGAGGATATCCCCATCCTGGGTACCTCCGTCACCGAGTACGGTGTTGCGCTGGAGCTGAAGGATTTCTCCGGTGTTGTGGGCGGTAATATTTCCGGCACCTCCGACCTGGCACCCCTGGATCAGCAGGCGGCTATGGTCAAGGAATGGTTCCCTGATGCCAAGAACGTGGGTCTGCTGTACTGCTCCGCAGAAGCAAACTCCAAGTATCAGGTGGACACAGTGAAAGCAGAGCTGGAGGCTCTGGGCTACACCTGCCAGGCATATGCTTTTACTGACAGCAATGATGTGCAGTCTGTGGCACAGACTGCTGCCGCAGCTTCCGATGTTCTCTATATTCCCACCGATAACACAGCTGCCAGCGCTATGCCCACCATTGACGGTGTGTGCTACGATGAGGAGATCCCCGTGATCACCGGCGAAGAGGGTACCTGTAAGGGTGCCGGCATTGCAACGCTGTCTATCAGCTACTATGACCTGGGTGTTGCCACCGGCGACATGGCAGTGAAGATCCTTCGGGACGGCGCTGATATTTCCACCATGGAGATCGGTTATGCCTCGGTCACCAAAAAGTACAACGAAGAGCGCTGCACGGAACTGGGTCTGACACCTCCCAGTGACGAATATGTTGCAATTGAGAAGTAAATATGTTATAGTAAAAAGAAGGGCGAGGTGGAGGTCCATCTCGCCCTTTATTCTAATGAAACCTAGCGGAGGTACAAACAAAAATGACAAGCTTTTTTAATGCCCTGCCCGGTGCAGTCTCGCAGGGCTTGATATGGGGTATCATGGCAATTGGTCTGTACATTACATACCAGATGCTGGAGCTCTCCGACCTGACAGTTGACGGCTCCTTCTGCACCGGCGGTGCAGTTTGCGCTATGATGATGGTTGCAGGTCACAACGTGTGGGTGGCTCTGATCGTGGCTTTCCTTGCCGGTATGCTGGCAGGCTGGGTCACCAGTGTGTTTCACACCAAGTTGGGTATTCCTGCCATTCTTTCCGGTATTCTGACACAGTTGGGTCTGTGGTCTGTGAACCTTGCCATTATGGGCATGAAGGCAAACCAGGCGCTGAACGTGAAAAACTATGACCTGCTGGTATCCATGCGTTTCCTGAAGGACGTGGAGAAGGGTACCCGTGGTTTCTGGCAGCATCCTCTGTTCACCGTCGGTCTGGTGACCATTGCCATCGTGGCAGTGCTTTATTGGTTTTTCGGCACAGAGCTGGGCGCTTCCATCCGTGCCACCGGCGCAAATGCCAATATGGCACGTGCCCAGGGCATTAATACCAACCTGAACAAGGTCATCGGTTTGATGATCTCCAACGGTCTTGTGGCACTTTCCGGCGCACTGCTTGCCCAGTACCAGGGCTTTGCGGATATCAACATGGGCCGTGGCGCTATCGTCATCGGTCTTGCGGCGATCATTATCGGCGATGTGGTGTTCAGTAAGCTCTTCCGCAACTTTGCGTTGAAGCTGCTGGCGGTAAGTATTGGCGCTGTGATCTATTACGTTGTTATTCAGGCTGTCATCAGCCTGCTGGATATTGACTCCAACTACCTGAAGCTGATCTCCGCACTGATCGTGGCTATCTTCCTGGCGGTGCCTAATCTCCGTGGAAAGACATTCGGTAAGAGAAAGGAGAAGCACCATGCTTGAGATTCGTAATGTAAAGAAGGTGTTTAACCGGGGCACCGTAAATGAAAAAATTGCGCTGCATGATCTGAATCTGCACCTGGCTCCCGGCGATTTTGTCACTGTCATCGGCGGTAACGGCGCAGGTAAGAGTACAATGCTGAACTCCGTTGCCGGTGTGTACCCCGTGGACGAGGGCGAGATCTACATTGACGGTGTGGAAGTGACCCACCTGCCGGAATACAAGCGTGCCAAGTTTATCGGCCGTGTGTTCCAGGATCCTATGATGGGTACTGCCGCTACTATGCAGATTGAAGAGAATCTGGCGCTGGCAGCTCGTCGTGGCAAGCTGCGCACCCTGATGTCCGGTATCACCAAGGCAGAACGGGAATCCTATAAGGAAGCCCTGAAAATTCTGGAGCTGGGTCTGGAAGACCGCCTGACCGCAAAGGTCGGTCTGCTCTCCGGCGGTCAGCGTCAGGCACTGACACTGCTGATGGCAACACTGCAGAGACCCAAGCTGCTTCTGCTGGATGAGCATACTGCAGCCCTTGACCCCAAGACGGCATCCAAGGTGCTGGAAGCTACCCAGCGTATCGTGGAAAAGGACAACCTGACCACACTGATGATCACCCATAACATGCGTGATGCCATTGCTTACGGCAACCGCCTGATCATGATGTATGACGGTCACGTTGTGGTTGATGTTTCCGGCGAAGAGAAGAAGAACCTGACAGTTGAGCAGCTTCTGAACCTCTTCAGCAAAGTCAGCGGCTCCAACGAAGCCAACGACAAGCTGCTTTTAGGTTAATAAACAAAGATCGGTGGATGAAAATCCACCGATTTTTTGCATACAAAAAAGGTTGTCTCGCAATTGCGAGACAACCTTTTTTATGTTTTCTTACTTGCAGAATTCCTTTGCGACTTCCACAATGTGCTCAGCGCACAGACCGAACTGCTTCAGCAGGTCTACGGCGGGGCCGGAGTGACCGAACTCGTCGTTGACACCGATGCGCTTTACGGGAGTGGGCAGCTTCTCGGAGAGAACAGAGCAGACAGCCTCACCCAGACCACCGATGATGGAGTGCTCTTCGCAGGTGATGACCTTGCCGCACTTCTTGGCAGCTGCCAGCACCAGCTCCTCGTCCAGGGGCTTAATGGTAGCCATATTGATGACCATTGCGTTGATGCCGTCCTTAGCCAGCTCTTCGGC
>JAFYNQ010000015.1 GCA_017548065.1 Oscillospiraceae bacterium
AAGCACCTCATCTGCCAGGAAGGTGGCAGTGTAGTAGATACCGGCATTGCCGGGACGAAGAGACACGGAGCTAATATACTGACCGCCGAACTTGTGGAAGCCACCGGCTGCGGCAATATAGCCGTCTTTTGCAACCAGTGTACCGTTGACAGCGCCGGTAATTTCGCCATACTTTCCGTCGGAAACATCGTAATCATCGGTGGCAGAATCATACACCGTCACACTGCCGTTTACCGTCAGGTTGCCGGTAATGTCATGACCTGCCAGGTCAAGGGTGAAGGCGCTGTCCAGGGTGAAGCTTTCGGCAATGTCTGCGCCCAGGATCATTTTGTGACCTGCGGTGGTTCCCATGGTTTCCGCGTACTTGGCAAGCACCGGCAGACCGGACAGATCTGCGCCCTTCAGGATCACCACGGCATCGCCGTAAATATGTCCGTTGGTACGGGCAGAGCCATAGACGGCTGCGGCAGACACGTTCTTACCCAGTGTCAGCACGGAATCGCCCAGCACTGCGCCGGTTTTGTAGGTTGCGCTGTAATCCAGGGGGCCCATGTAGATGGCATAGTTGCTTGCGTTGACAACGGTGGTGTTTGCCACGGTCATTTCTACGCTGCCCATGTTGCCACAGTAGGTGGCAGCAATGTTGTTCTGAACCGTAGCGCCGGAAATATCCAGCTTTGCTGTGCCGGTAACCGAGCCACGGTAGCCGCCGGCATACACCGTCAGCCAGTTGCCGCTGCGAATGGTCACATCGGTGGAGGGGTTCACGTCCTTATAGTCATAGTCGCCGCCCACAACGGTGAAATAGCGACCGCTTTCTGCGGTGTTCACAATGCCCTCACCCAGCACCAGCTTGTAGCCGTTGGCAATGAAGAAGTTATAAGCCTTGTTGCTGGCAATGTGCAGGCGGATATTTTCAAATGTGGTATCGCCTTGGATCTCAAAGACCTGGGTCGCCTGGGTGGTGCCGCCGGTGTAGGAGAAGCCGTCATTTTCCGTTTTGCCGCTGATGGTCACGGGGAAATCTGCATAGGGCAGGTGGCTTGCCTTTGCTCCCAGGTCATAAAGACCGAGGATCACCAGGTTTGCCCGGGAATACTCCGAAGCCGTTGCCATGGCATTTTCCAGGATCAGGTATGCTTTTTCCAGTGTCTTTACCGGCGTGTCCTCGGTCTTGCCGCTGTTCGTGTCTGCGCCGTTGGTGCCGTCCAGGTACACGGTGATATTCACGATCTCGGACTCGGTAACGGTGTAGTCAACGCCGCCTTCCGTCAGGTCACGGGCATAGCGGTAGGTATCTTGCATGGACAGCAGACCCATCTGCGCCAGGTTGCCGCTGAATTCGGCGGAATTGGTGTGGTCAGGCTCAAAAAAGGCTGCAATCAGCAGCGCCTTTTCTGTGTTCATGGGAATCACATAGCAGCCGGAGGTAAAGCGCACAGCCTGCTCGTCATTGACCGTTGCCTCGGTGGTGGTACCGGCGTAGCTTTCCAGGTACAAGGTTGCGCCCTCCGGCAGGAAATAGCCGGAAATGTTATGCTTTTTCAGCTGGGCAAGCAGCGCTTCTGTTGCCGCCGCTGTGGGGATCACGTAGGCGGTGGGCAGGCTGCGGCTGCGCTTTACCACGTCTTTTACAGAGGGGTAATTGGTGGGGAATGTCACTGCGCCGCTGCCCCAGTCAATGGTCTGACCGGTGGTGTTCAGGTAGCCCCAGGCTTCCTTGTCTGCGGCGGTGGTGGTACGGGAGCCGGTCTGCAGCACAAACACGTCCTCGTCCTCGTAGGTTGCGCCTCTTTCCGCAATGGCTGCACGCTCTGCCGCCACCGTTGCCTTCACGGCAGAGGCCTCTTCATACAGATAGTCCAGCATGCCGGTAACCGCTGCAATATGGGCAACAGCACGGCGCTCCATGGACTGGTTGCCGCCGTAAATACCACGGGTCTCCATAAGCACGTAGAACGTACCCTCCAGAGGGTAGAAGCCGCCACCCATATTGGGATCGTATTCGTTGACACAAGCGGCATAGTAATAGCCGTTCAGGTCATTGGCAGCCAGTTCGTCAAAGGCAGCCTCGTCCAGTTCCAATGCCACGGTGCGGAAAGTATCGCTTGTCATGGGGGTGAAGCTGGTGGATACCTGAATATCGCCCTTGCTGTTGTTCCACACACGCTCGTGACCGTCCAGCACCACCTCGGGGTCAAACAGCAAATAGCCCTTCTGGAATGCCTGCATTTCCGGGGATTCCACACGCATCTGGTCACGGTTGGGGTTGATGCTGTTCACCAAAAGCCGCTGGTACAGCTCTGCGCCGTCGGGACTCAGTCGGGGAACGATGATCAGGTTGATGCGATCCAAAATTTCTGCACCGTAGCCGTCCTGCATGTAGTGGATCATGCCCAGTGCGCCTTCACCGCCGGCAGGCTCGTTGCCGTGCATCTGGGCGCGGTAGTACACTGTCAGGCGGTCGTCATTCATAAGCGCTGCTGCCTCTTCCAGGGTATTGGCAGCAGAAAGGTTATTCTTTGTGAAAATAACAACGGGAATATCCTGTCCCTTTTGGGATTTTCCCAGGGTATACACATACATGTTGTCCCCTGCTTTGTCCTCTGCGGCAAGGTCAGCCAGCAGCTCCTGCTGGGTGGTCATCTGCTGGGGGTCTCTGCCGCTTTCAAAGACGGGCAGATCCAAAGCGTTTTCGTATTTGGGGTACATAGAAGCTTCGCTCTTCCAGGCTTCCTCGTTTTCCAGCACCTCGGTGGTGTGGGAATACATGACAGACGGCACGAAGCCCTCTGTACCCTTCTTGTCCAGGGTGATCTCTTCTGTTGTTTTGGCGGCAGCTTCTTCCTGGCTCATGTAAACATTTTGATACAGGGTAATATAACCGCTACGGGAGGCACGCACATGGTAGCCACCCAAAAGATTGGGATAGTAATAATAATTATAGCCGTCCTTGGTTTCTGTCACGTAGGGAGTGACAACATTATATACTGTGCTTGTTCCCTGCGCCCAGATGCCATCATAAAGGCTCATTTTTACATTCTTATCTGCCTTCAGCACAAGACCTGCAAAGGCATCCAAATCTCTGCACTCCCATACGCCATTGTTTTCTGTAATGCCGCTGCCCTCCGGGAACGCAATGGCAGAGCCGGCAGGGGCGGTGATATATGCCTGGTTTTTCAGAGTCTCCCCTTCCAGGGTACAGTTGACACTGCCGGTAACTGCCTTGGCTGTCAGCTTCACTGCGCCGGAGAAATGCAAAATACCTGCAGCCTTCAAGGTATCTGCCGTGCAGTTCACACCCAAAGTCAAAATCTTGCCCTCGGGGATGTCAATGTCCACAGAACCGAAACCGGTAGGTGCTTTTGTGAGCTTGCCGCTTTTGAGAACAAGGCGGCTTCCGCCAATTGTGCCGGTATGAGAGGTATAGCCCGTACCCTTGAAAATGCCAACGGTATTGTCATAGCCGTCCAGGATCATGGTGACATTGCCCAGCATATTGCCGGTGCCGTTACCGGCGGCAAACAGATTGTTGACTTTTGCGCCCTGGCAAAGCGTAACGGTCACATCGCCGCCCACATCGCCCTTGTTCCAGGAGCCGCTGTAAATCGTGCCGGTAACGGTGGCGCTGCCGCCGAAGGTCATGTCCACATTGCCGCTCATAGTGCCGCTGTAGCCTGCCGCCACAACCGCCGCCGTGCCGCCCAGCATGGTCAGCTTACTGTTGCCGGTGACGTTTTTGGTGTAGCCGCCGGCATAAATATTACGGTAGTAGCCGGACAAGACCGTCAGGTCGGTGCTTTCCACAACGCCGGAGGGAGAACCGCCCTGCAGGCAAAAATAGTAAGTATCCGTCTCGTTTTCAAAGGGGATCATGGTCAGCTCTTCACCCATGATCAGCTTGTGACCGTTGCCACTGATGACTGTTCCTGTGGAGGCCTTCGTGAGGGTGAAGGTCATGTGTTCAAAGGTGGTTTCACCGGAAATGATAAAATTAGAGCCGGTACGGATGCCGTCGGCGCTGTTTTTGGCACGGATGGTAACGGGGTAATCGCAAGCTGGCAGTGTAACTGCGCCTGCGTAGTACACCGTGGACAGCATCACGATGGTGCCGCCGCCGTTTTGCAGGAAGGTGTAGGCGGTGCTGAAATTCTGCACCGGGGAATCCTCCGTGCCGTCATTTTCGTTGTTGCCGTTTTTGGGGTCCATGTAAATCGTCACCGGCTCAGCGGCAAACACCTGCACCGCCGGGAACATGGAGATCACCAGACACAAGGCGATCAGTAGGCTAAAAACTCTCTTCATAAATACACGCTCCTGTTACTGTTTCGTTCTACTGTGAATAAACTCAATAAAGGCAGACACCAGATGCGAGGGTGTCTCCTTGGCACGGGTGACCATGACGATGCGCTTTTCAATGGGCTTTTTCAGCCGGATGCGGCACAGCCCGTTCATGGGGTACTGCTCCGGCACCTCCGAGGGCAGGAAAACCACGCCCAGTCCCTGGCGTGCCAGGTTCATGGCGATGCTCACCGTTTCAATGCGGCTGATGACCCGAGGGGTAAAGCCGGCTTCGGCGCAGGCCTGCATACACAGACCGCTGACGCTTTGATCGGGGTGCTGCAAAATAAAGTCCTCGTCCTTCAGTTCCGCCAGGTCTACCTCGTCACGACCGGCAAGGGGGTGCTTGTCCGACACGATGAGGCTGTATTCATCCTTGCCCACCAGGCGGAAATCCATGTGGGGATAATTATGCTCCCGGGGCTGGGTCACGAAGGCAATGTCAATGTTTCGTTTCTCCAAGGAGTCCAGCAAAGAAAGGCTTTTGCCCTGGTAAATATTCAGTGTCAGGTTGGGGTAACGGGAGTAAAAATCCGTCACCAGCTGGGAAAAACCGATGCGCTCCAGGGCGGTGATGGCGCCGATGTTGATAGTACCACGGAGGAAGCCGGCATAGGTGGCCATGGTCTGCTCCAGGGTATCCACATCGTGCAGAATGCCCGATGCCATTTCCACAAAGGTCTGTCCAGCCTCGGTGATCCGGATGGCACGGGTGGTGCGGTCAAACAGCTTCACCCCCAGCTCTTTTTCCAGCTTGGAGATCTGCTGGGACAAAGAGGATTGGCTGATATAACAGCTCTCCGCCGCCTGGGTGAAATTCCGATGCTTTGCCAAAGCAAGCACATATTTCATCTGATAAATGTCCATAGGTAACCTCTTACACTTTGATTCTATAAGCATACCACAATTTATCGGAAATTGCAATAAAAAGCATTGCCTTTTATTGCTTTTAATAATAATAGCTAGTAATAATTTGAATTGCAGATTTTTGTCTGTGGGACTACAATATAGGTAGTATTATGGGAGGGTATGGACTCCCGAAAAAAGAACGAGAAAGAAGGCTACATATGAAAAAGATCGGTATGATCGGCTTGGGTGCCATGGGGCACAGTGTTGCGGAAAACATTATGAAAAACGGCTTCCAGATGGTGCTGTTTGATATCCGCCCCGAGGCTTACGCAGACCTGGTGGCGCAGGGCGCCGAGGGCGCAGCTTCCCTGCAGGAGCTGGGTCAGAAGACAGATACGGTGCTGATGATGGTCAACACCTATCCCCAGTGTGTCAGCGTAATGACAAGCCTTTTGGAGACTTTGGAAAACGGTGTGATCATTAACCTTGGCACCATCGCCATGGACGAGGCAGAAGCCCTGGAGAGGATGGCTGCGGAAAAGAATTGCCAAATGATCGACTGCCCCGTCAGCGGCGGCACAGCAGGCGCCAAGGCAGGCACCCTCACCCTTATGGCAGCCTGCCCTGACGAGCTGTTCCGGGAGAAGCTGCCGCTTCTGTCTGCCTTCTCTGCCAACCCCAAGCAGGTCGGCACCAAGTGCGGTCAGGGTCAGGCCGTGAAGGCCATCAACCAGCTGCTGGTGGGCGTTCACATGTGCGCCACCGCCGAGGCCTTTACCCTGGCAACCAAGTGCGGTCTTGACCTGCAGATGATGTATGACACCATTTGCACCAGCGCAGGTCGCAGTGAGATCTTCCGCAACCGTGGTCAGTACCTCATTGAGCGGAACTTTGACACCCGAAGCACCCTTGCCATCCAGCTGAAGGACACCACCATCGCCTGCAAGACCGCAGAGGCTGCAGGCGCTCCCACCTTCCTGGCAAACACCGCCAAGGAGCTGTTCAAGCTGGCTGTGAATAAGTATCCCCCCACCGATGACTCTTTGGAAGTGGTGCGCATTTACGAAGAGCTTTGCAATCTGGAATTTTAAGGAGGAAGCGCAATGGAAAAGCAGTTTCAGGGCGCACTGTCCGACATCACCGTGCTGGACATGACCCGTGTGCTCAGCGGCCCCTTTGCCGGCACCTGGCTGGGTGAAATGGGCGCAAACGTGATTAAAATTGAGATCCCCAAGGGCGGCGACGAGTCCCGTCGCAACCCTCCCTTCAACGCCGACGGTACCAGCGCCTTCAATACCACCGTCAACCGCAACAAGCGCAGTATCACCCTTGACCTGAAAAGCGAAGAGGGCAAGGAGATCTTCCGCCAGCTGGTAAAAAAAGCTGATGTGGTGTTGGAAAACTTCCGTCCCGATGTGATGGACCGGCTGGGTCTTGGCTACGAGGAACTGAAAAAGATCAACGATCAGATCATTTACGCATCCATCTCCGGCTTCGGCACCACCGGCCCTTACGCAAAGCGACCTGCCTACGATGTCATTGCCCAGGCCATGGGCGGCATCATGTTCGGCATCGGCGAGGAGGGCGGCGAGCCTTTGAAGGTGGGCGCCTCCATCGGCGACGTAACTGCCGGTATGAACGTGATCATCGGCATTCTGGCAGCGCTCCATGCCCGTTCTGTCATCGGTCACGGTCAGAAAATTGAGACAAGCCTGGTGGAATCCATCATTGCCCTGCAGCAGTCCGAGAACAACCGCTACTTTGTGGACGGCGAGGTCATCCGTGGCACCGGCAGCAAGCACCCCACCAACTGCCCCTACGGCGCATACCATGCCGCCGACGGCATGTACATGATCGGCGTGGGCAAGAACGAAATTTGGTGCAAGCTGTGTGAAAACGTGCTGGGTCATCCCGAATACGGCACCGATCCCCGTTTTGACAGCATTTTCAACCGCATCGGTCACAAGCAGGAGATCTGCGAGATTCTGGAAAGCTGGTCTATGCAGCATACGGTGGAAGAGGTGGTGGAGGTGCTGCTGGCAAACTCCATTCCTGCCGCTCCCCTTATGAGCATTGCGGATCTTGTGAACGATCCCCATTTCAATGACCACAGAAATATGTTCCCCTACATGGAGCAGCCCGGTGTGGGACCTTTCCGTGTCACCGCCATGCCCATTAAATTCAGCGAGACCGGCACACGGATCTCCCGTCCTGCACCTGCCCTGGGCGCACACAACGAAGAGGTCTACGGCGAAATGCTGGGCTTTGATGCCCAAAAGCTGGCAGAGCTGAAGGAGAAGGGTATTATTTGACCCTGGCACCACCACCGGAATGCATGAATGCATTCCCTACGACACCTGTAGGGAACGGATCTATCCGTTCCCCAATCCCACAAATAAAATCCGGAGGATAAAAATATGGAAATGCAAGAAGTATATGTAGTCGCTGCCTGCCGTACCCCCATCGGCAAAATGGGCGGCGCACTGAAGGACCTGAACGTTGCCCAGCTGTCTGCCCACGTGTTTGAGGAGATCGTGAAGCGTGGCGGCATTGAAAAGGAAATGGTGGACGAGATCGTCATGGGCGAGACCCGTCCCTACGCTGCCATCCACAACGTGGCACGTCATGCGGCGCTGATGGCAGGCTTCCCCGTCACCACCACCGGCTTCACCGTGCAGCAGGCCTGCGCCTCCGGCATGGTTGCCATTCAGACCTCTGTGAACAAGATCATGGTGGGCATGGCAGATATCGTCATTGCCGGCGGCGTGGAGAGCATGAGCAACGCTCCCTTCTTCACCAACAACATCCGCTACGGCTGCGGCACCGGTCACCTGACGCTGTTTGACTCCATCACCGAGAGCCAGGTGGGCGCACAGCCCGAGAGCGTATACGGTCGCCTGGGCATGGGTACTACGGCAGAGACGGTTGCCCGTGAGTACGGCATCAGCCGTGAGGAGCAGGACAAGCTGGCGCACCGGAGCCAGCTGCGCTACCAGGCAGCTTACGAGGCAGGCAAATTTGAGGAGATCGTGCCCGTGACCATTCCCCAGCGGAAGGCAGACCCCATTGTGGTCGCCAAGGACGAGCATCCCCGTCTTACCTCCGAGGAGAAGCTGGCAACCCTGAAGCCCGTATTTGAAGCAAATGGCACCGTGACCGTGGGCAATGCCTGCGGCAGAAATGACGGCGCTGCCGTTGTGCTTCTCATGAGCGGCAGAAAGGTGCAGGAGCTGGGCATTAAGCCTATGGCAAAGATCATCGGCTACAGCACCGCAGGTGTTGACCCCACCGTCATGGGCATCGGCCCCGTGCCTGCTGTGCGCAAGCTGCTGAAGCAGCTGGATATGACCATTGACCAGTTTGACCTGATCGAGCTGAACGAGGCATTTGCCGCCCAGGTCTGTGCCTGCGTGAAGGAACTGGGCATTGACACCGACAAGCTGAATGTCAACGGCGGCGCCATTGCCCTGGGTCACCCGGCAGGCTGTACCGGCGGCAGACTGGTTGGCACGCTGTGCTATGAGCTGCAGCGCCGTGAGGATGCCAAATATGCCCTTGCCACACTGTGCGTCGGCGGCGGCTTCGGCAGCGCCATCGCCCTGGAAAAGGTGTAAGATTTCAAAAAAAGAGCGTATTGCAAAAGCAATACGCTCTTTTTTTCTGTCGGTTACTGCATTCTTGCGTACAGCGTTGTCAGCAGCTTGCGCAGAGGGGTAAACAGCAGCAGCGCAATTACAAAATTGCCCACTGCATGGGGAATATCGTAGACGATGCCTGCCAGCCACCAGCGGAGGGCATAGGAAGCGCCGCCGATGGCGATATACACCGGGCAGCACAGAAAACCGAAGGCCATACCGAAAGCGCCGGACAGCAGCGCCCAAAGCCAGGGACTTTTCACCTGCCGCACGGCAAGGGCGCACAGCGCCAGAATCAGCCAAACGTACAAGTAATTGATATTCCACAAATTGATGCCGTAGAGCATGACCTCCATCGCCACGTATAAATAGATGGGATAAAGACATTTCCACCCGAATACCGTGGCAAACAGCATCACCATCAGGGAAACCGGTTCAATATTGGGAAGGGCGCTCATGGCAACCTTGGCGCCGAAGGTCAATGCCCCCAGCATACCAAACAGTGCGACCTCCCGCAATGTCAGATGGGGTTTAGCCACGGGTATACACCAGCTTGTACACACCGCCATCGGTGATGGGGGTGGTGTCAATGCCGCTCATGGCATACTCCTCACCCACATACACTGCCCAGTAAGCGCCGTCGGTGCTGTAAATGGCAGTCTCTCCATCCACCTCGGTGATCTCCATGCCGTAAGGACCGGCATTGCCCTTGATGAGACCGGCTGCCTCCAGCACAGGGCCTACGTTGGTCTCTGCAGATTCGTACGCAAATACCTTCTCGGTGCCGTCTGCGTGTACAACGGTAACGGAGAAGCTCTTCATAGCGCCGTCATTTTCCGCAGGCTTTGCGCCGCAGGCGGCAAGGGTGAGAAGCATAACAAGAGAAAGTGCCAGTGCAAGGAATTTTTTCATAATATTACCTCCAAAAAATGAAATACTGCGGCACCCCGATATAGGGTGCCGCAGCCGTTTTTCTGCGACAAACGCACCCCCCATAACACGCAGGAGGCGGAGAAAGCAGGTTCTGTAGGTCTTCTGACTTAAGCGTTTCGGAAGGGGTTGCAGCCCTCCTGCAGCAGCCACGCAGCCTTCCCGGAATTGCTTCCAGTGACCGGTTTTCACCAAGCGTGGTGCCTATGCTTTTACAGCGGCGGTACCGTTCGGGAATCTCACCCGATTATCTTGTTCAGCAGCAGGCGCCAAACGCACAAGCTGCCACAAAACCCGTATCTGATTGTCAAAGGGATTGTAACACACGGGATATGAAATGTCAACAGCAGAACACGTTTCCACGGCAGCAAAGAATCTGACAGATCCAGCAGAGGCAAAGCTGCCACCAGCCGCCGTGCGTAGTAAAGCCACGGTAATTTCCCGTTTGCTGACGGTAGGCCTGTCCGCCGTTTTCAATGATGTCCAGCACACGCAAATACTCCATGTTGCCGGGTTCCATGGACACCGCTCTGCGGATATGCTCCAGGGCAGTCACCTGGTTACCCAGGCCGTTGTTTGCCACCGCAGACAGATAATACCACTGGCCGTTGCGGTTGGTATCATTTTCCAGGACATTCAGCGCCTCGTAATATTTGCGGAAGCGGATGTACTGGTATGCCGCCTGCTTGTAGCTGCCGGACTGCTGCCCGGATTGTTGCTGACCGTAGCCGAAGGGATCGTAGCCCTGCCCGTATCTGCGTGCAGAATCGGGATTCTTGATCTGCTCATAAGCGGCATTGATTTTCTGCATCATCTTCGC
This sequence comes from Oscillospiraceae bacterium, assembly GCA_017548065.1. GTDB lineage: Bacteria > Bacillota > Clostridia > Oscillospirales > Oscillospiraceae > Faecousia. The sequence continues at coordinate 10,576 of JAFYNQ010000015.1, forward strand.
CGCCTCCGGGTCATCGGGATTGCGGTCGGGATGGTATTTCATAGCCAGCTTGCGGTAAGCCTTTTTTATTTCTTCATCGGTGGCATCGGGGCTTACCCCTAGCACCTTATAAGGATCTTCCACCATTTTCTTCCTCCAACTTTATACGCTGCCGTCTTCTGTACTCCAGCCAGACACCGCTGTAGAGAATGTTGTCCAGCAGCTTCTTGTCCTGCACCAGGGGTAGCCGCTCAAAGTAATCGGCGCAGCGAGCCATGGCCAGGACCAAATACTGTTCCCACCGTGCCGGGTCTTCCCCGGTACCCATGGCAACAAAGGGATTGTACTGTTTTTTGCGCACGTCCCGACGGTAATCCACCGCCGCATCCGCCAGGTAAATATAGCGACCCAGCGCCATACCCAGCTGCCGCAGCGTGTCCGACCACATATCCTCACGGTACACAAGGATCTCACCCATCAGCTCGCCGAAGCAGCCGGCAGGGGCGTCGGGATTGTCGCAGCCGGCTGCCTCCAGGGCGGAGAGCTTCTCAAGGCACCGTTCTATGGCGCCGCACTGACGGGGATAGTCTGCCTGCAAACGGGAAAGATTTTTCCCGAATACGGATTGCAGCCACCTGGCGGTCAGCTTTTTCTCGTCACGGTAATCGTCCGCAGCGTTATAATATGCCAGCGCCACATTCATATCCGCAGCGTAGCGGATGTAAGGGTTGTCCACCCAGGGGCGCTTGGAAACAGGGTGCAGACAGCAAAGCATTTTGCCACCCGTCTCCTCCGGCTCATAAAGGCTCATAAGCAACAGCGCCAGGAATGCCATGTCATAGCTCAGCCCCAGCCGTGCAGCCTGAGAGGTGCGCTCCCGAATCTGTCGGCAGATACCGCAATACACACTGCCGTAACGCTCCCGGGTCGCCTTATCCAGCTCCCGAAGATCCGCCATCACATATCCAAACACACCGACACCCCCCTTTTTTCTATTTTATCATACTTTCCATTTGTGAACAAGTAGTAAATAAACCGAAGAATTTACAATAAATACAAATTCAAGCTTATGGCCATTGGGCGATGTGATTTGCAATGCCCTTGGGGGGAGCGATGGGAGCGCTGCCCCGGGGAGAGGGTGTCAACGAAGCTGACGGGAGAGGAATGGTGAAATCTATCGCTCAATGCATCAAAAAATGGTCTTTCACCCATGCTTGCGGTGTTATGTAAACCACGTTGCTTTTAAGCGCGTTGGTTTTTATAACGATGTGAGAGTTTTTTGGAGGGCTGGTACGAAAATGAAACAGGGGAACGAGGGGAGCGCCGCCGGAGGCGGGAGGAGCGACCCGAGTGAGCGGCCGGGGTCGATAGCTGACGCAGCCGCATCGTCGGCAAGGAAGATATCGGGCACCGCAACAGGACATAAAGGGAGCAATTGCAAAAAACCCCCGGAAGGCTTAGCCTTCCGGGGGTTGGGGTTTACGCTATGAAATTACTGAATGGTCAGGGTTGCGGGCTCGGTGTAGTAGATGACACCGTCCAGACCCTTGATCTCGCAGCGATACTGGTAACCGTTGTTGG
>JAFYNQ010000104.1 GCA_017548065.1 Oscillospiraceae bacterium
GGGCCTTACGCAGTTGGCGGATCGTACTTACGCGTTGACGCGTTACGCGAGGAATAAGGGGTTATACCCCTATATGACATCCACCGGCTTCGCCGGTGGATGTGTTTTTCGTTAAAAGTTATAAATCGCCTGTGCCGACGATTCATAATACCTCCACTCCCTCTGTAGGGAATGCATTCATGCATTCCGCAAAAATGCCCGGCATTTGGGCATAAAAATAACCGGTGTGGGATCCACACCGGTTATTTGTTTTGTTATCTCTGGTACTCAATGACCACACGGCGGTTGGGCTCGGAACCGATGGAGTAGGTGGTGATGCGATCGGTGTCCTGCAGTGCTGCATGGATCACATGGCGCTCGTAAGCGTTCATGGGCTCCAGGGTGGTGCGGCGATGTGCCTTCAACACCTGCTGTGCCTTCTTCAGTGCGTAACGGCGGAGGGAATCCTCACGCTTTGCACGGTAGGACTCAGCATCCACATTGATGCGGATATGTCCGTCAACACTGCGGTTAACAGAGTAGTTTGCCAGATGCTGCAGTGCATCCAGCGTGTCGCCACGGCGGCCGATCAGGTAACCCAGATCCTCGCCGGTGAGCTCTACGCTGTAGGTGTCCTCGTTCTCCTTCACACAGTGGGGAACAGCCTGGGAACCCATGTGCTCCAGAAGACCCTTCAGGAAGATCTCAATGCGCTCCTCCACACTGCCGGGCGCAGCGGGGGTGTATACCTTGGGAGCAGTCTCCTGCTTGGGAGCGGCTTCCTTCTTCTCAGCCTTGGGAGCTTCCTTCTTTTCGGTCTTGGGAGCGACGGGAGCAGCCTCCTGCTTGGGTGCTTCGGGCTTCTTCACAGCCTTGGGCTTGGAACGGGATGCAGAGCCAAAGGCGCTGCGGGGAGCAGTGTTTGTCTCGGGAGCAAGATCGGGTGCCTCGTAGGTCACCTGCACCTTGCAGGGAGTAGCGCCGATGCCCAGGAAGCCGGACTTTGCCTGCTCCAGCACCTGCACGGAAATTTCTTCACGGGTAAGTCCCAGGGTGTCCAGTGCGCTCTGCACGGCAACCTCCATTGTTTTACCGGTAAAGATGCTAGTCTTTTCCATTCTATCTTATTCCTCCGTATTTTCTCTACTGTAGCGGTTGGGGTCATAAGCACGACCCTTTGCAAAGGGACGGTCTGCAATGCCGGACAGAGGCGCATTTTCCTTCTTGGGTGCCTCGGGGACAGCCTCACCCTTCTGCTCTGCATAGGCACGGGCTGCGGCAGCACGGTCAGCCTCACGGGCAGCCTGCTTGTTCTGCTGGACCTTCTTCTTGCTGGTGTTCTGGGTGATACCGTCGGGGTTAGCGGCACGGCGCTCTGCACGGACACGCTCCTTCTCCTCTTCTTCCTTCTGCTCAGCCAGATACTTCTGCAGGCGCTCTGCATCCTCTGCATCGTAGATCTTGCGATACTTTGCAGTGAGGTAAGCGTCGGAAACAGTGGTAACGATACCCTGGGCGAACCAGTAAAGGCTCAATGCCGCAGGCATGGAGAAACCGATCCACAGAGACATGATGGGGCCGACCCACATCATTGTCTGCATAGACTGGTTGGACTGGGAGTTCTTTGCGGTCTCCTTGTCCTGCAGACCCTTCTCGTCGGTGACGAGAGAGTTGTTCATTTTCTGAGAGATCATCATGCTTACCAGCTGACCGCCGGCAGAGAGAATGGGCATCAGCACACCGCCGAGGTAGTACCACAGGTTCTTCTCTGCAGTCAGCTCCCAGGACCACACCTTCCACTGGGGAGTTGCGGCCAGGTCAATGCCCAGGAAGTTGAAGTTGATGCCCTCCAGGGTCTTGGCACTGATCTCGGGAAGTGCTTCTTTAATTGCGTCCACAAAGTTGGGGATCAGCTTTGCGCCCACCATCTGCTCGTAGTAGGTATTGCCGGTGAAGCTGTCGGGGCTGGCGGTCTTGATGATCTCCAGGATCTTGGCCACGGCCTCGGCGCTCTCGTTCAGCATGTAGGCGATAGGCTGACGGACAACAGCATACAAGGGGATCAGCACAAGGATGGGCAGGAAGCTCCAAAGGCAGCCGCCACCCACGGAAACGCCCTCTTCTTTGTAGAGCGCTGTGATCTCTTCACTCTGCTTCTGCTGATCGTTGGGATATTTCTTTTTGATTGCATCAATTCGGGGAGAGAGGCGAGACATTTTCATGGAACTCTTTTTGCCCTTTGCGGTGGCAGGCAGCAGCACCAGCTTAACGATGGCGGCGAAAATAATCAGCGCAACACCATAGTTTGTGGTAAAGTCATAAAGAAAAGAGAGCAGCCAGCCAAAGGGGACTTGCACGATATCTGCAAGCTTAAATGCCAAAATCATTTGGTTTTCCTCCTAATCAGGGAACGGGGTCGTAGGGGTCACCCTTATAAAAGGGATGACAGCGACAGATCCGGCGCAACGCCAGACCGGTGCCTTTCCAAGCCCCGTACTTGTTGATGGCTTCATAAGCATATTGGGAGCAGGTGGGCCGAAAACGGCAACTGGGGGGTGTCAGGGGAGAGATTCGGCGCTTGTAGAAGGCAATGAGAGACAAAAGCAGTTTTTTCATTGCTGCGCCTCCAGGATCCCGGCCTTTTCCGCCAGGGACAGATAAGCATGTGTCAGCTTCTGAAAATCCGCCTTGATGCAACGGCTTCTTGCCACCACCACGATATCCCAGCCGGGAGCAAACAGATGCTCGTTCAGCCGGTAAATTTCACGCAGACGGCGACGCACCCGGTTGCGCACCACTGCGCAGCCAAGCTTTTTGCTCACGGTCAAACCCACCCGATTGGCGGAAGAATGGTTTTTTCTTGCGTAAAGCACAAGAAACCCATTTCCATGACCGGAGGTGCTGTAAAGCCTGCGGAATATGTGGTTCAGTTTCAAGGGACTGGAAAATTTCATAAACCGCTTCTCCTCTAACAAAGAAAACGAAAGTCCAAAAACGGAATACCAAAAACCCATGACGCAAAATGTCAAAAACAACAAGACAAGGGAGAAATGAGAAATTTGTAGAGCAGAGCGAGAGATTTTTTCGTAGATTCGTGCTTGGTCGCTGCAGAAATACTTTGTGTATTTCAAAGCGGCCAAGTGCGGAGATTACGGAAAAAGATCCGCTCGGATCTGTGAATTTATCGTTGAACACTTGTCCTATATAACCAAGCCCCATATAAAAAGGGGGCGGGGGCGAATCTTCGCCCCCGCATGGACTCCCGTTTCGCTATGAGCGACGACATTGTTGTGGTTGCCCACTGCTTATTGCTTACGATCAGGCAGACAGAGTCTTGCGGCCCTTTGCACGACGGCGGGCAAGAACCTTACGGCCGTTGGATGTAGCCATTCTCTTACGGAAACCGTGAACCTTGGATCTGTGGCGACGGCTGGGCTGATAGGTACGCTTCATTGGTATACACCTCCTGTTAAATTCACTTATGCTCGACAGCCTTTCGGCCGCAGCGATACATAGTTACGGACTATATACATAGTCATGCCATGGTATTATAACCGAAAAATTCCTCCAGGTCAACAATTATTTTTCAATTTCGTACCAAATATCTTCACAAACGGTGCATTTGTGGGTCACAAGACCGTTTTCTGTGGTGGTTTCCAGGGTGTGACCCAGGGGTTCGGCGGTGATTTTGCACCAATCGCCGCAGGTTTCGCAGTGATAGGTGGTGTAGCCGTGGGTCAGGCAGGTGGCGGTCACTTCGCCGGTAGCGGTGTTGTGGGTGGCGTCCTTACAAGCGCCCACGGTGGTGCGGCTGTACTTGCCCACAAGACCCATGCCCTGGGGATCGTAGAGGTACATGTCACGTCCGCTGGTCTTGTTGCCGTGGATGGTGTAGACCTTGTTTGCGTCATCTGCAGGACCGGTGTAGAGAATATCGCCGTCAAAGAGTCTTGCAGTGCCGAAGCCGGTATCGTTGTTGGTGGCAGAGTAAGAGCCAACGCACATGCCACGCATCTTGTTGTCTGTAAGACCGTTGGAAATGGTGCCGCCGTACATGTGGAACACAGCGTTATATTTTGCTGCCTGACCATACACATAGACACCTGCGCCACGGGAAATAGCGCCGTGAACCGTGCCGTCGGCAATGGTGCCGCCGAACATCTGCATGAAGGTGGTGCCGGCAACCATGACGTTTGCGCCTGCGGCAGAGGCTTCCTTGTCATTCTGGTAGTTGGCAATACCGCCGGAAATCTCGCCGCCGTAGAGGTTGAACCGGGAAGCCTTGCCGGCGTAGATGTTGCCGCCGCCCAGGGTGACCTCTGCTGTCAGCGTGCCACCACGGGTGACAGTGCCGCCGTACATATTCAGCTCGGTGTCGGTGACGTAGATGTTGCCGCCCTGACGCTGGGCAACGCCCTGATCCACAATGCCGTCATAAATGGAAACGGTGGACTTTTCGGCATAAATGTTGCCACCGGAAGAGATGTTGTCGCAGTTGTCAAGACCCACCAGCTTGCTGCCACGCAGCTCCAGAGCTGCGTTGTGGATGCTGATGTTGCCGCCCATGATCGCATCGCCGCTTGTCAGCTCGCCGCCGTAAAGACGGAGAACGGTGGCTTTTTCGGTGGCGTAAATATTACCGCCTTCCATTTCGGCAAGGCCCTTTTCTACAGTGCCGCCGTAGATGTACAGACCGGCATCTGCGCCGGCAGTGTTGCCCATGTAAATGTTACCGCCGCAATCCTCTGCCTTGCCGTTTGTGACAGAGCCGCTGAAGATATGCACCTGGGACATGGATTGACCGTTGATGTTGCCGCCAAAACCGGTGAACTCGGAGGTGCTGACAGCCACGCCGCCGGTGACAGCACCGGAGTGCATATACATAGCGGACTTGCCGTCCAGGAGGATGTTGCCGGCAATGCCTGCCTTGCCGCCGGTGACGGTAGCGCCGTCAATGTGCAGCTGTGCGTTGCCGTTGAGCATGATGCTGCCGCCGCCTCTGCGGAGGCCGGAAACAGAACCTACGATCTTTGTGCCTTCGCCCAGGGTGACAATGGCGGAGTTGTCCGTGTCACCGGGGCTGTTTGCGAAGATGACACCGCCTCCCACACGGCCGACGATATGGCTGTCATCGGCATTGGCTGCCAGGACATTTTCCAAAGTAAGACGGCTGCCTGCGCCCTCCACGGCAAACACACCGCCGTCTGCATCGGCGCCGTCTGTCTGCACGGTACCGCCGGTGACGGTGAGGCTTGCGCCCTCACGCACGGAGAAGGCACGGTTTGCGCCGCCGGTGATGGTGTGACCGTTCAGATCAAAGTAAACGGTATTGCCTGCGGCAATAAAGCCCTGGGCGCTGATCTTGATGTCAGCCACCAGCTGCATATAGACAGGCTCTGCCTGGGACTGGGACAGCTTCTTGCCCTCACCCAGATAGCTGTTAAAATCCAAACCGCTGCCGATCTTCACGGGACGGTCAGCGGTCTTGCCTGCGCCCACGTTGCGCAGGGCGAAGAAACCGACGATGACCAGTGCCACCGCCAGAACAATGCCGCCGATCAGCAAAAAAGTCTTTTTAGAGTTCTTCATATGCTTACCTCCATATGCGTATACCATTCTTAATTATACATTATATATAGAATAAGAAGCTTTGTCAATCAAACTGCAATTTATCGGGAGCAAATTGCAATTTGACTTTCCTCCCGGGGAATGGTAGAATAGACAGACAAATATTCGGGAGGGAAACGGATGTATTGGTTTATGGCGCTGGCAGTGGTGCTGGCGGTGGTGGCAGACCAGCTGGTAAAGCTGTGGGTGGTGCAGAGCATTCCGCTGCATACGGTGGTGGAAGCGATCCCCGGATTGTTCCATTTCACCTATGTGCAGAATACCGGCGCAGCATTCTCTGCCCTGGAGGGACAGACCTGGCTGTTTGCCCTGGTGTTTTTGGTGTTTTCCCTTGCTCTTGTGTGGGAGTTCTCCAGGAAAAGATGGGGCTTTACCACCTTTGAACGCTGGTGCATCGTGGCTGTCTTTGCCGGTGGCCTGGGCAACATGATCGACCGCATCCGCCTTGGCTATGTGGTGGATATGATCGCTGTGGATTTTATGGATTTCCCGGTTTTCAATGTGGCGGATTGCTATATTACCGTCGGCTGCATCGTGCTGATGGTCTCCCTGGTGTTCTTTAACAAAAAATTCTGGAAGGAAGAGCAGCAATGACCTTGATTGCAGATACCGCCGGTGAGCGGCTGGATGCCTTTCTTGCCCGAAGTGTGGAGGGCCTGACCCGCAGCAGCGCCCAACGGCTGCTGGAAGAGGGTCATGTGCTGCTGGGCGGCAAAAAGGCCAAGAAAAATGACCGGCTGAATCCCGGCGATGAGATCACGGTCACCATGCCGGAGCCGGAACCCGTGGATATTGTCGCCACGGAAATGGAACTGGATATTATGTACGAGGACGAGGACGTGGTGGTCATCAACAAGCCCAAGGGACTTGTGGTGCATCCTGCGGCAGGTCACCAAAGTGACACATTGGTCAACGGTCTGCTCCACGCCATGGGGGACAGCCTCTCCGGTATCAACGGAGAGCTGCGACCGGGCATCGTCCACCGTATTGACAAAGACACATCGGGTCTTCTGGCGGTGGCAAAAAATGACCTTGCCCACGTGGTGCTGGCATCCCAGCTGAAGGATCACACCATGGCAAGAACCTATGAGTGCATCGTCTGCGGCAACCTGAAGGAAGACAGCGGCACAGTGGACGCCCCCATCGGACGTCACCCCACGGACCGAAAGAAAATGTGCATCAATGAGCGCAACGGCAGAAATGCCGTGACCCATTGGGAGGTGGTGGCACGGTACCGTGGCTACACCCACGTGCGGTGCAAGCTGGAAACGGGACGTACCCACCAGATCCGTGTGCACATGGCAAGCATCGGACATCCCATTTTGGGTGACACGGTGTACGGCAGAAAAAAGCCGGAGCTGGGGCAGGACTCCCAGGTGCTGCACGCAGGTGCACTGTGCTTCAAGCATCCCCGGGACGGAAGACCGGTGCTGGTGCTGGCGCCGCTGCCGGAATATTTTGTCCAGGTGCTGGAAAAACTGCAAAGAATGACATAAGGAGAGAGATTATGAAAAGAGATCTTCTGCCTCAGGTGAAAAAATATTTTAAGACAAACCTGCATACCCATACCAACATTTCCGACGGCAAGCTGACCCCGGTGGAGCTGATTGAAAAGTATAAGTCCGCCGGCTACCAGGTGCTGTCCATCACCGACCACAACGTGATCGTGGACCACTCCGACAAGACAACGGAGGATTTCCTGCTGCTCACCGGCGTGGAGGTAAATATCAACGATGAACACTACCTGCCTACCAAGGGCTATTGGGGTGTTACCTACCACCTGAACCTGATCGCCAAGCGCCCGGATAATCTGTGGCAGCCGGTGAAGGTTTACGGCAAGCGTGAGACCGCCGCCCCCTATGAGGCGCTGGTCACCAGTGAGAATATGCCCAAGGTCTATGACGTGGAGGCGATCAATAATATTATCGCCAAGTCCAACGAAAAGGGCTTTTTGGTCATGTATAACCACCCCGTATGGTCCGGTCAGCATGCAGCAGACTACCTGCCCCTGAAGGGTCTGTGGGCAATGGAGCTGCGCAACACCACCAGTATCGTGGAGGGCTACAACGAGAATAACCACGCTGTGTACCAGGAAATGCTGGAAAGCGGCATGCGACTGTTCCCCACCGGCACGGACGATGCCCATTCGGAGAAGGGCATGTTCGGCTCCTGGATCATGGTTGGCGCAGAAAAGCTGGAGTACGATGCTGTGATCCGGGCATTGGAGAAGGGCGATTTCTATATGTCCTGCGGCCCGGAGATCCACAGCATGACGCTGGAGGATGGCTTCCTGGAGATCACCTGCTCCGATGCCAGGGAAATTTTTGTGGAGACCCATACCCGTTCCGCCCGTTATGCATGTGCAGCGGAAGGGGAGAGTCTGAATAGCGCAAGAATTGACCTGACCCGCTTCTTCGGCTGGAACAGAGAGGTTCCCAGCGACAATGCCTTCTTCCGTGTCACCGTCTTCGGTCACGACGGCAGCTATGCCGCAACCCGTGCCTACTGGGTAGACCAGCTTACCCTGGCTGACACCGGCAACGTAGACGTCATGGAGCGATACCGATAATAAAAGGTGCTGTCTCACATAAGCAATATTGCGCAAAGAATAAAGCTGTCATTCCGAGCCAGTGGAACACTGGCGTGGGAATCCCCCGGGTTTTTGGAGTTTTCTCCTCTATCCGGGGGATTGCCACACCAGTGACATCGGTCACTGGTTCGCAATGACAGCGTTTTTGTTTGTTTTGTTCTTAATGAGACAGCCACTTTTGCGTTTAAATTAAAAAATCATAAAGTACAGCAGCACCAGAGCGCCGAGGACGATGCGGTAGACACCGAAGGGGGCGAAGCTGCGCTTGCGGACAAACTCCATAAGCGCCCGGATCACCAGCACGCTGACGATAAAGCTGACCACGCTGCCCACAAGCAGCACGGCGATCTCTGTGCCGGTGGCGGAGACACCGGAGAGCATGAATTTCAAAAGCTTCAGGGCGCTGGCACCCAGCATGGTGGGGATGGCCAGGAAGAAGGAAAACTCTGCGCCGGCAGGACGGGAGACACCCAGGATAATGGCGCCCAGAATGGTAGCGCCGGAACGGGATGTGCCGGGGATAATGCTGAGACATTGGAAGGCACCGATGAAAAGTGCGGTTTTATAATCAATTTGGGTCACCTCCGTGATACGGAAGGACTGCTTCTGGGACTTTTCCACAAAAATAAAGGCAATGCCGTAAAGGATCAGCATGGCGGCAACCACCATAGCATTCAAGGTCATGCCCAAAACCTCGGTGCCACGCAGGAAGGTGTCCAAAGGATCGTCGATCAAAAGACCGATCACTGCGGAGGGAAGCACGGCAATCACCACTTTAAACCAAAGCTGCCAGGTGTCCTTCTTTTCCGCAACGGTTTTCCCGGAGGCAAAGGGGTTTAGCTTGTTGAAAAACAGAATGACAACCGCCAGAATGGCACCCAGCTGAATGACGATCTCAAAAAGATCGTAAAAGCCGGGGGTGGGCATATTCAGCGTCAGGGCTTTGATGTTGTTCAGAAGGATGATGTGTCCCGTGGAGGACACCGGCAGCCATTCGGTAATGCCTTCCACAATGCCGAAAAGAATTGCCTTTAATATTTCAAAAAAAGTTTCCATAGACGACACCTTTCCATAAATATATAGATTGCACCGTCAATTATACCATAGCGCCCCGGCAATGGCAAGCGTTAACATTTTTGGGTGAAAGTCTTTACAATTTATTCACTCAAAACGGGAAATATGTGTTATAATGCAGGAAAGATGAAACAAGGAGGTTTTTGCTATGGCTGTTTCTGTTTTGATCGTTGAGGATGATAAGAATATTGCCGAGCTGCTGCAGCTGTACCTGGAGAAGGAGGGCTATGCTGTCACCGTGGCCTATGACGGTGGTAAGGGACTGGAGAAATTCCGTGCCATTCACCCGGACCTGGTGCTGCTGGATCTGATGATGCCGGTGATGGACGGCTGGGAGGTCTGCAAGGCCATCCGTGCAGAGGACGACACCCCGGTGATCATGCTCACCGCCAAGTCCGAGCTGGATGACAAGGTGGCAGGCTTCAAGACCGGCGCAGATGACTACATTACAAAGCCCTTTGAAATGAAAGAGGTGCTGGCACGCATTGAGGCAGTGCTGCGCCGTGCCGACCGTGGCGCACCGGAAGCACCGGCAAGACGGCTGGTGTTTGACAAGCTGGTCATTGATATGGATGCTTTTGAGCTGCTGGTGGGAGATCACAAGGTGGAAGCGCCTCCCAAGGAAATGGAGCTTCTGTACTACCTGGCATCCTCTCCCAACCGTGTGTATACCCGAAACCAGCTGTTGGACGAGGTGTGGGGCTTTGATTACTTCGGTGATTCCCGTACTGTGGATGTCCACGTGAAGCGACTGCGTGAGAAGCTGGAAGGCACGTCCGACAAATGGTGTTTGAAAACCGTTTGGGGCGTGGGTTATAAATTTGAAGTTTTATAAACTTCAAATTTAACGAAGTTTGCCTGACGGCAAGTGAAGTTTACTTCGTAAGTGAAGTTACTGCGTAGTGAAGTTTCGCCTTTGGCGAAGTGTTTTGGCAAACTTAACTTCACTTGGCGCAAGCCAAACTTCACTGGCATCGCCAACTTCACTTGGCGCAAGCCAAACTTAACTGAGTTTGCCTGCGGCGAAGTGTGATTAGGCAAACGAAATGAGGTAGGAAATTTTGAAAAAATACGTTCAGGCACATAAAGTGCTGAATAAATACGAGGTGCTGTAATCATGAAAACCACCTTTGGGCGCAATTTTGTCACCCATGCGGTGATCCTTTTATCGGCGCTTCTGCTGGTGGGTGTGTCATTTCAGTTGTTGGTGAAGGAGTATCTGTCCGGGCGCATGGTGGAAGAGCTGAAAAATGACAGCGCCACCGTGGCGCAGGTGGCAGCGGCCTATTACACGGATGCAGGCCTCACAGGCAGAGATTTTCTCATCAATCTGTCTGTGGCGGCACGTGTCTCCCAGGCGGATGCGGTGATTTGCGATGCCCGTGGCAGACTGGTGCTTTGCTCCGATTCCCCCCTGGGCTGTGAACACCAGGGACTGACCATTACAAACAGCGGCTATCTGCAGCGTGTCCATACCCAGGACTTTGTGGTCACCACGGGTATCGTGGAGGGCTTGTATGCGGAGCAGCGGTATGTGGTGTCTGCTCCCATCAAGGACACAAATGGCACGGTGCTGGGCTTCGTTATGGTGTCCACCCCCACCTCCGGCACGCTGTCTGTGCTGGAGAAGCTGTCCGATACCTATATTCTGGTGTCGGTGCTGGTGGTGCTGGCGGCGGTGGTGATCATGACGGTGTATGCCCGTAAGACCAGCATTCCCTTGCGAGATATGGCAAAGACCGCCAATGCCTTCGGTCACGGCGACCTGAAGGCACGTGCTTCGGTATCCGAGGACTCCCCCGAGGAGATCCGGGAGCTGGCGCTGGCCTTTAACAATATGGCGGCATCCCTGGAGAAAAGCGAGTACCAGCGGAAGGAATTTGTGGCCAACGTGTCCCATGAGCTGAAAACGCCCATGACGACCATCAGCGGCTACGTGGACGGCATCCTGGACGGTACGATCGCCCCCGGGCAGCAGGAACGGTTTCTGCGCATCGTCTCCGATGAGACAAAGCGGCTCAGCCGCCTGGTGCGTAGCATGCTGGATATCTCCCGTCTCCAGGAGAATCAGCAGATCCCCGAGGAGAAGAAGCTTCGGTTTGATGTGTGCGAGACGGTGGGTCGTGTGCTGATCACCTTTGAAAAGCAGATCACCGACAAAAACCTGGAGGTGGAGGTGGATATGCCCAGCTTCCCGGTGCATACCTTTGCCGACCCCGATGCCATCACCCAGGTGGTCTACAACCTGACGGACAACGGCGTAAAGTTCTGTCCCGAGGGAGGCTTGTTTGGCGTGTCGGTGCGTATCGGCACTGACAAGATCTATGTAAGCGTTTCCAACACGGGACCCACGATCCCCCCGGAGGAGCTGCCGCTGGTGTTTGACCGCTTCCATAAGCTGGATAAATCCCGTACTCAGAACCGTGACGGCTGGGGATTGGGCCTTTATATCGTCAAGACCCTGGTGTGCGGACACGGAGAGAACATCTCCGTTGCCAGCCGGGACGGCAAGACAGAATTTACATTTACCCTTCCTATTGTGAATTGAGGTTATTATGCGTGAGAGAAACAGGGATCCCTGGGATCCGAGTATTTATCAGACCGGTGACACTCAGCCGCCCAAGCGGAAAGGCAGCTGCCTGATGCTGCTGGCGGTGGCGGTGGTGCTGTTTGGTGGCATTGCCACGGTGCTTAGCTTTTTGGGCGTGTCCCTTTTCGGGATGCGACCGGATTCCGAAGAATCTGCTCCCGTGAGCTTTGTGGCAGAGGAGTCCCAGGCACCCACCGAAGCCACCACTGCTCCGACGGCAGCCGGCGGCGAGCATGCCCTGGAGCTGAACCAGTCTCCCCAGGCAGTGGAAAATGTACCCCAGGAGGGTGGTTTGTCCCTGCAGGAAATTTATGAAAAAGCCATCAACTCTGTGGTGTCCATTACCAGCGATGTGGGTACGGGCACCGGCGTGGTGGTAAATAAAGACGGCTATATTGTCACCAATGCCCATGTGATCGCAGGGGCAACGGCAATTGAGGTGCTGCTGACAGACGGTCGCATGGTGGCAGCCACCCTGGTGGGCGCTGACGGTGTGTCGGATCTTGCGGTGCTGCATGTGCAGGCGACTGACCTTGCACCGGCAGAGTTCGGTAACTCCGAGTCTGTTCGGGTGGGTGATGCGGTGGTGGCCATCGGTGACCCCCTGGGCATTGAGCTGCGTGGCACTATGACAAACGGTATCGTGTCTGCCATCAACCGGGACATTACCACCGGCGGCAGAACCATGACACTGATCCAGACAAATGCGGCGCTTAACAGCGGCAACTCCGGCGGCCCGCTGCTGAACTGCTACGGGCAGGTCATCGGCATCAACACCATGAAGATCGGTGATAATATGAACACCGTCGGTGTGGAGGGACTCGGCTTTGCCATTCCCAGCACCACGGTGAAGGAAGTGGTGGATCAGCTGATGCACCAGGGCTACGTGTCCGGAAGACCGGGGCTGGGACTGGAGGCGCAGGCGCTCTCTCCCTTTGACCGCATGTACTACCGCCTGCCCCAGGGGCTGTATATTACCGCTGTGGAGACCGGCTCCGATGCGGCAGACAAGGGTATTTTGCCCGGTGACGTGCTGCTGGCGCTGGATGGCACCTATCTTACCGCTGTAGAGGACCTGCAAAGCGCACTGTACAGCTACAATGCCGGCGATATGGTCCGGCTTACCATTTACCGCAACGGCAGCCAGTATTACGTGGATGTTGTGCTCAGCGAAGCAAGATAAGGGGAGGAAGCTATGGAACCCATTTTTCGTCAGGAATTTGAAGTCACACCCCTGGTGACAGATTGCTTTGGTCGGCTGCGTCCGGCAGGTATTTTGTATTTTGCCCAGGAGGCTGCAGGCGGACACTGCAAGCTGCTGGGTGTGGATTGGGATACGCTGTCCCGGCGGCAGCTGTTTTGGGCGGTGCTGCGCTACCGTGTGGAAATAAGCCGCCTGCCGGTGCTGGGTGAGAAAATCACCGTGGAGACCTGGCCTATGCCCACCACACGCACCGCATTTCCCCGTTCCACAGTGGCCTACGATGGAGAGGGGAAGGAGCTGTTTCGCTGCATCGGTCTGTGGGTGCTGATGGATACCCAGCGCCGCACCATGGTGCTGCCGGGCAAGAGCGGCATTGACCTGATCGGCGCCAGCCGGGGCAGTGAGCTGACGGTACCCGGCTCTTTGATGCCCATTGCCGGCGAGCATGTGGCTTCCCGTCAGGTGGTCTATTCCGAGCTGGACAGAAATCTGCACATGAACAACACCCGGTATATGGACTGGGTGGCAGACCTGCTGCCCGGGGCATTTCATAAGGAAAGACCGGCACGTGCCTTTACGGTCTGCTACCTGGATGAGGTCACGGAGGGACAGAAAATTGACCTCTGCTGGCAGCTGTTGGACGGCCCGGTTCTGCAGGTGGATGCCCACCGGGAAAAGACAGATGTTCCCGGTGAAAAGTCCAGAGTATTCACTGCCAGCGTGGAGTTCTGATTGGTGTTCTGTAAACCAAAAGGGGTTTTGCCGAACGCTGTCAAAAAAGAGAATATAAACAGGAAAAAACCCGTGCAGCCATGTGCTGACACGGGTTTTTGTTGTTTTGCCTGTGGAAAAACCTGTGGAAAGTGTTGATAACCTCGTTCACATAACCACAAAAATAACCGGGATTTTTTGCACTTATGTAAACCGCCGATTATTTCCGAAGCAACCTGGGAAGGGCGCAATTTTTCTGCCTGAGAGACAGTGGGATCGTACCGGGCGGTTGCACGATCGCCCTCTTTTGAGAGGGCGGTATTTTGCTGTTATCAGAAATACAGCTCCGTTGCCAGGTTGCCGTGGACGTAGAGACAGACGGCCTTTTGGATAAAGCTCTCCGTAACGCCGAAATGCTCCGCCAGCGCCCATAGCTCGGTACAGCCCAGCGCCACCGCATCGTCCAGCCGCTCCACGGGAACCAGCTTCTTCACCGCCCACTTGTCCGCGCGGTTTTCGTGGCGGCGGCGGTGATCTACGGCGGCATGGATATTATAAAAGCTGCCGGTGACACAGTGTCCCAGCTCGTGGGCAAGGTGTACACGCTCCTGAATGCCACCGTCACGGACGCTTTCGTCCATGCCGATAAAGCAGCTGCCGTTTTCCTGCATCAGGGACATAGAGCCGGTCTTGGGCATCGGGCAGGTTAGCACCTCTATATTCTCTTGTGCAGCAAGGTCATAGAGGGACTGCAGTTCCATGGTTAGTCCTTTCGTTTCTTCTCCTCTTCCCGGCGCTTGATAAAGGCGGCGAAATTGCGCACCTCCTGATACATCTCATCGGTGATCTCTCCGTCACCGCCGAAGAGGGCAAATTTAATATCTTCTTCTGTGATCCCCCGTGCGGCAGGATGTGCCGGTGCGGGGGATTCGTTGCCTAAAAGGTAGTCTACGGTCACGCCGAAGCAGGCAGCCAGCTTGGAAAGGGTGGCTGCGGAAAGACCGTTCTTTCTGCCCATCTTCAGGTCGGAAAGTGCGGCACGGCTGCAGTCGGCAAGGCGACACAGTTGGGTTACGGTAATTTTTCTTTCTGCGCACAGGGACTCGATGCGTTTGTACAGTTCTGACATATTGGACAGCCCTTTCTTGTACGCTTTTTGTGCGATACGTAGAAACGTAAAATCTACCATTGACTTATACGTACAAGCGTAATAGAATAAAGCCAACGGTACGCAAAAGCGTAAATAATTTGTTACATAAAAATTATATTACACCAATGCGTAAATGTCAACCGTTTCTTTCGGTTGTTACCTTATCAGAACATCCGTCCTATAAAAAGGACAAAAAAGGAGGCGCGTATGGAACCCTGGGAAGAAGAACTGGCATGGCAAAGGCAAGGGGAGCAGCTGCGACAGCGGCGCCCTCGATGCCACAGCTGTGAAAGACCCATTACCACGGAGCGGTATCTGGAGCTGTCGGCATTTGGGCTTGATGCCCGTGTTTGCGAGGACTGCGCCAGGGGCTGCTTCCGGGAGACTGTTTACGAGGAGGACTACGGAGTATGACAAGAACCTATGAAGATGCCAATGTGGGCTGTCCCTATTATAACGAGGAGGGCGCCAAGCAGATCATCTGCGAAGGTCTGCAGGACCGGGCGACGATGCAGCAGCATTTCCTCTCCCGTGGGGACAAAATGGATTTCAAAAAGCACTACTGCTGCAACGCCTGGAAATCCTGCCCCCTGACAAAAGCGTTGAATCAGAAATATAACTATGAGGCGTAACAGCCGGATCGTTGCACACGCTGCCTCAGGCATTTATGAGGTGGCCAAGCTGCGGAGGCGCTGCTGAAGCAGTGCGTCAATTTGAAAGGAGTCCCATGGATAAGAAAAACAACCAGCGTCTGAAAAAGCTTCAGGGGGTGGGAGATGTGGTCCTGGAGAAGCTGCGGCAAAGGGTGGACAGCCTGGAGCCTATGGAGATGAACCCACAGATGCTCAAGCATATGACCGGCGTGATGAAGGATTTAAAGGACATCCTTACAACCACCGGAGAGGAGACAGGCAGCGGTGGCATCACTGTGGTGTTCACGGGAGAACTGGAGGACTACAGTGGCTAAAACCCTTGCCATACAGATGCCCTCCCCACGGCAAAAGACGTTTCTTACCGCAACCACACGGCACATCGGCTTCGGCGGCGCCCGTGGCGGCGGCAAAAGCTGGGCAGTGCGGACAAAAGCCAAGCTGCTGGCGCTGCGCTACCCCGGCATTCGCATTCTCATTGTCCGCCGCACCTACCCGGAGCTGATCAACAACCACATCCGCATTCTCTGCCAGGAGCTGTCCGGCATCGGGGAGTACCACGACCGGGACAAGCTCATAGCCTTTCCCGGTGGCAGCATCATTCAGTTTTCCTACTGCGACCGGGACACCGACCTGGATCGGCTTCAGGGTGTGGAATACGATGTGATCTTCCTGGACGAGGCCACCCAGCTGTCGGAGTATCAGATGAAGACCATCACCGCCTGCCTGCGAGGCGTCAACGATTTCCCCAAGCGGATCTACTACACCTGCAACCCCGGCGGCCAGGGGCATCAGTACATCAAGCGAATTTTCATTGACCGAAAATACCGGGATGGGGAAGACCCTCGGGACTATACCTTTATTCAAAGCCTTGTGACCGACAATCATGCCCTGATGAAGACCCAGCCGGACTACGTAAAGCAGCTGGAGGCGCTGCCCTATAAGCTGCGGCAGGCATGGCTTCACGGTCGCTGGGACATTTTTGAGGGTCAGTTTTTTGAGGAGTTTCGGGAGTCCCCGGATCTTGCCATGTGCGAGAAGGCAGGCATCACCCCGGAGCTTGCCAAAAAGCAAGGGCGCTGGACCCATGTGATAGAGCCCTTTGATATCGGCAGCGGCGCCTGCCGTGGGTGGACACTGTACCGCAGCTATGACTTTGGCTATGCCAAGCCCTTTTCCTGCGCCTGGTGGGCGGTGGATCATGACGGCACGCTGTATCGGATCATGGAGCTGTACGGCTGCACGGAAAACCCCAACGAGGGCGTGAAATGGACGCCGGACAGACAGTTTCAGGAGATCGCCCGGATTGAACGGGAGCATCCCTGGCTGCGAGGCAGACAGATCCTGGGTGTGGCAGACCCTGCCATCTGGGACGTGTCCCGGGGCGAGAGCATTGCCGACACGGCCATCCGCTACGGTGTGTATTTCACCCCCGGTGACCATGCCCGTGTCAGCGGCTGGATGCAATGCCACTACCGACTGCAGTTTGATGAAAACGGCTATGCCCGTTGCTATGTGTTTGACAACTGCAAGGGCTTTATCCGCACCGTACCCACACTGCGCTATGACACCAACCGCCCGGAAGACCTGGACACCGCCGGGGAAGACCACATCGCCGACGAATGGCGCTATCTGTGTATGTCCCGCCCGGTGCAGCCCATCCGGGAAGCAGCCCCCAGGGGTCTGCTCAATGACCCGTTGCGCAGCTGAATGACAGATTTCTTTGAAACGAAAGGAGAAAACGATGGAAGAAAATAAGATTGCCCAAACGGGTGTTACAGAGGACACTGTCCGTATGTTTTCCGAGCTTTTGGAGCGCTATAAGGCAGGCAAAAGCAGCACGGAGCAGCGGATCATTTCCAGTGAAAACTGGTGGAAGCTTCGTAACACCACCGAGGAAGAAAAGGAGGATGCCATCCGCAGTGACGGCTTTGTGAGCCGCTCCGGCTGGCTGCACAACGTGATCGTCAGCAAGCATGCAGATGCGGTGGAGGCATACCCCGAACCCAACATCCTCCCCCGTGAGGCAGGCGATGTGACCGAGGCGCAGCAGCTGACGGCCATTATCCCCTGCGTGCTGGAGCAAAACCGCTTTGAGCAGGTGTGGTCGGATGTGATCTGGCAGAAGCTGAAGACCGGCACCGGCGTTTACAAGGTGGTATGGGACACCGGGAAGCTGGGCGGACTGGGTGACATCGGCATTCAGAGGGTGAATCTTCTGAACCTCTATTGGGAGCCGGGTATCACGGATATCCAGAAAAGCCGCTATCTGTTCCACACGGAGCTTTGGGAGAAGGATGTGCTGCTGCAGCATTACCCCCAGGTGCAGGACAAGCTGCAGGACGGTAATTTTGTAGGCGCAAAATTCCTCTATGACGATACGGTGGATGAAACGGACATGGTCACGGTGGTGGATGTGTACTACCGCAAAAACGTAGAGGGCAGACAGATCCTCCACTACTGCAAATTCGTGGGTGATACCGTTCTTTATGCCACGGAAAATGACCATGAGGCGGTGGCGGATGTAAACGGTGTGTCCCGACCTGCGCCTGCGGAGGCAGGTCTTTACGATCACGGTCAGTACCCCTACGTGTTTGACGTGCTGTACCCCATTGAGGGAAGCCCCTGCGGCTACGGCTATGTGGATCTTTGCCGCAATCCTCAGACGGAAATTGACATTCTGAAAACCGCCTTCGTGAAAAATGCCCGTGTGGGCGCTGTTCCCAGGTATTTCTCCCGTGTGGACGGTAATGTGAACGAGGAGCAGTTCCTGGACCTGGAGCAGGCGCTGGTGAAGGTCACCGGCAACGTGGACGAGGCGACACTGCGAAAGATCGAGCATAACACCCTGGACGGCAACTATATCGCCATGCTGGACCGTACCATTGACGAGCTGCGGCAGACCTCCGGCAACACGGAGACCAGCACCGGCACGCCCACCAGCGGTGTCACCGCTGCCTCTGCCATCGTGGCCTTGCAGGAGGCTTCCGGCAAGGGTAGCCGTGATTCCACTTTGGCATCCTACCGTGCCTTCAGCAGCATCGTGGAGCTGTGCATTGAGCTGATCCGTCAGTTCTACGGCATGCCCCGACAGTTCCGCATCACCGGCAACCGGGGCGGCATGGACTTTGTGACCTACACCAACCGAGGCCTGCAGCCTGCGGAGCAGCCCGGCTTCGGTCAGGAGGGTATGCGCCTGCCGGTGTTTGATATCAAGATCTCTGCGCAGAAAAAGAATGTGTACACCAAGGTCAGTCAGAATGAGCTGGCGCTGCAGTTTTTTCGCCTGGGCTTCTTTGCCCCGGAAATGGCAAGCCAGGCCATGCTGTGCCTGGAAATGATGGATTTTGACGGCAAGGAGCGGATTTTGCAGCGGCTTTATCAAAATGCTGCCATGCCCATGGGGGGGATCCCCGGCGGTGAAGGGGAAAGTCTTCCCCGTTCCGACCCCTTCTACGGCATCACACGAAAGGAGCATGCCCTGGTGCAGAAGGCACGGGAGGGCGCAGCCAATGCGGCACAGCCCAAAGGAGGTGACCTATGATCAAGGTGATCTATGACCGCTCCGCAAGGCGCCTGACAGCCACCGGTCACGCAGGTCAGGGCGCGCCGGGACATGACCTGGTGTGCGCCGCCGTGTCGGCGCTGGTGCTGACACTGGCAAGCAACGTGGCTACCCTTGCCACACAGAACAGTCTCCGCCGCCAGGAGCTGAAGATCAAAGAAGGGGATGCCTGCATCAGCTGCATCCCGGAGAACAAAATGCGTGCGGTGGTGACGATGGTTTTTGATACCGTCTGCTCCGGCTTTGAACTGCTGGAGACACTGTACCCGGAAAATATCACATTTACGGTAATTGCATAAACACAAGTATATATGGCCATGGGCTTTATATAGGACTCGCCGCCCTGAAGCGGCAGAAAGGAATCGGGAGAATATGAAAAAATGGGAAAGAAGCTATCTTCAACTGTTTGCTGAAGGCGACAGCGGCGCAGGGGAAGCAGCTTCCGAAACGGGCGAAAACAGTGCCGTCGCCGGGCACCAGGAGGCTGCCGCTGCCCCCAGAATGACCTGGGAGGAGATTAAGGCAGACCCGGAATACAGCCGTCATATGCAGGAAATGGTGCAAGCTCGCCTGAAAAATGTGAAGCAGGCGGGGGAGCATATGGAGCTGCTGCGACCGGCGCTGACCGTGATGGCAACGGCCTACGGGCTTGACCCGGAGCAGCCGGATTACGGCGCGCTTGCCAAGGCAGTGACCGAGGACAGCCGCTACCGCAAGGATGACACCCATCTGCGTGCCCACTATGACAGCTTGGTACGGCAGGAGAAGCAGCTGCAGGCAAAGTACCCCGACTTTAACCTGCGCAACGAGATGCAAAACCCGGTATTCGTGCGGCTGACCGCCCCGGAGACCGGCATCTCCCTGGAGGATGCTTACTACACGGTGCATCGTCGGGAGATCCAGCACAGCGCCATTGAGGCGGCATCCCGTGAGACGGCCAGCCGTATCTCCAATGCCATTCGGTCCGGCACTGCCCGACCGGTGGAAAACGGCACTGCAGCCACTGCTGCTGCCGTCACCGCCTTTGACTATCGCAAGGCCAGTCCCCAGCAGCGCAGTGCGCTGAAGGCAAAGATCCGTCAGGCGGTAGCCCGGGGAGAAAAGCTCTACCCGGGTAGCGTTCCCTATGGGGTAAAGAAATAACGATCTGTAAAAAAGGAGAATGTTTATGGAAAACAAGTTTATGTATCTGCAGCTGTTTGCCGATGGCGGCAGCGTGGTGAACACCACCACCGGCTATGTCAATGCCAACACCGGCGCCCACACCGATTTCGGTGGCACCAATGCCGCCGGTCAGGTGAACACCCTCAGCGATGAGCTGAAGACCTTCTACGACACCGAGCTGCTGGAAAATGCAAAGGTGGAGATGTTCTACGCCCAGTTTGCCAAGCGTCAGAATCTGCCCAAGAACCGTGGTACCACCGTGGAGTGGCGCAAGTGGAACACCTTTGACAAGGCAGAGACACTGCAGGAAGGTGTGATCCCCGAGGGTCAGAAGTTCGGCATGAGCTCCCGTACCGGTGCGATCAACCAGTACGGTACTTACGCTGCCATTTCCGACAAGCTGGAGATGCGTGCCTATGATGACACCATTCTGGGCGCCACCGAGGAGATGGGCGCTTCTGCGGCAGAGACCCAGGAAATCCTGATCCGTGATGCGCTGCTGGAGAACACCAATGTCATGTACTGCGAGAATGTGGATGGCGACGGCAACGTTGTGGGCGCAACTCCCACCGCCTGCAGCGAAATGGCTTGCAGCGAGGCATCCATGAGTACCCTGACCCCCGACATGGTGGCAAAGGCCGTGACCAAGCTGAAGAAGGACAAGGTTCCCACCATCGGCGGCAAGTACTGCGCTGTGATCCATCCCTCTGTGGCTTACGATCTGCGTAAGAGCAAGGAGTGGGTGGAGGCACACAAGTATGCGCAGCCCGGTGAGATCTACAACGGTGAGATCGGTGAGCTCCACGGCTGCCGCTTTGTGGAAAATGTGTTTGCCCCCGTGCTGGGCGGTGATGACTACGTTAACGCTGCCGGCGGCGTGACCTATGCCACCTATTTCTTCGGCAAGGATGCCTTCGGCATCATTGATCCCGAGGGCGGCGCACTGGAGATGATCGTCAAGGACAAGAGTCAGATCGGCGGTCCTCTGAACCAGTATTCCACCATCGGCTACAAGCTGGAGACCAACGGTGCAACCATTCTGTACCCCGAGCGCATTCTGCGTCTGATGAGCTGCTCCAGCTTCTCTTCCACCGACGAAGAGAACTAAAAACAAAAACGTAGGGGAGGCATTCATGCCTCCCACTACCAACTGCTTTAAGAAAGGAAAGAAGATCATGGAAAAAGAAAAGCGTGAGAAGGTATTTGTGCCCCGTGGGGCATCCAACGAAGAGCCCAATCTGTTCATCAGCGTCAACGGTGTGAACTACCTGCTGCCCAAGGGCAAGGAATCTCTTGTACCTGTGGCTGTGGCAAAGGAGTACCGCCGCAGCCAGGCGGCAAGGGAGCGCAGTGACATCTCCGGCAGACGGCTCATGAGCAAGTAAGAAGAAAAAGGAGGCGGTTGCCATGAAATTGATGGAGGCCATTGCCCGCATCGATGAATTGAAGCACAACACCTACACAAGAGAAGACAAGCTCCGGTGGCTTTCCAATCTGGACGGTATGGTGAAGCACCAGGTCATTGACACCCATGCCGGTGCGGAGACGGTGTCTTTTTCCGGCTATGACGAAAACACACCGTCGGACACTGTCCTGCTGGTGCCTGCCCCCTATGACGAGCTGTATCTGTGGTGGCTTTCTGCGCAGATTGATTTTTACAACGGGGAATTTGCCCGTTATAACAATTCCATTGCGCTGTTCAACACGGGTTACGCTGTGTACAAGGAGCTTTACCACCGGAACAACACACCCCTGGGCAGCACCACCGGGTTTTATTAAAGGAGGCATTTTGTGAAGCTACCGAAATTGCAGCAGCTCCCCGTAAGCAGACAGACCCTGGAGGTCTTCGGGGGCTATAATCACAATCTGCGCATCGGCGACGGGGAGTTTTATGAAATGGAGAATATGACCTCCGGGCATTACCCCGTCCTCTCTCCCAGGGCGCCCAGAGGTAAGCTGTCCCAAAGCGCCCAGGCGCTGGTGAGCAGCCACGGTCTTTGCCGTGTGGAAAACAGACGGTTTTATCTCCCCGACGGCACCGATGCCGGTGTGACACTGGACTACGGAGAGAAGCAGCTGGTGACCATGGGCGCTTACGTGATCGTGCTGCCGGACAAGGTGTGGATCAACGTTTCCGACACCGGGCAGGCGGAGCGCAGCGGCCCGATCGAGGCAGTTTTTTCTGCCACCGAAGGGGAATTTCTCTTTGAGCCCTGCCGGGCAGACGGCACGGTTTACAGCAATATTTCCGAGGAAGAGCCGAAAGACCCCACAGACGGACAGATGTGGCTGGATACCACCGGGGAATACCCGTCCTTGAAGCAGTGGACGGATACCGGGGGCATGTGGATCGCCGTTGCCACCGGCTATGTCCGTGTGCAGATGACGGGCATCGGCGAGAATTTTGAAAAGGGCGACAGCGTGCAGGTGCGGCTGAAGGGTGTGCCTTTGAGCTGGAAAAATGCGCTTCGCTTTATTGGTGAAGTGACACGCCTGGATGATGCCGAGGCCATAGAGCGGCGCTACGGTGAGCTGTGCGCCACCTGGGTGATCCGGGATCTGAGCTTTGATTCCCTGATCATCTCCGGCTACCTGGGGCTGCCTGCCTGCAAGGGCAAGCTGGGCAGCGGCAGCGATGCCTACCCCGGTTCGGTGGCGGTGGAGCGTGTGCTGCCGGATATGGACTTTGTGATCGAATGCGGCAACCGTCTTTGGGGCTGCAAATACGGAGCCGCAAGGTACGGCTTCGTCAATGAGATCTATGCCTCCAAGCTGGGAGATTTCAAGAATTTCAAAAGCTTCCAGGGCATTTCCACTGACAGCTACACCGTTTCCATCGGCGCAGACGGCCCCTTCACCGGCGCTGTCAGCTACATGGGCAGACCGGTGTTCTTCAAGGAAAACTGTATGCTGGAGGTGTACGGCAGCTATCCTGCCGCCTATCAGCTGCAGGTGACACCCTGCGAGGGTGTGCAGGCAGGCAGCCACAAAAGCCTTGCCATTGTGGACAATGTTCTGTATTACAAATCACGCAGCGGTATCTGCGCCTATGACGGCACAATGCCTTCCCAGGTGGGGCAGGCGCTGGGAGATACCCTCTACGAAAATGCCATTGCCGGCGGTTGGGGCAGAAAGTATTATGTCAGCATGTATGCCCCGGAGGAGGCGGCTCGCAGCCTCTTCGTGTATGACAGCAGCCGCAGACTGTGGCATCGGGAGGACGCACTGCCTGTAAAAAGCTTCTGCTTCTGCGGAAATACGCTGTATGCCCTGACAGAGGATGACACCATCCTCACCCTGGACGGCAGCGGAGAAACAGATCAGCAGCCGGTAAAATGGATGGCGCAGACCGGCAAGATCGGTCTGCAGCTGCCGGAAAGTAAATATGTGTCGGGACTGACCCTTCGGCTATCCATGAAGCTGGGTTCGGTGGTGTCGGTGTACGCAAGCTATGATTCCCAACCGGGCTGGGAGCATCTGTATACCCTCCGTGGCACATCCCTTGGCAGTGTCACTCTGCCGCTGCGCCCCCGACGGTGTGACCACATGCAGCTTCGCCTGGAGGGTACGGGAGAGATGAAGCTGTATTCCATTACCAAGACCCTGGAGCAGGGAGGTGACGGTCAGTGAGTATGGACATCCGACCGCCCCTGATCACGGGGCAGACCCTGGGTGAGCAGGTGCAGCAGCTGATCGCCTACCTGACACGGCTGGCACGGCAGCTGCAGACCCTGCCGGAGAACCAGCCTGCGGAGGTAAAAGTGGCGGAGGAGATCGCCCGTCCCGGCAGTGTGCAAAAGCTGCGTGTGCATAAGGAGCTGACGGTGGAAGGGGGCATAAACGGTGTCAGCATCCGGCAGGTGAAGGTGTGGGGCTCTACGGAATTTCTTTTGAAAACTCGGTTTTCTCACTGGAACGGCGACGGCAATGTGCGCCAAAGCCTGCTGGTGGCAGGCTGCATGAACAGCAACCCTCTGCTGGGGGTGGTGCGTGTCAGCAGCAACGGCAGCTGTCAGTGGGAAGGTACGCAGGGTGTTACTGTCAGTACCCGGGGGGAGGGCGTTTTGTGCGTGAAGCTGCCGGTGACACTGTATGAGCATCTGCTGGTCATGTCCCCCAATGAATTTAACCATATCGTATAAGGAGTGAGAAAATGGCAGATTATCCTACGCTGCGTTACGGCAGCACCGGCGAAGAGGTTCGGAAGCTGCAGGAGGCGCTGAATGCCGCCGGCAGCTATGCCCTGGCGCTGGACGGTATTTACGGCGAAAAAACGAAGCAGGCAGTCACGGCCTATCAGAAGGCAAACGGCTTGGGTGTGGATGGTATTGCCGGTCGGGAGACACTGGGTCACCTTTACAGCGCCGACAGTTCCAACACCCAAAACAGCCAGACCACGGAAAAAGAGCCTACACCCTGGGAAAAATGGGTAAACCGGGAGTCTTTTTCCTATGACCCGGAGAAGGACAGCCTTTATGAGCAGTATCGGGAGCAGTACCTGAACCTGGGACGGCTGGCAATGGAGGACACCATGGGCAAGGCAGCGGCGCTGACCGGTGGCTACGGCAACACCTACGCAGAGACAGCTGCCCAGCAAAGCTATGGGGCATACCTGCAGCAGCTGAGCGGCATGATCCCGGAGCTGTATGACAGAGCTTATGAGCGGTATGCCGCAGAGGGAGAGGCGCTGTACAAGGAGGCGCTTGCCTATGAAAATCGCCGCCAGCAGGCCTACAGTGAGCTGGAAGGTCTGGTGGAGGCAGGGTATGACCCCACAAATGAGGAGCTGGAAGCAGCAGGTATGACAAGACAGCAGGCAAATGCCATTGCCTCTGCCGCTGCCGCCGCCAGAACCACCACCTACAGATCCTCCGGCGCAACCAAAACAAGCAGCAGCACCACCCAGTCCGAGGAATTGCCAAACCCCGATGCCATGGGACTGACAACGGAGGAGATCAAAGCGCTGCAGCGTGTGGCAGGCGTGAAGGTCACGGGTGAGTGGAATGAGACCACCGCAAGAGCCTACCTGGATGGCTACCGCCCCGGCTCTTCCACCCGAATAGAGGCATTCCTGGAGAGCCTGCCCCCGGAATCTGCGCATGATACCATCCAGCGTGCGATTTGGGGCAATTACCGTTACTACCTGCTGGCGCATATTATGGCCTCCACCAAGCTGCGCACGGCAGAAAAGGACTATTTGATCCAGCAGTACGGCTTCACCATGCAGGAGCGGAACTATGTGAAAAACCACAGATTGGACAAGCGTGCAGAAAAGCTGCTGTAACCGAGATTTGGATAAAATTACTAAAATTATAGAATTTCCTCCCCGGTTTGGGGAGGAAAAATTTACATAATTCAAAAAATATTGGCTATAAAAAATGCCTCGGTTGTGCTATAATGTATTATGCGTAAAAATAGCATAGGAGGTATTTCCATGAAAAAGAAGCTGCTCGTTTTGTTTCTGGCAGTTGTGGCGCTTTTCAGCGTGCTGGTGTTTAACGTCAGCGCAGCAGAAGAAGCAGCACTGCCGGAAATCTGTCCCTATTGTAACAAGTCTGTTACATGGGAGCCTTTGACTGAGGCAAACGCAGAGGATGTTGCGGTTGCCGGCGGTCACCGTTACCTGGCTTTTGAGGGTGACGAGGCCATTTGGTCTACAAAAAGTATTCCCAAGACCGTTTGTCTGTACATGAACGGCAAGACCTTGATCTCCCCAGAGGGCATTGGTCGTGTGTTCACGATTAAGGGTACACTGAACTTGATCGGTGAAGGTACGGTCAAGGGTCGCGGTTTTTCCAGTACCGAAAGTTTTGGCGGCGCAATTAATGTCACCGGTACGCTGAATGTTTACGGTACTACCGTGACCACCACCGCTGAATCGGGCCGTACTGCAGGCCGTGGCGGTGTTGTGTACCTCTCCGGCGATGCATCTGTACTGAATCTGTACAGCGGTAATATTATTGGCGGTAGAGCTGCAAACGGTGGTACTCTGACGGTTGACGGCGTTGCCAATATTTACGGTGGCACCCTGGGCGGCGGTACTGCAACAGCTGCAGGCGGCGCTGTCTATATCCGTGACGGCGGCACATTGAATGTTATGGGCGGCACGATCGAGGGCGGTACTGCAAAGACCACCGGCGGTGCGATCCATTCCCATGAACAGGCCAATTTGTATATCTCCGGCGGTACAATTAAGGGTGGCGAATCCACCAAAAATGGCGGTACTCTTTATGTGAACAACATTAAGGGCGGCGAAGTCATCATGTCCGGCGGTAAGATCGAAGGTGGTTACTCCGGCAATGCCGGTGGCGCTGTGTATATCATAGGCGGCGCTACCTTTGAAATGACCGGCGGTAAGATCACCGGCGGCTCTGCCAAGACCACCGGCCCTTGCGTTTATGTACCTGATAATGCAAAGATCATCCTCTCCGGCAGCGCATCTATTGAAGAATTGCGTTTCAATAGCTATGAGGCAAACCGTGTGCTGGTGAAGGGTAAGTGCACCGGTTCTGTTCTGTTCCGTGGTGCTACCGGTCAGGCTGTTGACGGTGCAATTGTGGGTGTTGCCGAGGAAGGCGCTGACCTGCATAAGGCAAGCTATACAGTACATAACACAGAATTGACACTGGTCACGGAGGGTACCGATGTGAAAATGTCCAGTGTTGGCTATATCGACATTATGGACAGCCACATTGGCTACTGTGAGGCTTGTGACAAGCAGGTCACATGGCTGTCTTATGCGGATGTAGATTACGAAAACGCAACCTATATCTACAGCGGTCACTACTATGTGGTATCCGATGAGGATGTTGTTAATTGGAAACTGAAGTACATCGTGGGCGATGATGTTGTTTGCCTTGACCTGATGGGCAAGCAGCTGGTTGGCTCTTCCCGTGCCTTTGATGTTACCAAGGGTGTGTTGAACATCATGGACTCCGTGGGCGGCGGCTCTGTTACGGCTTGCGGTCCTACCAATGTTGAAACTGTTTACGGCGGCGTGTTCTTCGTCCGTGAGCCCAGTACATTGAATCTTTATAGCGGTAAGCTGACCTATACCCTTCCCACCGATGGCCGCAGCTACGTTGCCCGTGGTGGCGTTGTTTACTGCCGTGGTGCGCTGAATGTGTACGGCGGCGAGATTTCCGGCGGCGCAGCAAAAGCCGGTGGCAATGTCTATATTGATGCTGCAGCTGACTATGTTGGTCACATGGGCTTGTACGGTGGTCTGGTTGGTGCGAATGTAAAGGTTCCCGGCGCATCCACCTCCGGCCCTTGCATCGTAAACCGTGGTACACAGACCCTCTCCGGCAACGGCACGGCCAGCGCCCTTTTGATGTCTAATGCCAAAGGCTACACCCCTGCGCTGGCAGAGCGCATTACCATTGACGGCGCTTACACCGGTAGCGTTGCCATTACCCTCAGCGAGTGGGATGGCACCATTGACATTGGTACTGCTGTGAATGCTGATGTCTCCGGTTGTAATGTTACCTTTGCCTCCAACGAAGCAAAGGGCGGTAAGCTGGTGATCGCTGACGGCCAGCTGTTCGTCCTGCACAACGAGCCTGCTGCGCTGGTACGCACCACCGCAGGCGCCTATACTGTGTATGCAACGGCAGCCGAGGCTGTTGCCGCTGCCGGAAGTGAAAATCTTGTGATCCTGCTGGCAAATGCAGAGAACATCGCAGTTGAGGGCATGGTTCATATGGATCTCAACGGCTTTGCTGTTAACGGCGCTGCCGGCGCCGGCACCCTGGTGTGCAAGGACAGCGCAACCGATGACTTCACTGTGGCTGACGGCGCTTACGGCTGTGTCACCGGCGCAACCTGCCAGGTGGCAGGCATGACCGTTGCCTCTCCCTGCGGTGAGGACAACTACCTGATGGTCACCGAAAACGGCGCAGCTTCCTTCCACCGTGTGCAGCTGACCATTGCGGAGGCTGTATTCCGTCCCGCAGCTGCCGGTATCTACTACAAGTGCAGCTTCCTGG
This sequence comes from Oscillospiraceae bacterium, assembly GCA_017548065.1. Taxonomy (GTDB): domain Bacteria; phylum Bacillota; class Clostridia; order Oscillospirales; family Oscillospiraceae; genus Faecousia. The sequence goes on from JAFYNQ010000104.1 coordinate 28,294, forward strand.
GCGACGAGAAGGTAGCCGCTCTTGTTAAGAACGTGGGCATCGTGCTGAACGCTTCCGAGGCTCCCACCCTGGCAAATATGGAGACCACCTCTCTGTACACCCAGCAGGGCGCAGAGCTGTTTGGCGCAACCGGCACCAGCTGCCTGCTGGCCGATGTGCTGAAGGCTGACCTGGCTGACGCAGAGAACCTGGCACGTGCTACCACCGACGTCTACGCCAACGCTTATATTACCACCGTAAACGGTGAAGTCCTGCTGGGCAACACCGTATGCACCAACCTACAGGAGCAGGTAAACACCATTGATGCAAACTGGACTTACATGACCATCCAGCAGAAGGCAGCCTTTATGGATATGTACTATGCATACCAGGCTCTGCTGGCAGGCGAAGGCTGGTCTGTGACCAATGCAGTCTCCATCGCAGACCGCAAGAACCAGTTTGAGACCATTGACTACACTCCCTATGTCTGCCCCTGGAACTATGATGTTGTAGAGGCAGCCAAGGCTGACGGCAAGGTTCACTACTACTTCTTTGCAGGTGAGGGTCTGTTCATCAGCGCTACCCAGACCTACAAGGATAAGTGGGGCGATGCTTACCTGGTGGTCTTCCCCAACGGCCAGACCATGCTGGTGGACTCCGGTCCTCTGTCCTACGCACCTGTGGTTGCAGAGAACCTGCGCCGCATGGGCATTACCCACCTGGATGCCATTCTGATCACCCATCCCCACTCTGACCACCACAACGGTCTGTTCTCCGATTCTGCAGTGCTGAACATCGGCTTCCTGCAGGAGATCACCGTGGATCAGGTCTACTTCCGTGGCGGCGTGGATCCCGACAGCACCACCGAGGATCTGGTTTCCCGTGTGTGCCGTGACCTGAACATCCCCTGCGACATCATGGAGAATGGCGATGTGCTGACCTTCGGTGACGTCCGTCTGGAATGCGTATGGCCTCTGCTGGGTCAGGGCGATGCTTTCATCTCCGGCGGTGAAGAGATCAACAACATGTCCATCGTAGTCCGTGTTGACTACGGCGAGCACTCCAGCCTGCTCACCGGCGACCTGTACGTCCAGGGTGAGAAGTGGGTCCTGGAGCGTGTGGATCAGGCACTTTTGGATGTTGACTTCCTGAAGGTTCCCCACCATGGCTACAACACCTCTTCCTCCGTGGCATTCCTGCAGGCAATTACCCCCGAGCTGGCAATGTCCATCGGACGTCTGCCCATCCCCAGTAAGGTCTATGAACGCTATGAGACACTGGGCATTGAGCTGCTGGATGACCGTATGTGCGGTTATGTAGAAGTCACCGGCGCTGCTGACGGCACGCTGGAGTACACCACCAGCCGTGACGGCCTGGAGGATGACAACACGACGCCCGACACCGGCGACGAGGAAGTCCTCCCCGACACCGACGAAGATTAAATAACAACCCCCTGGGTTTCAATTGAAACCCAGGGGGGTCATTTTTTGAACTTGTCTATTGAAGGACGAGGGCACTGTAGAGCGCAGTGAAATTTTGCCTCCCGCATTGCCGCAGGCAATGGTGATTTGCGTGGCAAATCACAGAGAAGAGCGTTCTGCGTTTATTGTTTATCCCTTTGCGGTTGCTATTTCAATCCGTCAAATCAAAGGTAACCACCGTATTATAATTTTCTGTGGTCTGTTCCTTCAGTACGCTGTCAATGTGGGCCTTGACCTGCTTCTTTTCCTCTGCCAGGTCGTGGGGAAGGGCGATGTCAAAAATCAGATTGCTATGTCCCGTACCCTGCACCATGCGGAAATCGTGGATGGTGATGCGGCTGTCGTAGCCTGCCGCCGCCTCTGCCACTAGCGTGCGCATAACATTCAATTTGGGGTCATCGGTGACGATGGGATCGTAGTGGATCACCAGGTGGATGCCGTGCTTTTGGTAGCACAGCCGCTCCAGGTCATCAATGATCTCATGGCACACCAGGGGATCTTGCTTCTGATCCATTTCCACGTGGATGCTGGCAAACCGCTGACCAGGGCCGTAGTCATGCACCATCAGGTCATGCCAGCCCAGCACACAGCAATTGCAGGTAACCGTGTCAATTATGTACTGCCGCAGCTCCGGGCTTGCCGCCTCGCCCAGCAGGGGACTAATGGTCTCCTTGCCCAGGGTGATGCCGCTGTAGAGAATGAACAGCGCCACCGCCATACCCATCCAGCCGTCAATGGGCAGCTTGGTGAAATACTCTGCCGTCGCTGCCACAAGGACAGCGGCTGTGGCGATCACATCGTTTCGGGAGTCGGCAGCCGTTGCCAGCAGCGTGCCGGACTGGATCAGCTTGCCCAGGCGGTTGTTGAAGGCAGCCAGCCACAGCTTTCCCAGAATAGAGCCTGCCAGCACCAGGAACAAGGGCAGAGACATGGTCACCGCCGTGGGATGCAGGATCTTGTCAAAAGAGGTCTTGGCAAGCTCAAAGCCAATGATCACGATCAGCGCCGCAACACCCAGTCCCGACAGATACTCAAACCGGGCGTGACCGTAGGGATGCTCGCTGTCTGCCGGCTTCTCCGCCAGCTTGAAGCCCACCAGGGTGAGGATGGAGCTGGCGGCATCGGTCAGGTTGTTCATGGCATCGGCGGTGATGGAAACAGCGCCGGAGAGAATGCCCACAGCCAGCTTTCCTGCTGCCAGCAGCAGGTTGCACACAATGCCGGTGATGCCGGAAAGCTTACCCACGGCGCTGCGCACCTTGGGATCTTTTGTGTTTTCACTGTTTTTTACAAATAGCTTCAAAAGCAGCTTCGTCATAAAAACCCTCCTGAAAAAGCGTTGATATTACTTGTGTTTTTGCTGTTCTACCCGGGGTAGAGTGGCCATTCTACCGTCAAGAGCAGCAGAAAAACGGCAATTCTCCCAATTATGGGTAAGAAAAACCCGGCCGCTGTTATATAATGAGCAGCGACCACCCTTCCATTATAACCCAATGGAAAGCGGCTGTCCAGTACAATTGTTTTAAGGAGCTTATTATGTCTTATCAGATCATTACAGACACCGGTTGCGATTATCCCATGGAGATGTATGACCAGTTGGGTCTTAGGGTTGCGCCGCTGTCTGTGCGCTATAAAGAGAAGGAATACACCAGCTACTCCGAGGAATGGCTGAAGGAGCTGTTTGCAGGTCTGCGTGCCGGTGAGGCAGCCACTACTTCCGCTGTGAACCCCGAGGGCTGGAAGACCGTGATCGAGCCTGCTCTGCAGGCAGGTCAGGATGCCCTGGTGCTGACCTTCTCCTCCGGCCTCAGCACCACCTATCAGTCTGCGGTCATCGCCGCAGAGGAGCTGCAGGAGAGCTACCCCCAGCAAAAGATCATTGTTATTGACACCCTGGCAGCGTCCCTGGGTCAAGGACTGTTCGTGTGGTATGCCTGCAAGAAGCGTGACGAGGGCATGTGCCTGGAAGACCTGGCTGCCTGGTGCGAGGAGACCCGTAAGAACCTGGTGATGTGGTTCACCGTGGATGACCTGATGTGTTTGAAGCGTGGCGGACGTATCAGCGCCGCAACTGCCCTGGTGGGTACGATGCTGCAGATCAAGCCGGTGCTGCACGTGGATGACGAGGGTCACCTGATCAACGTGTCCAAGTGCCGTGGCAGAAAGGCAGCCATTGAGGCATTGGCAAAGAAAATGGGCGAGCTGCAGACCCCCGGCGCCAACGATACCGTGTTTATCTGCCATGGCGACTGTCAGGAAGATGCAGAAAAGCTGGCAGCTATGGTCAAGGAGCAGTACGGTGTTAAGGACGTGTTTATTTACTACGTAGGCGCTGTCATCGGCTCTCACTCCGGCCCCGGCACATTGGCTCTGTTCTTCATGGGCAAGGAGAGATAAAGCAGTTTGCAAATAATTCCATAAAAATATACACCCCAAAAGTGTCTAACTTTTGGGGTGTATATCATTTTTAACCTGGGTGTTTTTTGTCAGAACCAGCTTGCGATATTGTAGGCTTCTGTGAAGCTTTGGAAGGCGGCTGCATTCTGTGTCTTGAGGAGCAGCAGAATGTCATACAGGCTGTAGGCGATTTCTCCATCGCTTACCAGTACCGTGCCGTCGGGGAGCTTTGCGTAGCTTGCGGCATAGATATCCAGGATGCTGCGGTCTGCATCCTCCGGGTCGCCCTTCAGGATGTTATTTACCAGCACGCCGGTAGTACCCTTGGTGTACAAGGTGTCCTCGTCGGTTTCAAAGTCAGCGGTGGGCATATCTGCAAGGCTCACAGCCACACCGGTTTCCAAATGTTTTGCCAGGATTTCATCTGCCTTGAATGTTGCGGTGTAGTAAATACCGGCTGTTCCGGGTCGCAGAGACACACCGCTGATATACTGGTCAAACTTGTGGAAGCCGTTTTCGGCGGCAATGTAGCCGCCTTTTGCCACCAGCGTGCCGCTGACAGCGCCGGTGATCTCACCGAAGATGCCGTCGGCAACGGTATAGTCATCGGTGGCGGAGTCATAAACAGCCAGGCTGCCGTTGACGGTCAGGTCGCCGGTAATGTCACAGCCATTTAAATCCAGCGCAAAGGCAGGATCAATGGTCACAGCATAGTCCAGGTTTCGGGCAAGCTGCAAAACAGCCTTGCCCACAGTTGCGCCGCCCTTGGCGGTGCCGTGGACAGCCAGCTTTGCCAGGTCTGCGCCTGCGGCGATCACAGTCACTGTGCCGTTTACGTTGCCTTCTGTGCTGCTGCCGGCCCATACACCGCTTGCGGCAGATACGTTTTCACCCAATGTAATGGTCACGTCGCCCAGTACGTTATTTCGGGTGCTGTTGCCGCCATAAATGCCGCTGCCAACGGTGACATTTTCAAAGTACATAGTCACATTGCCTCCGGTCTCACCGGCTCGGCTGGGAACGACGTTGCTGTCTGCCACGGCATTTGTCATGGTAAGCTTCACATCGCCGGTAACACCGTCATTGAAGCCGCCGGCATAGATGTTGCGCCAATGACCGGAGCGGATGATCAGTTCTGTACTTTGCGCTTTTTCGTCGCTCTCGTACGTGCCGCCGATCAGGTTCAGGTAAGAACCGGCAGTGCCGAGGCAGGTCACACCTGCGCCAATGGTCAGCTTGTGGCCGTTTGCCTTGATGCAGGAAAGGCTGCTCTTGGTGTAGGTAAGGGTGAGGTTTTCCAGGCAGGTTTCACTGTTGAAGGCAATAAAACGCTTCGGCTGGGAGCTGCTTGTGGGGGTGTAGGTGATGCCCTCTGCGCCGGTCTTAGAGGTCAAAAGAACCTTGAAGTCGCATGCCGGGAAGCTGTAGCTATCCATGGTATAGGTATCCAGGAACATCACAACGCCGATTTCACCGCCTGCGACCAGCGCCTGCAGCTTTGCATAAGCCGCATCAATGGTTGCCACAGCAGCTACCTCTGTAAGACCGTCATTGCTGTCGCTGCCCTGGCTCTGGGAAACATACACCAGCTTGTGGGTGTCCACCTTGCCGTTTTCGTTCAGGTCATGGCAGTAGCGGTAGGTAGCCTCCACCGGCAGCATGCCACGCTGGGCAAAGGTTCCCTTGTAGGTAGCAAGGTCGGTGACGTCCGGCTCCATGAGCATGGACAGGGTAATGCCACGGAACTGGTTTTTATAGAACACATAAGCGCCCTTGGGGAAGGTCACAAGCTTTTCTTCTGTGAGACCTGCCTCGGTGGCAGTGCCGGTGTACTGCTGCAGCAGAAGGGTAGTGCCTGCAGGCAGGAATTCATATTCAATATCGTGGTTTCTCACCACCGTCAGCACATCCTCCGTGTAGCTTTCTCCGGCGGCGATCACATAGGCTGTGGGGGCAATACGGGATCTTGCGATGGTGTCGTATTCCTTGGGGGTGGAGGTGACGGTTTTCTGCGTGCCATCCTGATAGGTGTACACGATTTGAATGGCCTTGTCCGGCTGGGAGGTGGCAACAGAGGACAAAATCACCTGCTCCTCTTCGTTGTAAATGCTGCCATTGTCAATGATCCGCTGACGCTCGGCATCCACAACACGCTGCACCTGGGCGGCATGTTCTGCCACGTAAGTAATGGCGCTTTCGGCGCTGATCACATGGCTCAGCACACGACGGGGGAAGTTCGTCAGACCGTAACCGATACCACGAACCTCCAAAAGCATGGCCAGTGTACCCTGACGGCCCATGAAGCTGCACATAACATTGGCATCGGGGCCGTTGACGTAGTTGCTGTAATAACGGTAGGTCATGCCGTTTTCGGTCATGGTATCAAAGGCATTGTACATCATGGTCAGGGACAGTTCCTTGAACTCTGTGCCGTTGACCGGGGTCTCGCCTACGGAGATGATCACATCACCGGGAGTCAGGTACTCGGACTCATTGTGCAGGTTAAACTCGTGACCGTCCAGCACCATTTCCGGCATGATCACCTGATAGGCATGCATAAACGCCTGGATCTCCGGGGTGGTCAGCCGCAGATTGTCACGGTTGCCGTCCTTGCTGTTGGCAAGGGCACGGTTATAGTTGTAAGCGCCGTCGGGGTTGGTACGGGGGATGACACACACATTGACCCGATCCAGCACCTCTGCGCCAAAAGCGCCATCCAGGCGGCTGATCACTGCCAGTGCGCCCTCGCCGGAGGAAGCTTCGTTGCCATGCACCTGGGCACGGTACAGAATGGTGGGTTTGCCTTGACCCATCAGGGAAGCCGCTTCCTCCAGATCGGTGGCGGAGGACAGGTCTGTACGGGTGAAGAACACAATGGGAATGTCCCGATTCTTCTGGGTCTTGCCGATGGAGTAGACATACATATCATCGTCTGCGCCGTCCAGGCTTTGCAGATAGTCCTCCATCTGGGATTGGGTGGTCATCTGGTGGTCTGCGTTGTTGGAGGTGAAAATAGGCGTTGTAAATACATCCGCATACTTTTCCTGCATTTCCGGGGTCAGCTCCATGACCATGGCGCTGGCTTCGTCCGTCAGGTCAGAGAGGGAAGCTGTTTCCCAACCTGTGCCGGCCATCTTGCCGGGAGTTGCTTCCACCTCTGTGAGGGTTGCATTCTTCTCCGGGGACATATAGATGTTTTTGGTGATGGTATAGTAGCCGGTGCCGGATACGGTGTAGCGGTAGTAGCCGGAAAGATTTTTAAAATAATAGGAGCTGATGCCCTCGTTTTCGCCAATGTAAGTGGGAATCACCGTTGTGCCGTCTTCCAGACCGGTGTGCATGGTAACAGAAACATCGCTTGCTACCCGGATCACAAGACCCTGGAAGGAGGCTTCGTCAAAGTCGCCCCACATGCCCCAAAGACCCTGGTTTTCTGTGATGCCGGAGTCGGCCGGGAATGCAACAGCAGCATTTGCAGGCGTGGACAGATAGGTGTGATTGCCGGAAACTGTGCCGTCAATGGCGCAGTTCAGCGTGCCGGTGACAGCTTTTGCGGTCAGGGTGGCAGCGCCACGGAAGAGAAGCGTACCGGCGGTTTTTGCGGTGTCAGCGGTGACTACGCAGCTGTCCAGTACCAGGGTCTTGCCGGAAGCAATGTCCACAGTGATTTTATCAAAGGTGCAGGGGGAGCAGGCCAGTACGCCGCTTTTCAAAATCAGCTCCGTAGAGCCGGCTGTGCCGCTGCTGGAGCCATGGGCCATGCCCTTTGTGCCGGAAATGTCGCCGTCAACGATCACAGTGACCTTGCCGCTGACCTTGCCGGAGGCCTGCTTGGTGGGCTTGATTGTGCCGCTGATGATGCCGTCACCCAATGTCACGGTCACATTACCGGTGAGAACGGCGCTGCTGCCGGAGGGTGTGCCGCAGATATTGGTCTGGACATTGACACCGGAAATGTTCATTTCCACGTTGCCCTTTACGTTGGCAGAGTAGCTGGGGGCAATGTTGTTGGGAACTCTTCCGCCGGTAACCGTCAGCTGTACATTGCCGGTCACTTCCTCTTTGTAAGCAGCGGCATAGATGTTACGCCATGTGCCGGACGTTACCGTTAAATGCATGCCGTCAACATTGTCGGCATAGTAGCTGCCGGTGATGCAGAAAAAGTAGTTGGTGCTGCCGGACTTAAAGGCGGCTGTGGTAACATTTTCACCAATGGTCAGGTCGTGACCCTCTGCGGAGATAAAGGTGCTGTTGCTGGCAGCATTGATGGACACTGCCATGTTTTCCAGAGTGGTGTCACCGGCGAAGAGAATATTTTTGGAGGAGGAGATGCCCTCGCTGCCGGTCTTACTTGTGAGGGTCACCGGGATGGCGCTGGCAGGAAAAGTAGTCTCTGCCGCAAGCTCCAGTGTGCTGAGAAACACGATGATGCCCTCGTCTGCCCCGGAAAGGGCGGCATAGGCCTTCTCCAGTGTCTTCACGGGAGCGCCTTCCGTAAGACCGTTGCTTGCGTCGCTGCCGGAGGTGGGGTCAAAATACACCGTCCGCACCTCTGCGGCAAATGCCACCGCCGGCATCATGGAAAGCACCATGACGATTGCCAATAGGAAACTTACAAAACGCTTCATAACGTTCTCCTTTCAAAGTCCGGTTTGTGTGGGCGTCTAATTTTGTAGTAACCCGACAAATCGGGATTTATAGAATTGCTATCTTAATTATATTATGGTATAATTCAGATAACAATGTAGTATTTTATCGATTTTCTCCTGTATTTTACGATTGAGGTGGATATATGGAAACGAAAAAAGTTTATCGGCGTGTGGGAACTCCGGACCTTCCGGTGGCTTCTTATCCCATCAAGGCTGGAAATGATATGCATTGTACGAGTCATTATCATGCAGAAACGGAAATTGTCTATGTGCGCAGAGGAACGGAAACAATGCGTATTGGCAGCGTGCTGCGTACGTTTTCCCAGGGAGATATTTATATTATCCCGGCAAATACTGTCCATAGCCGTCTGGCTTTTACTGCGGATGCTGCCGTCCGGTCGGTGGTATTTTCGCCAAATGCCATAGCTTTGTCGTCGGAGCATTTCTTCCAAAAGGAATTTACTGCACCATTGGCAGAGGGTCGTCTTATTTTACCGTCACTCCTGCAGCCGGGTCATCCTGCTTATGATGCTGTACTTTCCCAAATAGAGCAGCTGCGGAACTATCCTATTTATAAAAAAGATTTTAAAATCGGGCGGTTTTCTGCCATTATGAATATCTGCATAGCCCTGCTGCCCTATGCCCAGGTGGCAGAAGGGGAAAAACCACTGCCTGATCCCGGAAACGAAGCTGTAAAGCGGTGTATGCGGTACATCCACAACCGATATTTTAAAAAGATCACATTGGATTATCTGGCAGAAAAATGTCACTTGCAGCCAAATTATCTTTGCACCGTATTTAAAAACTACACCGGACAGACCATATTTGAATACCTGACCCGATACCGGATCGAAGCGGCTACACAGATTCTGGAAAAGGAGGATCTGCCTGTAAGTAAGGTGGCGGAGCTTGTGGGTTTTCACAGCGAAAGCCTTTTCTACCAAAAATTCAAGCAAATCACCGGAACAACACCAAAAGCTTATCAAAAACAAGCGCACGAAGAGCCGTAGAAGCACAGTTGCAATTTTTGAAATGTCTGCTATAATGATACGGCGATTATGATTTTGAGGTATAAAAATGGAAAAGAAAAATACATTGCCCCTGGGTGGGGAGAATAAGATGCGTGTTATGCCGGTGGGAAAGCTTTTGATCACTATGGCGATCCCTTTGGTGATCTCCATGCTGGTGCAGGCTTTTTATAACATTGTGGACACCTTCTTCGTGTCCCTGGTGTCCACCGATGCCACCGGCGCTCTGTCCTTTGCGTTTCCCATTCAGAATCTGCAGATCGGCTGCTCCACGGGTATCGCCGTGGGTGTCAACAGCCTGCTGAGTAAGTCCCTGGGCGAAAACGATACGGACAAGGCAAACCGTGCCGCCGGTAACGGCATCGTGCTGATGCTGATGTTTGTGGCAGGCTTCATGCTCTTCGGCGCTTTCGGCACCCGTGGCTACTACAGCCTTTTTAATATCAACGAGACGACCCGTCAGTTCGGTGTGGACTACACCTCCATCTGCTGTATCTTCACCCTGGGCATCTTTGTGGAGATCATGGGTGAGCGACTGCTCCAGTCCTCCGGCAAGACGGTGTACACCCTGTTCACCCAGGGCATCGGCGCTATGCTGAACATTATCCTTGACCCCTTGTTTATTCTGGGCTCTGAGGGTCTGCAGGCAAAGCTGGGCATCCGTCTGCCCTTCTTCTTCCCGACCTTCGGTGTGGCAGGCGCTGCCATTGCCACGGTGATCGGTCAGTGGGTAGCCGGCATTATGGCGGTGATCTTCAATTTCACCAAGAACAAAGAGGTCTCCTTCCGCTTCAAGTACATGAAGCTGCGCAGCGACATTGCCGGCAAGATCCTCACAGTGGGTGTGCCGTCCATTATTATGATGGCCATCGGCTCTGTGATGACCTTCTGCATGAACCAGGTGCTGCTGGGCTTCAGCGCCACCCACGGACAGACCCCTGCCAACGTATTCGGCATTTATTTCAAGCTGCAAAGTCTGTTCCTTATGCCGCTGTTTGGCATCAACAATGCAGCCATCTCCATCATTGCCTATAACTACGGCGCAAGGCTTCCCAAGCGTATCACCGGCACGATTAAATGGTCCTTTGGTTCTGCCCTGGTGGTGATGCTGCTGGGTACTACCGTGTTCCAGCTGATCCCGGACAAGCTTATGGGCATCTTCGGCGGCGCCGGTGACGAGAATGCGGCGGCGCTGGTGGAAATGGGTGTTGTGGCTATGCGTATTATCTGTCTCCACTTCCCCCTGGCCTCCATCGGCATTGCCCTGGGCGCCAGCTTCCAGGCGCTGGGCAACGGCATTTATGCCACCATTGTCTCCCTCTGCCGCCAGCTGGTAGCACTGGTGCCTGCGGCGTTTCTGCTGAGCCTCACCGGAAACGTCAATGCGGTGTGGTGGTCTTTCCCCATCGCAGAATTCGTCAGCAGCACTGTGACACTGATCTTCTTTGCAAAGATCTATAAAGAAAAAGTAAAGCCTATGTTCAAGGCATAATGATACCCCCTTATGTAGTTGTTATCCTACATAAGGGGGTGTTTGCTTATTCTTCTTCCCGGATAGGAAGGGGAGAGACCACCGGCTTGCCGTCACGGTCCAGCAGCACGGTGAGACCGCCGCTGTAGCCGCTGGCGGAGTACAGATAGTTCACACCGGTCTGCCGATCCACCCAGATCTGCATCAGGTTATCGGCAAAGCCGCCCTCGGAGAGGATCTTAACAAAGCGCTTTTCCTTTGCCATTACTTCTTAACTCCCTCCACCAGACCGGTTGCCAGTCCCACCAGACCCTGCATTTCGGAGGGGATGATGATCTTGGTTGCCTGGCCGTCAGCCACCTTGCTCATGGTCTCAATGGCCTTCAGCTTAATGACCTGATCGTTGGGGGCTTTCTCGTTGAGCATTTCCACAGAGTCAGCCAGTGCCTGCTGCACGGTACGGATGGCCTGAGCTTCGCCTTCTGCCTTCAAAATGGCAGCCTGGCGCTCTGCTTCTGCCTTCAAAATGGCAGCCTGCTTCTCTGCATCAGCACGGAGAATAGCGGACTCACGCTCACCTTCAGCAATGAGGATAGCGGACTTCTTCTGACCCTCTGCCTGCAGAATGGCCTGACGGCGGTCACGCTCTGCCTTCATCTGCTTTTCCATGGAGCTCTGGATGTCCTGGGGAGGCAGAATGTTCTTCAGCTCCACACGGTTGACCTTAATGCCCCAGGGGTCGGTGGCTTCGTCCAGGATGGCACGCATCTTGGTGTTGATAATGTCACGGGAGGTGAGGGTCTGGTCAAGCTCCAGGTCACCGATGATGTTACGCAGTGTGGTGGCGGTAAGGGTCTCCATAGCGGCCATGGGCTGCTCCACACCGTAGGTGTACAGCTTGGGGTCGGTGATCTGGAAATACACAACCGTGTCGATCTGCATGGTGACGTTATCCTTGGTGATCACGGGCTGGGGGGGATAGTCCAGCACCTGCTCCTTCAGGGAGACACGACGGGCAATGCGGTCAATAAAGGGCCACTTGATATGGATGCCCACACCGTGGACAGCCTGGAATGCGCCCAGTCGCTCAATGACATAGGCACGGGACTGCTGCACAACGTATACGTTCCGCAGAATAATAACAAGAATAATAGCGATAACAGCGAGAATCATAAAACCTTCCATAATAATACCTCCGTTAATTTGTAATTTCCACGGGCAGCGGTGTGACAAACAGCTTTACACCCTCTACCCGATCTACGGTGACTTTTGTACCTGCCTTCAGGGGCGTGCCGTCGGTGCTGCGTGCAGCCCATTCCATGGCGCCCACCTTCACACGTCCCACCGCTTCCAGGTTGTTGATGTCTTCTACCACAGTACCCTGGGTGCCGATTATGGCATCCACGTTGGTGCGTGTCAGTTTGGGGGTGAAGAATTTCTGTACCAGTGTCCGCAGAGACAGCAGCAGGGCAATGGATGTACCGAAGAACAAAATCACCTGCAGTCCGAAATCTGCGCCGCAAAGACTTGCGATCATAGAGACCAGAGCGCCTGCGGCAAACCATAGGGAGATCACCATGACAGTTGCGCCTTCGGCGGCTAAAAATACCACCATGAGGATCAGCCAAAGCAATGCAGCCCAATTCATAAAAATTCCTCCTTCCGTATCCTTGGGTTGTGTAAATATCATACCAAAAAGGGGAATCACCGTCAATAGACAGAATGCTCAAAAAACGGCACTTTCCAAAGAAAAGTTTCTTATTTCATTGATATGGCAGAAAACGCAGTAAAAACCATATGAAAATGTTCTGCAACCCACAAAATACCCTGAAAACCAAACAAAAGAGATCTAAAGATTATGCTATATGGTCACATGACCATATAGCATAATCACCAAAACACGTGCTTTTCCCGATCCCCATACCCCGGAAGATACCTTGGGGGGAGGTTTGCTTCGGCGCATTTTGCAGTGGCGGCTGTTTGACAAGGAAATTTTCCCGTGGTATAATTTTCAAAAAGGAGGAATGTATATGATCCATTCTGTTTTGCTCATCGGTCAGTCCAATATGGCCGGTCGGGGACGTGTTGAAGAAGCTGTTCCTGTGGATAAAACCAATATTTCCGTGCTGCGCAACGGTCGCTGGCGTGCCATGTACCGCCCGGTGAATCCGGACCGCCGCACCTCCGGCGTTTGCCTTGCAGAGAGCTTTGCGGAGCGCTATGTCCGTGAGCATCCCGGTGTGGAGGTGGGTCTTGTACCCTGCGCCGACGGCGGCAGCCGCATTGACCAGTGGCGCCCCGGTAGTCTTCTTTTTGACAATGCGGTGTACCAGGCACGGCTTGCCATGCGTACGTCTACCATTGTGGCTATTTTGTGGCACCAGGGTGAGTCCGACAGCCTGAATGACCGCTACCTTGTGTACGGTGAAAAGCTGGAGACCATGCTGACAGCTCTGCGAAAGGAGCTGGGACTGGAGGATGTGCCGGTGATCCTGGGCGGCATAGGTGAATTCCTCGCCGGCTATACAAAGGCAGACCACGGTCAGTGGGTGCAGATCAATGAGGTGCTGCAGCAGCTGCCCCAGCGTCTGCCCCTTACCGGCTTTGCCTCGGCAGAGGGACTGGGTCACAACGGTGACAACCTGCACTTTAACGCAGAAGCCCTTCATGAATTTGGTCTGCGTTACTACGAAGCCTTCCGTCCCCTGGAGGTCACGGACAGAGTTTTTGAAGACAAGCCCGACCCCGACCAGGCACTGCGTACCCACCTGGAGGATTTGTAAAAAAGCGGAAAGGAAATTTGCCATGTTTGACGTGATCGTTCTGGGCGCAACGTTTGTTGCGGCCGGCATTGCAAAGCAGTACAAAGAAAAATGTCTTGTGCTGGAACGCAGCGCACAGGCAGGGCATGAGTTTTTCGGTGCGCTGCGCTTCCTGGAGGAAGAGTCCTCCATCTATCCTTTTTTTGAGGGAAGTAAGATTTTATTCTGCACGGAGCTTATTTCTGCAGAAAAAACAGAAGACGGCTTTGTCTGCCTGACCCACGGGGTGAATGGCTATGACAGTTACTGCGCCAAAAAAATCATAGACACCCGATGCAGCGACGAAATGAGCATTTACAAAACCTTTAATTTGCTGGTTCAAAGTCCCCGAGCCCCCACGTTTGCCGATTCCCGGCAGGTGGGAGAGGACAGATATTTGATTTGCTGCCCGGTTTCTCCTGATGTCGGCTATGCCCAGGCAAGAGCGGCAGCCAGGGAGATCATCCAAAGGTTTTCCCCTGAGCAGCGGCTGATTCTCTCTGCCTCCGGCTTTGATTATCAGGTGAAAGCAGGCTATCCCAAAACAGAAAACGGCATTTACTATTTGCCCTCCAAGGCCTATGACACCCCGGCGCTTGCGCTGGCAGCAGGGGAGGGCGTAAAGTTATGATGTATCTGTCTGAGCTTTACCGGGGCGAGCACCGGCTGCAAATCGTTTCCCAGCCGGTGTTTGTAAAAGAATTTGATGTAATTGTCTGCGGCCTGGGAACAGCCGGTTCTTTGGCTGCGCTTTTCTGCGCCGAAGACGGCTTGTCCGTGCTGGGTATTGAAGCATTTACCTGCCTTGGCGGCACGCATACCGCAGGTGGCATTGGGGGACATTACTTTGGTTGCCCCGGCGGACGCTATGAGCCGTTGGATGAGGCGGTTCGCAGCTTCAAAGACCGGTATACCTGCACTGCGCCGGAGAGCAGAAAGCTGGTTGCCGAGCAGGCGTTGCTGGCGCAGGGAGTCGAGCTTTTCTATGAAGCCTCTGTATGCGGTGTGTTCCTGGAAGAAAAAACGGTTGTCGGTGTGCGTGTCCTTCGGCACGGTCACCTGGCAGACTACAAAGCGAAGCTGGTGCTGGATTGCACCGCCGAGGCCTACGTAGCAGCCATAGCCGGCTGCGAAACAGAATTCGGCAGATGTGCAGACGGTCAGGCACAGCCGTATTCTTTGGTGTCCATGTTCTGGAACGGCGAGCGTCATAAATATAATAATGTAGACTTTGGTCGTGTGAACCAGTATGACCCGGAGTCCTTGTCCCAGGCAATTCTCTTTGCAAGAGGCTATCAGATGACAGAAGCCTATACCGGACGCAGCCATATTGCCCAGATGCCGCTGCTGGGCATCCGGGAGGGCAGACGCATCATTGCCGAAGAGCAGGTTCTCCTGGAAGATGTGCTTGCAGATAAGCAAACAGAAACACCCATGTTTTATTCCTATGCCGACCTGGATAAGCACGGCTGGGACATCGCCTTTGACAGCGCCTGCATGGGCGATTGGGCAATCGGCGCGAACCTGGGCGCTTATAACGTGACCGTGGCAGTGCCGTATAAAGCAATTTTGCCCAAAGGCTACGAGGGCATCCTCGTTCCTTGCCGTGCCTTGGGTGTGGACAGAGATGTATCCAGCTGCGTGCGCATGGTGCCGGATATGAAAAAGGTGGCGGAGGTTGCCGCCCAGTGGGGCGCTTTGGCGATCCGCCAGGGTAAGACACTGCGGCAGGTGTCCTATGACCGGCTGAAGGCGGCGCTTACAAGCAGCGGCTGTCTGAAGGAAAGCGACAACCGGGGCTATTATATTGACGGTAGAAAAAATTGGGATGGCACGCCCCTGGTCAAAGAGCCGGTGCATTGGATTACCGACACGGCATTGTTGCCCCAGGGGCTGAAAACCGAGAAGCCCGGTCAGGCCATCTGGTCTGCCGGAAGAATGGGACAGAAGGCGCTTCCCGTCCTTCGGGAATGCCTGACAGCGGAAGATGAAAACCTGAAAAAGCATGCCGCCTTTGCCCTGGCACTGCTGGGAAGCAGCGAGGGAAATGCAATTCTTCGGGATATGGTCGTTAACCGTGACGGCTTTATGCTCCGGGATTGCCGCAAGCATAACAATCTCCGTGGCTGCATGGCCATCTATTGGCTGGGAAGATTGGGCGACAAGACCATTGCGCCCCGGCTTATGGCGCTGATTTGCGACGAAAAAGAGCAGGAGCGACCGGTTTATCAAAATGCCCTTTTGACCACACGGTATAAGATTGCGGATTTTGATAATATTTATTTCCAGTTCATGTCCCAGGCGGTGATGGCGCTGGTACGAATCGGTGACATGCATGCAGATTTGCAGGCGCAAATCGCGGAAGCCTTCCGGACAGCCTTTGAAGACGGCAGCTATTACCACCGTATCACCAAAAGACCTGCCATGAGCAGCGAGGGCAATATGGCGATGGCCATGAAAAACATAGCCTTTTCCGCAATGGAAAACTGGCAAAATAAGTAATAAGAAAACGGAGGATTCCAAGGGGAATCCTCCGTAATTTTATTTAATTGCGCCGGTGGACTTCATTCTTTCGATCTCCTCCGCCGGATAACCCAAAGCGGTCAGCACCTCGTCGGTGTGGGCGCCGATGCCGGGGGCAGCCTTGGTGGCAATGGGGCCCATGGAGGCCATCTCAATGGGGCTTCGGGGCATAATGTCCACATTGCCGTTGGGGTAGTGCATGTACTCCAGGTAATCGTTTTCCCATGCCTGGGGATCCTTGGTCACGTCCTTAAAGTGGTTCATAGGCACGATGGGCATATCGTACTCCCGAGCCAGCTTCAGCCAGTGGGTACTGGGCATGGTGAGGAAGGCTTCCCGGAAGATAGCGTAGTATTCCTCGGCGTGCTTTCTGCCGGTGGGGCCGTCGCAGAACTTGGGGTGGGAGAGCAGGTCTTCTCTGCCGATCATCTTGTACAGCAGCGGAAGCAGCTTCTTTTCTGCATAGCCGATGGAGACGAATATGTACTCACCGTCACCGCAGCGGTAAGTGCCGCCGGGGACGCCGTAGGCAATGCGGGTGGTGGGGTAGCTGCGACCCCAGGGCTCCTGGGTGATGATCTGCATAGTACCCATGGTGAAAATGCCGTTGTGATACAAGCTGGAGCAGACAAAGTCGCCCTTGCCGGTGTTGGCACGGCGCAGCAGCGCTGCCAGCACCTGGCTCAGCAGCAGATAGCCGGTGACAGTGTCGCCCACACCGAAGGGAGGCAGCACCGGCGCATAATGCTCGCCGTCCGGCGCCATGTCCCGAAGGAAGCCGCTGCGGGACCAGAAGGCGGTGGTGTCAAAGGCAGGATCGTCCTTGGCAGGACCCTTTTCGCCGTAGCCTTCCACGATGCCGTAGATCAGGGAGGGGTAATCCTCCTTCAGGTCTTCGTAGGC
Organism: Oscillospiraceae bacterium; assembly: GCA_017548065.1. GTDB lineage: Bacteria > Bacillota > Clostridia > Oscillospirales > Oscillospiraceae > Faecousia. The sequence goes on from JAFYNQ010000104.1 coordinate 45,526, forward strand.
AATGCCCAAACGGTGCAGTGCCGCAGGACGGGTGTTGGTGATGAAAACATCAGCCTGCGCCAGAAGCTTCTTGAACACGGCCATACCGTCGGGGTCTTTCAGGTTCAGGGCAATGTGGCGCTTGCCGCTGTTGTAAATATCAAAAACGGGATTTTCCTCGTCGGAAAAACGGCTGGGATTGTAGCCCTTACCGGTGACACGCCAGGTGTCGCCGTCGGGACGCTCTACCTTAATAACGTCAGCGCCCATATCTGCCATCAGTCGGCAGCAAACCGGCGCAGCCACAAAGGTGGTAAGATCCAAAACTTTAATGCCGGACAAAGGTTTTTCCATAAAAAACCGCCTCCTTATCTATCTTCGCAAATTATAACACCCAAAATAAATTTTGGCAAGAGGATTTCCGATATGGCGCAATCTCTGTAGGGTGGGGGCATAAATTACTTTTTCCAGACCTTGGGCAGTGTGGCAAAGAGAAGACACGCCCAAAGGAACATGCTCAGCACATAATGCTGGCTGCAGACCATGGGGACGGAGGCGAAGATCAGCACCTGATACAGCACAGTACCCCAGGTGTCGGAAGCGCCTACCGCTGCAATGTTGGCGATCAGCGCCAGGACAGTCAGGCTCAAAGACAAAATAGCCAGCAGCCGCAAAAGACGGATGGTCTTTTCCTCTTTTTTCTTGTAGGCGTCCACCAGCAGGATCACCGGCGGAATGAAGAAAACAAGGGACAGACAGGTCAGCGCCACACTTTGGGAAGCGCTGGGGGATTCCACGTTGCTGATAAAGGCGCAGAGCAGATAGAAAAAGCCCCACAGCCAGTATAAAAAGGTTTTTTTCATAGGTTTCGCTCCTTTGTCGGGAAAGACCGTATATAAAGGTATTTCTATTGTAACCCATGGCGGCTGGAAACACAAGGAAAAAAAGCTGGACAGTGGAGGGATTCTTTGATATAATAGGGAAAAATAACTTTGGAAGTGGAGTTGATTTCCAATGAAATGTCCCTTTTGCGGTGACACTGAAAGTAAGGTCGTGGACTCCCGTCACAATGAAGACGGGCTGAGCATCCGCCGCCGTCGTGAGTGCCTGGCTTGCCAGCGCAGATTTACCACCTATGAGATCGTGGAGAGCCTGCCCATTATTGTGGTGAAGCGCAACGGCGCACGTCAGGGCTTTGATCGGAATAAGATCATGCAGAGTATGGTGCGTGCATTTGATAAGCGCCAGGTGGAAACTGCGGATTTGGACCGCATTACCACAGAAATTGAACAGACCATTCAGAACTCTCTGGAGCGTGAGGTCAGCACCGATAAAATTGGTGAAATGGTGCTGGAGCGCATCCGTCCCTTGGACGAGGTGGCCTATATCCGCTTCGCTTCTGTGTACCGCCGCTTCCAGGACGTGAACGGCTTTATTCAGGAGATCAACAGCATTCAGTCTCATAAGTAAAAAATCGGGAGCAGCCTTTTGCGGCTGCTCCTTTTTTCAGGACAAAAGCTTTTCCGCCAGATGATACAGCGCCATGCCCCCAATGCTCACGGGGATCCACAGCAGAAAGAAGGGGAGGCACACCTGCCCGTGGAAATTCCCGGGTAGGTCACGATAATCCCAAACCTGGTAATTTTTGTTCACCAAAAGACCTGCCAGCAGCTCTATAAGCGTAATGCCTGCGGCGCCCAGCAGTGATTTGGAAAAAAGCGCCAGAGGCAGCCTGCGCAAAGCGCCCAGTAATAAAAAACAGCTGCCTCCGGCAAAAAACATGCTGCCATGACTCCAGCCACGCCAAAGAAATTCCAGTCCCACATAGGCGCTGCCGCCCAGTATGAATAAGAAAACATGCTTTCCGAAGCCCAAAGAAAATCACCTCCGTATATTCTTTTCCAAAAAAATACGAAAAATGCAAACATTTCTCTTGACAAAACGGCATCTTGTGGATATAATAACAAAGCTGATTTCGGGTTTCCCGAAATTATTGACCAAATGGCGGCGTAACTCAGTTGGTAGAGTAGCCGGTTCATACCCGGTATGTCACCTGTTCGAATCAGGTCGCCGCTACCAGGCCCGTTGGTCAAGCGGTTAAGACACCGCCCTTTCACGGCGGTAACATGGGTTCGATTCCCGTACGGGTCACCA
>JAFYNQ010000105.1 GCA_017548065.1 Oscillospiraceae bacterium
ACCCCACCACCACGGGGGTACCCACCAGGGGCATCCCCTTGTTTGTTTCGCCCTCCGGGCGGGAGGGACTCGAAAGGGCGGCACCAGTCCGCAGACTGGTGCAAAAAGTGTCCGGTGGACCCTTTTTAGCCCGTGGGAGAGTCCAAATGAGCAAGACGGCACCCCAGAGGGGTGTTGGCTTGCTCATTTACTGTTTCACAATGAAAGCAAAAATGCAAACGAGTCCCTTCCGTAGATGTAATTCGCCGAACCAGGTGCGATAGTGAGAAAAGCAGAGGCTTTGGCCGCCTCTTTTTTTGATGCTAGGAAATATTCTCCCTAAGCCGTCAAAATTGTAAATTTTTTGTAAATAGTGGTAAAATCCAAGAGGGATTTTGACTTAAACCGTGAATATTATATATGTGCGGTTTTACCAATACGTTGCAATCTTTTAAAGGAGGAATTTATATGACAGATTTTACTAAAAAGGAAACAGTTTGCTTTGTTGGCCGATTTGATGCAGATTACTTAAATGATGCTATATCACAAGAGAACTACGAATGTATTTTCCTGGACCACACTCGGTTGACAGATACCTTGCCGTACTGGTATGACTACACTTTTGTGAAAGAGAACGAATCCAGACCTATTCTGTTTTACGCATCGGATATCCATTACGTTAGTTTTATTGAAACAGGTGCGGCTAGTGCGGAAAGCTGTGCTGCTGCAATTTTGCACTTTAATGAGGGATGGTTGGGCGGCGTGGAAATGCGAGACCTGATTCATTCTTTACAATATGCAGATATATCATATTTCCTTCATTCAGTATCGGTAGAAGAAGCGAAGAACCATATTGCAGAAATAAAATCACTGACAGAGGTGGTTGGTACGGTATATTCACCGAGCTTTGATCTGGCTGCACTTGAAAATGTGTGTCAAGAATTGTCTCTTGCAAGCAAAAGCGAAATCGGATTCATGGTTAATCAAACCGTAATACCTAAATTAACAGGACATATTTGCGACATTTTCCTTTGTCAAAAAGCGGACGTCGCCTGTTCACAATCGTCAGAAAATCAAAATAGTGTACTTACATTTAAAGGAGATTGCAGAATGCAAGATTTACCATTTATTATTCCGAAACGCTTTTGTGGATCAACGGCTATGCCAAAGCATTCCAAAGAACTAGAAATGTCGCTGCGAAATTTCATCACATCAACGGATGATAATTACTATGATGACGAACTTGACAAAGGAATTTTGTCGATGTATTTTCGTTTGGACAACGAGATCTGCGTAGAGCAAAAAGTGTATATCCAGCAATCGGACTATGTATGCTATACCACTTTTTCTATCCATACTACGATAGAAAATCAAAAGTTGCTTTTGCATTACATAACGATTGCAAACAGTATCAATGCGGAATTGGATTATGGTAATTTTGAGGTAGATGTTAGGACTGGAGATATCCGCTTCAGAACCTACTATGAGCCGATTGACATTGTCCGCATGGAAGCATTTGATAAGCTGTTAGGCTACCCCCGGCATATCATAAACAAATATGGACAATTGTTTATTGCAGAGTTATAATAGTTGTGACTTGAGTGAAAAAGGAGACAATGTGATGTCAGTGAAAGATAGAGAAGACAAAATATTCACCCAGTGGAGAAACCTTGTAAAAAAGGATTCCTCAGCTTTTTTTGTTACTGATGGTATTGTTAATGAGGATGCTTGGAAGAAAGCCTCAATAAGAGTATTGTACTTACTCAAGGAAGTGAATGGGGCTGATGATGAATGGGACGAGCGTGATTATCTGGCAAATTACAACAATAAGGATTCCTATATTAAAACGCACTCTCCAACGATTGATGTGTTAATAAAGTGGCAGTTTGGTATCGTAGATGCTGGCCAAAGCAGCTGGAACGAAGTTGAAAAAGAAATACTGAACAAAGAACTGCAAAGCGACTTGTTGAAGCAAATTTGTTTAGTCAATATCAAGAAGACTGCAGGCGGCGGAATTGTGAATTGGGAGCAGTTTGATGCCTACTTCGCAAATACCTGCAATCACGATTTTTTAAGACAACAGCTTTGCCTATATAATCCCCAGGTTGTAATTTGCGGAGGTACAGCATGGCATCTTTGCCAAATTAAAGGTTGGGAATACAGTAACTGGAAGCAAACATCACGGGGTATAAGATATTTTGTGAACGCTAATACTACCTACATTGACTTTTGCCACCCCAATAATAGAGGTCCTAAAAATATGATTTACTACGCCTTAATGGATGCCTTGAAAGAGTTGAATATTATTTAAAAGCAGAGATTTTGCACCCCCCGGCGTTTCTATCAAAATATGCGCCTAAATACAAACAAAAGAGAGGATACCCAACGGGTACCCTCTCTTTTATTATCCATAAATCTTTGCCAGTTTTTGGAGTTCTGTGGGGATGTCTATGTTTTGGGGACAGGATTGGGTGCAGGTGTTGCAGCTTATGCACCGGGAGGCGATACGGTCGCCCAGGGTGGCATAGGTGGCACGGGCGGCTCTTGCGTCGCCATTCAGCTGGCGGAGGTTTTGCAGGGCGAAGATCTCCGAGATGGCGATGTTTTTCGGGCAGACGTTACAATAATTACAGCCGGTGCAAGGAATGCTGATACAGCTGCGCATCACGTTGCCTGCTTTGATCATCGTCTCACGCTGCTGTTCTGTGAGCATACCGGCATGGGCACGGGCAGCAAAGGCAAGGTTTTGTTCCACCTGGCTTGTCTCGCCCATACCGCTGAGCACCACATTTACCTCCGGCATATCCCAAAGGAAATCCAGGGCGCACTCCACCGGGTTTCCGGGGAGCATGGCGGCGACCTTCTCCGGCACTGCTGCCAGCTTACCGCCACGAAGCGGCTCCATGATCACCACTGCCAGTCCCCTTCTGTGCGCTTCCTTCAGGCCTTCTATGCCTGCCTGGTAGTTCACGTCCATGTAGTTGAGCTGGATCTGACAGAAATCCCATTTGTCATAGGCATCCAAAACTGTACGGAAAAAATCCAGGTTGTCATGGAAGCTGAAGCCGATGTGCTTGATTTTGCCTTGCGCCTTGGCACGCTCTGCACTTTCCAGCACATTGTATTTCTCCACGTTTTCCCAACGGGCACGGTTCATGGCATGCAGCAGATACAGATCAATATGGTCCGTCTGCAATCGCTCCAGCTGCTCATCCAGCATGCGGTCAAAGTCCTGGGGGCAGGTCATATTCACAACCGGCAGCTTTGTTGCCAGTGTCACCTTTTCCCGGTAGCCATCCTGCAAACACAGACCGGTGACACGCTCACTGCCTTCGTAGACATAGGCTGTGTCCACGTAGGTAAGACCGTGGTCAATGGCATAGCGCAGGGTATCAATGGCCCACTGCTCGTCAATGGTTCCGTCCGCTTTCCGCTTCAGGCGCATCATGCCGAAGCCCAATATAGAGGGTGTGAGGCCGGTTTTTCCAAAGTGTCTCGTTTCCATGCATTTTGCCTCCTTATGCGAAATATGGGGTAAGATCAGAACTCAATGGTGTTCAGTTCCAGCTTGAAGAGGCGCTTGGTGGCATTGGCGCAAAGACCGAAGTCAAAGTAGCGCTCCAGCTCGTAATCGTGTCTGCCGAAGTCCTTCAGGAATTCCTCCAGCATTTCCAAAGCCAGCACGTCATGACCCTGGCACTTTTCCAGCATAACCTTGGCAAGACCCTCGCAGTATTCAGCATGACGCTGCAGCAGCCGCCAGCCGATGGTCTGGGGACGGGTGGGCATCAGCATATGCTCGTTAATGACCTTCCGCATATCGTCCACCAGGGTCTGCACCTTTGCCAAAGATGCGTAGTGATCCGGATTGTACAGCTTGCCCTTGGTGATATCCGCAGACATCTCACCTACCATGTACTTATGGCAGAAGGCGTCGGTGATATTATCCAGGTACTCCTTGACCAGCTTCCAATCCTCGCCGTATAGGTGGGCAAAGTAGTCAGCCTGCTCGCCTTCGTAATCGCAATCACGGTTCATAAGCGTCTCGGCATAGATATGTCCGTGGAAGCCATGGGGGAAGAAGCTCTTGTTGGAGCCGTCCTCCATACAGCCATCCATGTTGGTATTCTTGTAGGACATCACATCCTCATAAATACGGCGGCTGATGGAAGCAAGACCGGGATCACGGTACTGGTGCAGCCAGAAATGGTACTCAAACACGCTGTAGGAGCCGCTGAAAGCTGTCTGCCATGCCTTCAGCAGAGAATAGATCTCCTCCAAAGTCTTGGGGACCTTCCATGCATTCAGCTCATAGGGGATCGGCTCGGGCAGGTTGTCAAAGCTGGCAATACTGCCCGTATAGGTACGGGTAATGGGACAGAAGGACATACGGAAGCGGTCGGGATTCTTGATCTTCTCTTCAATGGGCGCAAACATTCTGTCCACGTAGAAGCCAAAGCCCACCACCTTATTGATGCCACGGGCAGTCATTTCCTCGTCCAGCTCGTTGAGGATCATGACCATCCAGTCGGAGGGGCGCTTGGTGCGGCAAACGGCGCACTCGCAGTGATTGTGGGTGCCGTCAGCCAGGGAGAGGTTTGCATTGGCAATGTGGGGATTTTCCAGCATTCTTTCAATCATGATGTCCACAATACGCTTACGCACCTCGGGGTTGGACATACACAGATTGGTATAGAAGAAGTCACGCTTATGCATGACACGCTCGCCGTTCAGCTCTGCCAGGTAGGGGAAGACCTCCGGGGGGAACTCCTTCTCGCCACGCTTATAGGGGAAGCGGTCTTCGATCTTCAGACCCAAAGCTCTTGCCAGCAGGCCGTGGTCACCGCTGAATACCAAAAGACCTCGCTTCATAGCCTCGCACTCAAAGAGGCTTCTCCACTGGGTCTCCGCCACATCGTCATCCATGAATTCCTCTGCACGGTTGTCGTTGTTCAGGCGGTGCTTGTAGTAGCGGCGCATATAGTTGAAAATACCGTAGCAGCCGAAGGTGTTCAGCTCTGCCTTTGCATGGTAATCAATGTAATCCAGCACCTGCTCCAGGGAGGGGTCGCCCTCCAGGGAGTGACCACGTCTTTGGTAGTCAGCCATTTTGTGGTAGCGCTGTGCAGTGATATTCTTCTTGGGGATATGCTCACCGTCAATGCCGGGGAACAAAAAACGGCAGCCGTTGAGCTTCAGGAAGCGGTACACCGCAAACAAAATGCTTCGCATATTGGAACCGGCAAGGATACCGCCTTTTTCGTCAGTGTCAACATGTACCACATCGTCCCAGGTTGCATCCTTGGCTTCCGAGGCAATGCCAAAGTCCTCCAGCAGACCCAGGCGGAAGCCGTCCTTTGCCTCCGGGTCATAAGAAATCGCAATGTCGCCCACATGCGGCATCATCATACGCAGGTACTTTTTCAGTTCCTCTGCCGCAAAATCAATAACGTGATCGGCACGGATCTTATTGATAACAAACATAACGCTATCCCCTTTTTATAATTTTATGGGGTCATTATACCACAATTTCAAAAGTCCTGCAATACATCATCTTAACCAAACAGCATGAAATTTCCCGATATCTTAACTTTTTTCAAGCTTATGCGGTCATACCGTTGGATGGGGCAAAAATATCCCATGCCCTATTTTATACTTTGGGTAGAAAGAGGTGGTTATATGACAAACAAAAATAATCATTACCGTGTCGCCGTATACGGACTGACTACCGAGCAGCAGGATCTGCTGGAGGCAGCACTGCCGAAGGGGTATACCCCGGTAGTGGCATCCGGCATCACGGATATTATCATCATGGACAGTGTTTGCACCGTTATTGACCTTTCCCAAATCAACCGGGACCAGCTTCGCCCACTGCTTGCCTACTGCATGGACATGGACTTTCTGCTGGAGACGTTTGTTTGGCTGGGTACCGGGGCACTTCCCGGGCTGGAGGCATTTATTCGGTATGACAGCTTTCTGTCGCTGCTGCTGAACTGCAGTGATACCATGGAAGCGGCGCAATGCCGTTATGAACGGCTGCAGCAATATACGGACGTATACAGTCACCTGCCCCGCCATGCCATTGAAGAGACTCTGGAAGCGGATTATTTTGCCGCTATAGACAAATACATGCCCCAACACCCCATAAAAGATGCCCGGAAGCAGTGGCAGCAGGTTTTGGAGATATCCCGGGGTGCGGAGCTGCTGGCTGCCATGTGTGAGCTGTGCCGCTGGCTGCAAAAAAGCGGCATCCCTTACCGTCTGACCCACCGCCACCGTTGGAGTCTTTTTGTGCTGCTCTTTTTCCTCACAGAAGACGGCATTGACCCCACTGCAAAAGAAGAATTTTCCGTCACTGTCAGCCGGGATGCGCTGCCCCAGGTGACCCAATGGCTGCAATACCATTGGTTTTTCCGGGAAACAGACCTTCCCAAAGAGCTGTTTCGTCTTCGCACCCATACGGAAGGCCGGGCATAGCTGCGGCAGGATGCGGCAAAAATGCCACATCCCGGGTTGTAATATAAGAACAATCATGGTATAATAAAAAGCAGGTGATGCATATGAAGGAACCCAAGCAGAAAAAGTTAAGCTTTGCAATTTTGGAAATTTTGCGCCAGTATACAGATGCAGAGCATCGGCTGAACCAAAACGAGATTGCAGAGATACTGGAACACGAATACCATATCCGTGCAGACAGAAAGAGCATCAAGCGCAATTTAACAGCGCTTTGGGAAATGGGCTTTCCCATTGATTTTGAAGAGACACGTCGGATGTACCCCAACAAAGACGGTGTTATGGAGGAAAGCTTCATCCAGCACGATTTTTACATTGACCGGGAGTTTACCGATGCGGAATTGCGGCTGCTGATTGACAGTCTTTTGTTCTCCAAGCACATTCCCTACAATCAGTGCAAAGAGCTGGTAGAAAAGCTGGAGGGATTGAGTAACCGCTATTTTAAGTCCAGAGTGCGTTTCATTTCCACCTTCCAGGAAACAAGGCCCAGGAACAACCAGGTCTTTTATAATATTGAAATTATTGACGAAGCCATTGCAGAGGGCAAGCAGGTAGCGTTTGTTTACAACGAGTACGGCACCGATAAGAAGCTGCATCCCCGACGGACTCGGGAGTACATCGTCAATCCCTATCAGATGGCCGCCACCAACGGGCGGTATTATCTCATCGGCAATTATGATAAATATAACGATCTTGCCAACTATCGCATTGACCGTATCACAGACATCCGCTTGCTGGACACCCCGGTCAAGCCGGTGCGGCAGGTAGCCGGTATGCAAAACGGTCTGTATCTACCCCAGCACATGGCAGAGCATGTGTATATGTTCTCCGGAGAGAGTGTCCCCGTGACCTTCCGGATGAAAAAATCCATTCTCAACGATATGATTGATTGGTTTGGCAGCGGCATCACCTTCTCCCGGGAAACAGAAGACGAGGTCACCGCCCGTGTCACCGTCAACCGAAGCGCCATGCGCTACCTGGCAGAACAATACTGCCGCTTCATCCGCATTCTCTCCCCCACTGACCTGGCGGAAACCATAAAAACCGATCTTCAGGAAGCGCTGAAAAGCTATGAGGTGTAATATGTCTTTAAACCAAAGCCTTATTATGGCACAAGAGGAATGGAACGAAGCAGTTCTGTTCCCCCACGTAACAGAACACGAAAATCACATGCTGTCCCGACCTTTTTACTTTGGTGTTTCCCCGGAATATGTTGAAAGTCCGAAGCGAATCATGATTATTGGACAAGAAGCAAGAGCTTACGGCAGCTATCATGACGACTGGCCAATGCCCGACATTCAGCAATGGGGCATTGACTATTTGCGCCGACAGCTATGGAATATCCGTCCTACAGAATTTAAATACAACCGTTCTGCTTTTTGGCGTTTTTTCCGTACATTTGCAAAATCCGGCTACGTCCCCTGCTGGAACAATATTGATAAAGTCCATTTACAAAAAGGCAACGAATCCACCATACGCTTAAGCTATGACCTTAAGAAAGTATTTTGTCGCACCTACGGTGAAGACGGAAAATCCCTTCTGCAACGAGAGATCGCCATTGCCAGACCTGATGCCGTAATATTCATCACCGGCCCAAAATATCACGTATCTATGACCGAAAGCCTGGGAATGTCCGAGGGTGGGCTGAATCACACCAGGCCCAACAGTGAAGCATTCTGCAAAAACATCACAAAGGAAGTCAGTCTCGGTATACCCGTCTTTTGGTCATATCACCCCACCTACCTTAACCGCTGCCACAAGCTTGCGGACTGCGTACAGACTATCATTGAAGAAATTGAAAAAGTATAAAAAATACATCCACCGGTTATATTGGCCGGTGGATGTATTGCTTTTATTCGCCGCAGGCTTTCAGGACGGTTTTGTAGAGTTCCAGCTCGTAGTCCGGGGTATAGGGGTTTTCATTTTCTTTGCGGACAAAAGAGGCAAAGCCTGCCATCATGCCGTCATAGCGGTTGAAGATGGGGGTTTTGAAATGCTCGCCTTCATTGTTCCAGGCACGTTCTGTATATTCTGTCTTTTCCGTGTAATGTCCTACGTCCGGAATGAACATTTCCAGAGGCTTTAATTCTACGGTAGCTTTTGTACCGGTGACAACCAATTGCCGTCTTGCGTAGCCGCCGATCTCCAATGCGCTGGTCTTGGCAAAGGACACACCGTTTTCGTATTCAAATACTGCCATACCGTAGTCCGGGGCATCGGTATTTACATGGGTGGAGCGGTTTAAGGGAATGATATTTTTCGGCTGACCCTGAAACAGCAAAATCAGGTCTACCAGGTGGCAACCCAGATAGAACATCATGCCGCCGGGCAATTCCTGCAACCACTGGCGCAGGGCATCCGGATGAATACAGTTCATCTGTGCTTCTACGCTGATGATCTCTCCCAGCTCTCCCTTTTTCACACGCTCCAGCAAATCAATGACATAGGGGTTATAGCGGTACATATAGCCGGTGTGGAACACCAGGTTCTTTTCCTTCACCAGGTCAATCAGCGCTTCAAAGTCTTCAAGCTCTCTGCCGCCGGGCTTTTCCATGTGGATATGCTTTCCGGCTTTTGCTGCCAGGAGCGCATATTTTGTCAAATAGATCTCATCGGTCTCTATGGCAACCGCTTCAATGGTGGGGTCTTCCAGAACCTGCTCCAGGGTAAGCTCCGGGAAGTGCTGAACTTTTTCGTACTTATGAGGCATGGATTCCTTTTCCCCCTCCGGGAAAACGATACCTGCCAGTTCAAAAATTTCCGGCTGTCGTGCCAGGCTGTTTATGACCTCAATAGAATGGCTGTAGCGGTTAATGCCGATTTGGGCGATCTTTATTTTTCTCATATCAATTCACTCCAATCAAACTGTACCAGAGGAAAGGTCTTTTCCGTACAAAGACGGTGATACACCGCCGGGGCTTCCTCCGGGGAACGGATTTCTTCCACCAGGCTTGACAGCTTCAGTCTGCCCAGCTTTGTTAATTTCAAAATTGCTTCAAAGTCATCCCGTTCCGACCACCAGCCGGAAAAAGAGTCTGCCCCCGGTCTTGCGTTGGTATGGGCGCCCACCAGGGTGATGCCGGGACCGTGGACTTTGCGGTAATAGTCAATGGTAAAGTCGCTGTTTCTTGTACAGCCCAAAAGGGCGACTCTGCCAAACCGAGCCATGCAGTCCAAAATACCCTCCAGACCTGCGCCGATGCCGGTGACCTCAATGCCCACCTGTGCGCCGCCGTCCGTCAGCGCTTTGGCGGTTTGGGCAAAATCGGGAGCGTAGGGGTCAAGGGCATAATCTGCGCCGATTTCCAAGGCTTTTTCCCGTTTTGCAGGATCAGGGTCTACCGCCAGGATCGGCGCTGCGCCCCCCAGCTTCAGCAGCTGCACTGCCATCATTCCCAAAATGCCCATGCCCATTACAACGGCAGACTCCCCCAGCTCCAGGCGGCATTTACGGATCGCGCCCATGGGGAAGGTGGCAATGTGACACAATGCACCGTCGGCAAAAGATATGCTGTCATCCAACTTATGGACATTCTGAAGCTTTGCGTTTTGCAGCTGGCTGTGGGTAGACCAGGACAGCGCCACACGGTCACCCACGGCATAGCCCTCTACCCCCTCCCCCAGCTTTGTGATCACACCGGCGGAGCTGTAGCCATGGCAACGGGGAAAGGTCGGCTTCTCAGCCTCCGGGCGACACCAGGAGACGGTGGTGCTGCCGGTGATGCCGGCACGCTCTGTGCCGCTGCTGATGGTAGAGCGCATGAGTCGCACCTGCACCTGCCCTGCCTCAGGATCGCCGATAGGCTTCTCCAGCAGCTGGGCGGTATTGATTCCCGTAAATACAATCTGCTTCACTGCAAACGCCTCAATTCCGCTTTCAGCCCTTCTTCAATGGTTGCAAAGTCTGTCTTGTCAAGTCCCGTTACACCCAGGATTTTGCTGCAATCAATATCACGGTTATACCGTCTGTCCAGATACCATGCCCAGGTGAGAATTTCTTTTTCCTTCACCGCTGTATGGAAATCCAGGTATTCCTCTTCGCTGCACCAACGAACCTGCAAACCGATCAACTTATTATAAAGCTCTGCCACCTGACCCCAGGTCATACCGTGACCGGAGTACACAGAGAAGCACTCACCGACAGCAGCCTTTTTGAACAGCAGGTTGGCAATCAGCTTGCCGGAATTACCCGACCAATCAAAGCCGGCAGTAAAATCCTTTACCATTTCCGGCAGCAGCAGGACTTCGCCGTCTTTTGCCGCCTGGATGACTCTGTCACGGGAGTACATCAGAAGGTCAAACCGTCTGCAGGAGAAGGAAATCACCGGGCGGACAATGGTCCAGTTCTCCCCTGCCCGTTCCCCACGCAAATAATCCTCGCACAGCGCCTTGGGTACGGCATACTTTTCCGTTTCATGGAAATGGGGGTCTGTAATCACATCAGAAAGACGAGGTGCTGTTTCCGTAATGGGGTGCTGCTCATTTGCATAAACACGGTAAGAGGACAAGAAAATCAAGTGGTCCGTATTGGTCATAAGCAAGGGATGTATCTGCTTATATTCTTCAGCTTCTTTGTAGTGAATGAAATTTACAATGCCGTCGTAGCGCTTTTTTGCAAACAATTCCTTGAGAACTTCCTCTGTACCCATTCCCTGATGGAATGACAGCTTCTCATGATCGGATGTTTTCTCCTCCGGGCAGAGGATCTCCACCGATGCCCCAAGGCGCAGAAGCTCCTCTGCAACTTTTGTTCCCAACGTGCCGCCACCGGCGATGAGCAAAACAGTTTTACCGGAATACATACTATCAACTCCTTTTTTATTTTCTCTATCATACCATATTGACATCCGGGAGAAAACAGGTTATTCTTTTTCTATCGCATATTATTCTACAATTATTCGGAGCATTTTAATATGAATGACACAATATTCTGCAAGAACTTTCGCTTCAATGAATACTGTTTCCCCGAAAGTGCGCACCGGGACAACACCGGCGGTGTCGGTTTTCACTTTATCGGTTTTATGAAAGAAGGCCATGGGCGGCTGGTATCCCGGGAGGAAACATTGGAGCTCTCCCCCGGCGATATGTTTTACATTCCCAAAGGCTGCAAGTATCGCTCCTACTGGACGGCAGAAGGGGTGGTGCGGTTTGATTCCATCGGTTTTTTATATTTCCCTACGGTGGCGCCCAACGGCTATAAGCTGCAAAAGATCTCCTATGACCCTTCCCTTTGGGAGGCATTTCAGCCGCTGTCGGAAGATAAGACCGTCAACGCATCTGCCATCGGCACGCTGTACCGCTTATTGGGACTTTTGGAGCCTTCCCTTGCGGTCTCCCCCGGCAGAGCCGATGCCGCCGTCTGCGAAAAGCTGTTGCTGCTGATGCGTGATGACCCGAGCAAAACCATCCCGGAATATGCAAGCCTTTGCCAGGTCAGCGAGTCTTTGCTATATAACTACGTCAAGCGCTGCACCGGCAAGACGCCCAATCGGCTTCGGCAGGAGGTGTTATGCCAAAAGGCCGCCCAGCTTCTTGTCACCACCGGCTACTCCGTGGAAGAGATCTGCGACCGGCTTGGCTTCAGCTCCGCTGCCTACTTCCGGAAGGTTTTCCGAAGCGTATATCACAAGTCCCCCACGAATCTGCGAAAAGAAGAAAACGAGAATCAGGAGTTACTATGAATAAAGTTTTATTTTGGGACTTTGACGGCACACTGTCTTATCCCAACCGCTGTTTTTCAAATTGCCTTTCCCAGGCGCTGTCCCGTTACGGCTATGCGATCCCGGAGAATAAAATTGCCGCATTTATGGCTGACTTTTACTCCTGGAAGACACCGGAGATTATTTACCCGGAGCGCACCCACGCACTTTGGTGGGATGCCCATTTTGAGAAAGTCAAAGATTTTTGTTCACAAAATGCCGTTGATAAAGCAAAAAACAGGACATTTGCCACGCTTTGCGGGAGATTCTGATTGATATAACCAATTATAAGCTTTATGAGGATACGGTTTCTACATTGGAAGCCTGCCGCCGTCTGGGTTATAAGAATTATCTGATCACCAACAACTATCCGGAAATTTCAGATAATTTAAAAAAGCTCGGCATTGCGTCCTATTTTACGGATTTTATTATTTCTTCACATATCGGCTACGAGAAGCCCCATGAGGCATTCTTCGCCTATGCCAAACGCATCGCCGGAAATCCGGAGCTTGCCTATGTCATCGGTGACAACCCCATTGCAGACATCCAAGGCGGAAAAGCTGCCGGTTTCACCACCATCGCCGTCCATCTATGCTGTGAATCCGCCGCTGACCACCACTGCAAATCCCTGGCGCAGATCATGGATATTATAAAATGAAGCTACCCCTACGGACACCAATCCGTAGGGGTTTTCTAACGTCGGGTCATATATATCCCATCTTTTGCGGAAAATCTCTTGTATTTTTTTGTCACGATGTTATACTATTTACAGAAGGTTACGGTGGGCGAGTTGGATCGCCGGGTGTGAGAACATACATTGGAGGATGACCATGGAGAAGCTTGTTTTTATTAACGCTTGTATTCGTCGGGAGCAATCCCGCACGTTGGGGATTGCCGCACCGCTGCTGGCGCAGCTGGAGAAGCGATATACAATCACCGAAATTGATCTTTCCCAGCGCAATATCACACCTATCAATGCCGCACTTTTCCACACCCGTGGCACAGCAGGCATTTCCAAAGAGGATGCCGACTGGGCAAAGGCTGTGGCAGAGGCTGACCGCATCGTTGTGGCTGCACCTTTTTGGGACATGAGCTTCCCCTCTGTGCTGAAAGCCTTTTTTGAGCATATCTCTGTCCCCGGCCTCACCTTTGAAAACAACCCCGACGGCACCACAAGAGGTAACTGTCGGGCAAGCAAATTATTGTACATCACCACACGTGGCATGGATATCCCCACAGAATCTGCCCTTGACCAAGGTACGCCGTACCTGAAAGCCCTCGGCTGGCTTTGGGGCATCCCGGAGGTATACACCGTGGCCGCCTGGGGCATGGACGTAAAAGAAAGCAGCCAGGTGCAGAAGGCACTGGAGGAAGCTGTCCTCCGGGGATTACAGTTATGTGAGGATTTTTAACATGATTCGTTCTGCTTTTTTGTGGCACATCACCCCCACTGATCTGGGTGTGGAGTTTCTTGACCCCACAGACACGGTTCTGACCACCGATGCTGCCCTTTATCAACTGGTCAATGACACCAGCATTCCCATCAGTAAGCAGGATTACAGTCTAAAGGACTATGCCGCACTGCAGCGGATGCGCAAGTTTTTGCACAAGGTGCGCACCTCCCTCCAGGCGCCTGCCGCTTTTGCGGAGGAATTTCCCAACATTAACGGCTGCATTGCCAAATACAATGTGACAGAAAATATCAGTTGCTACATAATGGTGTGCGGCATTGCTGTTTTCTTTGACAAGGGACAGCCCATCCCCATTGAGGACGAAAAATATTTTTCCCTGCCCCTCTTTTATGAGCGCCAGGTCTATGAAAACGATTATTGCTGCAACCCGGAAACCTCTTCCAGAAAAGAACCGGTGTATAATTTCCTGCAGCTTCTGTGGAGCTGTGTGGAAAACAAGGAATTTGCCCACTCCTCTTCTTCCAAATACGGCAACAACGGCATTGCCTACACTCTGTGCATCACGATGATCGATGCGCCGGAGCTGGTTTCCAACGACATTGACCTGCAGATGAAGAAAAACTTCCGCGCACTTTTGGAGACCTCGGCTTTCAACAACATTCTGCAGAAAAGCCACTGGGAGCTTATTAAAAAGCGCATTGATGACGATGATATCAGCGACCTGAACATTTTGGAATTGAGTGAAAACCTGATCTTTGCCGACAACTGGTCCGGCGTGCTGATTGCCGGTGATCTGTCAAGCAACGAGATGTGTCTGCGCTGGTTTATGGATTTTGAGCTTTTCCTCCAGTCCCACTGGCTGCTGTTTGATGCCTATGCCGAGAATGTTGTAAAAACCGACTTCTCCCCCATTGAGCTTCAGGGTATACTGAACCGTGTGGAGGTAACCAAGCTGATACTGGACAACGACATCTCCTCCAACATGGAGCAGTGCCGCCACGCCATGCGCAGATCCCTGATCGTTTCCTCCGATATCAACACCATCTATCAAAAGATGCACGGCATGGTAACCAACAAGCTGAAATTAAAGCTGATGAGCGAGGAAAAGAAAAAGTCCCGCTTCTCTCTGCTGTCTGATCTGTCGCTGCTGATCATTGCGGTTCTGCAGATCTACGGCGTGATTGAAAGCTTCCTGACCAAGACCCAATATGCAGCCGCAGATTTTCTTTCCATGGGCATTATGCTCTTTATCTGCGTTATTTGCGTTTGGTTCATGATCAAGGGTAAGCTTTAAACCTTCAAATACTGGTGGTATGTTTATGAAAAAATTCTTACTTGTGATCGATGCCCAGGAGGGCTTCATGGTAAACGGTGTGACCGACCAGGCAGAAGCCTTGCTGAATCAGCTGCTGGAGGCTAACCTCTTTGATTGCGTTATCAGCAGCGTATATCAGAATTACCCTGATAGCAATATTATCCGCTTTGCAGGCTGGGATAAGCTTTTGACCGCCCAGGAGCAAAAGGTGACGGATGTTGTTGCCGCTCACACCCATCACTATGTTTATAAGTCCACCTACTCTGCTTATTCCGATGCGCTGGCAGAGCTGCTGAAAAAGGAAAACGGTGGGCAGCTGCCGGAATGCGTGTTTGTGGTGGGCTTTGACCTGGAATGCTGCGTGCTGATGACAGCTGCAGATCTGTTTGAGCATGGGATCCGTCCCCTGGTGCTGACCACCTATTGCGGCGGCTCCGGCGGTGACGAGGCCCTGTTCGCAGGCACACGTACCCTGGAAAGCCTGATCGGCAAAAACAATATTTGCCATGAGCCTGTAACCAATGTCCAGGACTTGGAGAATATCCTGGCACAGGCAGAAAGCAGCGCCCACACCTCCGCTGTTGCCTCCGCAAAGAAGGCGCAGACGCTTGTGGATATGCTCTACCAAAAAGGCTGGCGCATCTCCTTTGCGGAATCCTGCACCGGCGGCAGAGCCGCTGCCGGAATCATTGACATCGCCAGCGCATCTACGGTTTTTGATGCCTCCTTTGTCACCTATGCAAATGAGGCAAAAATCCAATTTTTAGGTGTCGCCCCGGAGACCATAGCACAGCACGGTGTGGTCAGTGAGCCGGTGGCAGCGGAAATGGCCATCGGCGCTGCCAGGGAAGCCGGCGCCCAGGTAGGCGTGGGCATCTCCGGCATTGCAGGCCCCGGCGGTGCAACCGCCACAAAGCCGGTGGGAATGGTCTGCTTCGGCTTCTATGTGAACGGCAAGACCTGCACCAAAACCGTGCAATTCGGCGCCATCGGCAGAAATGCCGTCCGCCAGGCAAGCGTGGACTTTGTGTACAGCACCCTGATTGAACTGCTGTCCCGTGAAAACGGCGCAGTATAAACAGAAGGAGAACAGAAAATGGCCACTGTCAAACATCTTTTGCCCCAGGTGCCGCAATATTTCAAGGCAAACCTGCACACCCACTGCACCATCTCCGACGGCAAGCTGACAAAGGAAGAGGTAAAGGCAGCCTACAAAGACCTGGGCTATCAGATCCTCTGCCTCACCGATCACAACACCATCATTGACCACTCCGACATGAACGACCCGGATTTTCTCATGCTTACCGGTGTGGAGATCAATATCAATTCCCAGGAATGGAATCGGTACACCAGCAAGACCTATCACATCATCCTGCTTGCCAAGGAGCCGGACAATCTGTGGTGTCCTGCCAGGTTCTCCCGTTGGTTCCCCGTTGACCCGGAGATTGACAACAAGA
Source organism: Oscillospiraceae bacterium (assembly GCA_017548065.1). GTDB lineage: Bacteria > Bacillota > Clostridia > Oscillospirales > Oscillospiraceae > Faecousia. Next base: position 16,376 of record JAFYNQ010000105.1, read on the forward strand.
TCTGTTACGGTGACCTGACACCGAAATATGACATAGATTCCATTAACGAGCTGATTGCAACAGCCAACGAAAAGGGCTTTCTTGTGATGTACAACCACCCCACCTGGTCCGGTCAGGTCTACCCGGACTATGCCCCCCTGAAGGGTCTGTGGGGCATGGAGCTGCGCAACACCGAATGCTGCATGCTGGGATATGACGAGAACAATTTCCGTGTTTACAAGGATCTTCTGAAAGCCGGAAACCGTGTCTTCCCTCTCGGTACAGATGATATGCACTACCCCAGATCTCTGGGCAAGTCCTGGATCATGCTGGGTGCGTCTGCGCTTAACTACAAAAGCGTTATCACTGCCCTTGAAAACGGCGATTTCTATATGTCCTGCGGCCCGGAGATCACCGGTCTGTATGTGGAAGACAATGCGCTGAAGGTAACTTGCTCCGATGCCCAGCGGGTCAATCTGGAGGCCTACGGACGTTTTTCCAAGGTGGTGCTTGCCCAGGACGAGCCCCTTCGTGAGGCAGCCTTCCCCCTGGAGAATTTTATTGCCCACAGTGACGGCGATCCCAACGCATTCCTCTACATCACCGTCACCGCCCAGGATGGCAGCTACGCCACCACCTGCCCCTACTACCTGAAAGACCTGCTGGTCTGATGCACCCGAAAACGCAAAAACACATCCGTCTGCAATGCCGGCGGATGTGTTTTTATTTACCCTTCCACGCATGCAGCGCAGTTGTTTCTAAAAGTATTTACATTACATTGGCAGTGCAGTATAATAAATGGCAATGATTCTGAAGGGAGCGTTCTCTTATGAATAGCACCAACATTACACTTTCCTGCAAGGACTTTGGTCATTTTGATGTTGTGGTTGTGGGCGGCGGTTGTACCGGCGTTTTTGCCGCTGTGCGAGCCGCAAGAAAGGGGCTGAAGGTTGCCATCGTAGAAAAAAGCAATTGCTTCGGCGGTGTTGCCACCAACGGTCTTGTGAACATTTGGCATTCTCTGTATGACATATACAACAAAGAGCAAATTATAGGCGGTCTTACCCAGGAGCTTGCGGAAACACTGATCAACCGTGGCTACGGAAACCTGGAAGGAACGGTATCAAGATACATTTCTTTTGATCCCAATGCGCTGAAAATGATTTTGGATGAGCTGGTGATCAATAGCGGAATCAAAGTGTTTTTCCACACCTTTTACCACTCCCTTGTCACCCGGGAGGGGGGCATAGAAGCTGTCATCGTGGCCAACAAGGACGGTCTCGGTCGCATCGGGGCGGACTTTTTCATTGATGCCACAGGTGACGGCGACCTTTGCCGTGACTGCGGTCTTGAATCCTATGTGGACAGTGCGATCCAGCCCCCTTCTCCCTGCTGTTTCCTTGACAAAAATATCCGTTCCGACCTGGGTGAGCTTATCCGCCTGCACGGTGCGGAATTCGGTCTTGAGGATGACTGGGGTTGGGGCGGTACGATCCCCGGCCTGGAGGACATCAATTTCCGTGCAGATTTTCATATTTTCGGAAAAATGTGTAATCATGCAGACCAGCTGACCGAGGCAGAAATTGAAGGCAGAAAGAAAATTTACGCCCTTGGCGAATTGCTCAAGAAGTACGACGATCCCGGTCATGCCATCGTTGCCCTCTCTTCCCATATCGGCATTCGGGAAACGGTTCATTATAAAACCAGATTCCAGGCAACCGAGCTGGAGCTGCTGACCGGAAAAAGCTATGAGGATACAGTCATGCGTGGAACTTACCGTGTGGACATCCATCATCAGAACGACAACGGCATCACCTTCAAGTATCTCAGCGGCAAGCAGGTGACCTATTACGGCAAGGGAAACCAAACCGTGACCCGAAACTGGATGGAAGATATGGGCATAACATGCACACCTGCTCCCTATTATCAGGTTCCCTTCCGCATTCTGGTGCAGGAGAAGATCCGCAACCTGATCCCCGTAGGACGTATGCTCAATGCCGACAGAGGTTCTTTTGGTGCACTTCGTGTCATGGTAAACCTGAACCAGCTGGGCGAAGCCGCCGGTACCGCCGCCTACTGCTGCCTGGACGAAGGAAAACCCATCCAGGATATCTGCGGCAAACGTGTCCAAAAAGAATTGCAATAAAACAGCTTGTAAACACAAAAGGCTTGACCAAAACCGGTCAAGCCTTTTGTTTCAGGGTTATACCCCTTTTAATTTTCTGACTACTTCGTCACCCACGTCGCTTGTTTTGGCCGTGCCTCCAAGGTCGGGCGTTAAAACACATTTTTCGGTAAGGATTTCCTCAATTATCTCAATTAAGCGGTCTGCCCAGTCTTTGTGCCCCAAAAATTCAAGCATCTGACTAGCCGACCAAACTGTAGCTAACGGATTTGCTTTTTGCTCGCCTGCAATATCCGGCGCAGAGCCATGGATCGGCTCAAACATGGAGGGGAATTTCTTTTCGGGATTCAAGTTTGCGCCGGCGGCCAAACCCATTCCGCCTGCAATAGCGGCGCCCAGATCCGTAAGAATATCGCCAAACAGATTGGATGTGACTACCACCTCAAAGCGCTTGGGGTCTTTGACCATAAACATACTGGCCGCATCCACCAGATAACTGTGGGTCGGTACATCCGGGTATTCCTCGGAAACCTCTGCAAAAATCTGATCCCAGAACACCATGGAATAGTTAAGCGCATTGCCCTTGCTGATACTGGTCAGGCTGCGCTTTTGTTCCCGGGCCACTTCAAATGCATAACGAATAATGCGCTCACAGCCAACACGGGAAAATACGCCATCCTGGATGACTACTTCGTTAGGTTTGCCTTTATAAAGCCAGCTGCCGCTGCCTGCGTACTCGCCCTCGCTGTTTTCACGAACAAAAGTCATATTGATCTCTTCCGGCGCTACGTCTGCCAAGGGGCACGGCGCACCCTTCAGCAGCTTCACCGGGCGCAAATTTACGTACTGGTCAAATCCCTTGCGGATTTTCAGCAGCAGATCCCACAGGGAAATATGGTCCGGAACACCGGGTGCGCCCACGGCACCGAGAAATACCGCATCCGCTTTCGCCAGCTGCTCCATACCGTCTTGGGGCATCATTGCGCCGTTTTCCAAATAATACTCACAGCCCCAAGGATAATGTGTAAAGTCAAACGAGAAGCCGCCGTCTATTTCCGCCACCGCATTGAGTACCTTAACACCCTCGGCAATAACCTCCGGTCCGATACCGTCACCGGCAATGACAGCTATTTTATGTTCCAGCATAGCGTTCACTCCTAATTTTTATTTTCTGTATTATAACACGGCAAAGCAAACAAGTAAATCAATCATTTATAGAACAGCAACCGATACCGAGAAGGGACGCCGGAATTTGTTTAAAGTCCAAATAATCTTTTTGCGTTATTCAACAAGATATTTTCTTTATCCTGTTCTGAAATCAATGCATACTCGATCCGGCCTCTTTGGGAACCTGGCGCATAGGTATCGGTTCCAAACAATATCCGATCAGAACCGATTTGCGATACCGCATACTCAATCAGTTTATTCCTTAAACTATCCATACCTGAAGTATCGGTATAAATGTTTCTGTACTTCGCATTTTTGACAGCATTGATATGAAGCGCTCCGCCCAAATGCGCAACAATAAAGGTTGCGTTAGGAAAAGAATCCGCCAGACCGACATAATCTTCCCTTCCATAGTGCATTTGCACAATAGCGGATCGTTCATCAGCAAAAGAAAAAATTTTCTCGCCATATTCTGCAAGCGTATATCCATGCAATCTTGGATGCAGCTTCATGCCAACGCATTTTTTGCTTTTTAGCATTCTGTCTGCTTGTTCAAAGGTGCTGTCATTTCGCGGATCGATCACGACCCATTGATAAAGATTCGGAATATCCTGCACCAATCTGAACATGTCCTCGTTTGCCTGTACCGTATCCGCCAGATCCACCAAGGCTTCCATAGGTGATGCAAAAACGGTGCTGATTTTTGCCGCCTGCTCCATCTGCAACAATTCATTCCAATAGGCGGTATAATACGGCCCCTCCTGCATTATCTTGGAAATCGGAATGGGCTTTAAGGTTTCCAAAGGTGCATAGCGAATATGGCAGTGTGTATCAATTGCGTTTATTACCATAGAACATTCTCCTTTTTTGTTCTACTTTCCAAAACGATCTGTAGCCTCGGCAACTACTTTCTTTACGGCATCGCCGGTAACGATCGCTGTTTTATGTTCCAGCATAGCATTCACTACTAAAAATATATTTCGTTTTTATTTTAGCAAATTGTAATGTGAATGTAAATCAATTATTTACACAAAAGGCTTGACTGAACGGCCCAGTAGGGGCGGCTATCAGCCGCCCGTTTTCGTTGTTGATGGTTCTGCGAGCGGCAGATTGCCGCCCCTACGTTGGGTGCGGTTTGCTGGCGGCAGATTGCCGCCCCTACATTAGGGTGCATAACCAACAGATGATTCCGTAAACTACACTCGCCGCAGTTCCATAGACAATCACCGGGCCGGCGATGGTGAACATCTTTACGCCGACACCGAGGATCATACCCTCTGCTGCTGTCAATATAGGACACACCCTTTTGCAAAAATATTTACATCATTTCGGTGGTGTGATATAATAAAACAAAGTGGGGGTGTAGATACATGAAAACGTTGAAAGCATTAAAAACCGCAACAATATGGAATTGTATTTTTTGTCTTTCGTGTATAATATCCATTATATGTTTTGCAGTCAATCATTACTATAAAACAAATTTATTATCCCTTATCGGTACTTTGTTCATATATGGATGGATGGTAAACCCAATACCACTAATTCTATGTATTCGATGCCTAAAAATATATCTGAAAGAACGCAAAAATGAAATAGCTAAACAAGCAATTGGATGGAAATGGATTTGGATATTTATTGGGCCGGCTATCACTACCGCATTTTGGGTGTTTGGTGGCGGATTATTTGTAATAATTACTGGCGGTGTATAAAGCTATGAACAACCTTCCAAAACGAAAACAAATTCGCATAGAAGATTACGATTATGCCACACCCGGAGCATATTTTATCACGGTTTGCATTCAAGACAGAAAACCGATTTTATGGAATGTAGGGGCGGCAACCTGCCGCCCGAACAACACCTCATTGAATGTAGGGGCGGCAACCTGCCGCCCGAATCTTTCAAAAATCGGCTCTGTTGTGGAAACGGCGATTTTGCAAATCCCAGAACATTATACTGCTGTTTCCGTGGATAAATATTGCGTTATGCCCGACCATATCCATATGATCCTGTCTATCAATACCGACGAAGACGGGCGGCAGATTGCCGCCCCTACGGTATCAACGGTGGTTGGGCATATGAAACGGTGGGTATCTATGCAGCTTGGGCAATCAATTTGGCAAAAATCATTTATAGATCGGATAATACGAAACGACAAAGGATATCGCGCCGTGTGGGAATATATTGAAAACAATCCCATTAAATTAGACACCGCATACGATATGCCGGATTTTGATAATATGTAACATGTTGGTATAAACGTAGGGGCGGCTATCAGCCGCCCG
>JAFYNQ010000106.1 GCA_017548065.1 Oscillospiraceae bacterium
CGGTGAAAACCCAGAACTTGTTGTTTATAAAAAGAGATGAGTTTCCCTCTTTTGCCGATAGCACCCCAGGCTGCAATTAAGGGCTAATTGCTAACAATAAAATCCTCCCGAGAAATCGGGAGGATTTTTTGTTGCAATGCCCTTGATAACTATGATTGCCTGCGGCAAGTTATGAGTTATGAACGGCTGCGCCGTGTTATGAGTTGCCTTCGGCAACGCTGATCCTGTCGGGCAATCATATCATAACATTTGCCTCCGGCAAATTCATAACTCTAAACTCATAACTTTACCCGTGGCGCAATCCACGGGGATTTTTTAGCTCTAAGCCTCTAACTTCTCGCGGAGCAATTTAACCGCCCCGGTTTTGCGGGGCAGTTTTTTGTTTCAATCCCTTTGTGGCAGCCAACTATGATTGTCTGCGGAAAAGCGGTTTGGTTCTTGATTGACAAAGACTGACAATGTTGGTACAATGGGGTCACGATACGGCAGAGAATGCCGTCCGGGAAATAAACCAAAGGAGCGTATTTATCATGAGCAATACAACGGCAACATTGCAAATTCTGCAGGCACTGGAATACACCGAAAGCAGGGCAAGCGCTGCGGAGCAGGCCTTTGACCGGGCAAACAGCGAAATTCAGCGCAAGGCAAGTCGTACGATTGATCTGTTCGGGGGTCATGCCGGCAGCACAGTTGCGGATATTGCCCGTGACGTTCGTGTTGCCTGCGATGATCTCTTTTCTGCCTATCAATCACTGATTGTTATGCTGGATGAAACCTGCAGACCGCTGTTGAGCGAAGACCCAGACGTAAGCGCAGTGAAGGCAGTGGCGAACCGCATGAAGAAGCTGAACGAAGATTCTGAAATCGGCTCAACCTTCAACGCATCTTTGAACGGCGCTGACCTGGGTGATGTAGCAGGCTCTCGTTATGTTCCCAGCATGAACTGCAAAATGATTCAGCGGTACTGGGAAGACCGTTATGAAACTTGGCCCGGTCGTGCAGAGCAGGAAGCTGCTGCGCGCAAGCAGGCAGAAGAGGCTGCGGATAAGGAATTTAACCAGCGGATGGAGCGCTATGAGCAGCAAATGCAGAAGTACCGGGAGGATATGCAGGAGTATCGGCAAGCCTATGCCAAGTGGGAGTCCGAAACGCAGAAAATAAAGCAGATGCGTGACACAGAGCTGAAGACAAGGCAGGCGGGATACGAGAAGAGTCTACGCAAAAATATAGAGGATCGTTACGTCGGCGAAAAGCAAGAATTGATGAAGAGGCAAAAGCAGCTTGAGGAAGCGTTGAAAGAGGCGCAGGAAACTCTGGCGGGCGCAGGCTTCTTTGCATTCGGCGTAAAGAGAAATGCAAAGCGCAAGATTACAGAGCTGGGTTTTTCGCAGGAAAAGCTCAGACGCGACAGGGAAGCAGCAGAGCTGGCATACAAGCGTGAACTGGCGGACATCCCCACGGAAATGAAAACCTGGGAGAGCGGTGTGAAAGCTGAACTGGAGCGGAAACATCCCCTACCCAAAGCACCTGCCAAGCCCATTGAACCCACCAAGCCTACGAAACCACGGCCTGCAGCCACTGGAGCGGCACGCACCAGCGTGGCGCGAAGCGTTGATTATGGTGCCGGTTCTACAAAGCAGGCAATTTTGGACAGCATGTTCCCCGGTGAGAAATACACCGTCACGGATATTATTTTGACCTGCCCCGAGGTGGCGGATATGACCAACCAGCGTGTGGCAGCGTTACTGCGCCAGATGACCAGTGAGGGCAGTGTGATCCGCACAGAAGATGGAAGAAAAGCTTACTTTGAACTGCCGTAAAACCAATATATTTCCCAAAATGCCGTCCAACCGGACGGCATTTTTTGTCAGCAGCTATGATCGCTTTTTGGCAATCTGCAGTCAAAACTGCAATGAAAGACTGCTTGCAATTGCAGTCACAATGTGATATGATGCGGTAAAACTATGGCAGAAGGTTGGGAGGAAGATACTGTGTATAAAATTTATAAGCTGTCCCTTAGCGAGCCGGTGGAGTTTGCAGCATCGGAGCTGAAAAAGTACCTGCGCATGATGATGCCCGGCTGCGGTGAGATCAATATTTCCTATGACCCCAAGGCCACCGACGGTTTCCGGCTGGGTCTGCTGGAGGAATTTGGGCTTCCCAATGAGGCAGAAGACCCGTTGCTGGATGACATTGTGCATATTGATACCACGGAAAACGGCGGTATTTTGGCAGGCTCCAATCCCCGTTCTGTGCTGTTTGCGGTGTACCGTTTCCTGAAAGAAAACGGCTGCCGTTTTCTGTTCCCCGGTGCAGACGGTGAGTTTATCCCGAGAAAAAACATAGGCGCTGTCAAGTATTACAAAAAGGCAGACCACAGAGTGCGTGGTCATACCACCGAGGGTGACCCCAGCCTGGAGCAGGCGTTGCTGTACATAGATTACCAGACCAAAAATGAGCTGAACGCCTACGGCCTGTCACAGATATTTATTTACCACAGCCGGTACTATGCCCACAGATACAATGAGCACAACCGTCCACCGGAGCCGGTGAGCCGGGAACTGGTGGAGCAGTGGCAGGCGCTGTGCGAGGCGGAGCTTGTCAAGCGTGGTGCGATTTTGCGTTTAGGTGGTCATAGCTGGCCTACACAAGCGGTGGGCTTTGATCCTGCGGACAACGGCTTGTATGCACGAGGCAAGAAGATGCTGTCGGAGGAACTCCGTTCCAAGGTTGCGATGATGAACGGTGTGCGTGGATTGCATAAAAACAATCCGCATTTTACAAATGTTTGCTGGTCGCAGCCGGCGCTTCGCAGCGCTTACGCAAAGTTTCTTGCCCAAAAAGCAATGGAGAACCGACAGGTTGCCATGATCGGCATTTCTATGGCAGATACATCCCACAATCACTGTGAGTGCGAAGAATGCCAAAAGTACCGCCCCAGTGATTTTATGGTTATGATCGCAAATGAGGCGGATGATATCCTGACAGAGAACGGCATGAAAACAAAGCTGTTTTTCAGTGATTACATTGATATGGCTTTCCCACCCTCCAAAATGCGGATCAAAAACCCTGACCGTTTTGTTTTTCAGCACGCTGCCATCACCCGTAACTATACGGAGAGCCTTACGGCTGACAGCGTGATCCCGGAGCCGAAGCCCTATGTCCGAAACAAGTGGGAGCTGCCCAGAACTGTGGAGGAGTGCATGTCCTATTACAAGGGTTGGCGGGAGCATTTCCCTTGTACCGGTGTGTCCTTTGAGTACCATTTCTGGCTGCATCAGTACCGTGATCCCGGTATGCTGACCTTTAGCCGTCGCATTTATGAAGACAATATGGCTTTGAAGCATTTTGATATTGACGGCTGCGTGGAGGACGGCTCCAATAAGAGCTTCTTCCCCAACGGATTTGCCGACCATATATTCAGCGCCTCTCTGTGGGATCGGGAGCTGGATTATGAAGCAGAGCTGGAGGACTATTTCAGCCATATCTACGGCGATGACTGGAAGCAGGTGAAGGAATACCTGGAAAAGATATCTGCTGCCTTTGACCACGGATATATGTGTGGCGAACGGTGCGCCGATCCTGCACGGGGAGAGCTGTATAACCCGGAGCATGCAAAAGACCTGGAAAAAGTTCCGGCGCTGACTGCCCGTATCCGACAGCTGGCGGAGGCACACCCGGTCATGCCCACCCGTCCGCAGACGGTGTGCTGGCGGCTGCTTTTGCGCCATGCCCAGTGGTGTGAGAAGCTGGCAGAGGTGTTTGCGGAAAAGTGCCGGGGCAACAACGAGGAAGCGGTGGCGCTGTTTGAAAGCTTCACAAAGGACTACGGTAAGTACGACCTGGAGCTGGAACGCTATTTTGACTTCGGTCTGGCAGTAAAATCCCTTGAGAACATCCTCAAAAAGCGCCCCAAAATTGAACTGTAACCCCATCACAAAAAGACAGCTTTCCCACCGGGACAGCTGTCTTTTGCATTTTTGGTTTGCCCATTGAAATTTGTAGGTGCGGACAATCACAAAAGCAAGGGGACGGAAGCTACCGTCCCCTTGCTTTTATGTTAAAAGGTGCTATAATGAAGCCATAACAAGAAAAGGAGTGTTCCTATGAGCAGCTTTGAAAATTTACGTATTGTGGATAATTTTTATCAGACATCTCTGTTCTTCCCTATGCCCACTGTGGTGATCAGCACTCTTTGTGAGGATGGGACAACTACTCTGGGTCCGTATTCCCTGGTGCAGCCCTACTACGTGGCAGGCAAGGACTACTATGCCATGCTGCTTTCCTGCCGCAACAGCTCCAACACAGCACAGAACATTCTGCGCAACGGCAAGTGCGCCATCAATTTTGTGGATGACAAGCCCAAGACCTTTAAAGAGTGCGTAAAGCTGTCCTGGCCCGGAGACAAGCCGGAGGACAAAATGCCCAAGTGTAAGTTCAAGCTGGAGCGGGGACAGGCAGAAGGGGAGCGCCCCCTGGTGCTGACCGATGCCATCCAGGTCATGGAGTGTACCTGGGTACGGGAACTGGACGGCGCAGACAAGGATCAGCCCGGCATCACCACAGGCTACGAGCCGCCCTACCATGATTTTAACGGCATTACCAGTAAATTCGGCGCTCATTTCATCCTGAAGATCGACAAGATCCTCATGAAGAAAAAGTATGCCGATGCCATCATTAACGGCGTTCGTGCCAAGGATTTCCCCAGCCTGCCGGTGGACTACGGCTATCGTGACAGCAAGAATTTCTGGTTCCACCGCAAAACACGGATGCGTGCCGAGCTGCTGCCCATCCGCAAGCAGAGCCTGGATTCCGTGCGTTATGCTGCCGACCGTGCAGACGATCAGGTGAAATTCTCCGACGATGCCCTGGAAATGATCCTCAACGTTCCCCGTGTGTTCTTGCCCCTCGTGCTGAAGGGCTGCGTGGAATGGGCAAGAGAAAACGATTGCAAGCTGATCACTGCCAGGGAAATGCAGATCATCAACGATAAGCGAGCAGCGGAAAAGAACAAAAAGTAAATACGGCGTGGCTTGACAATATTTTGCTGATTTGTTATAGTGTTCACAGAAGCTTTTGTTAAGGGCAGCTTTTGCGGCCGGTTATTTTTAATTAAGAACATAAAGAGGTTTTGATTATGAGCGAACGGTTTGATCGGAATACTGTGGAATTGCTTTGCAACAATTGGCGGAAGCTGAAAGTTTCTCTGCGTGATTGCGACGAAATTCGCAAAGAGGTTTTCCTGGAGACCTTCCAGGGCACAGAGGATTGCTTGGAGCAGTGCCTGAATGCCAGCACTGTAGACAAAGAATATATTCCGCTGATTGCGGATGCTTATGCATTTGCCTTTGCGGAAATCGGCAAAAAAACTGCACAGAAGCAGGCTGCCCAGATCCTGACGGAGCGTATGCTGTATCAGTATGCCATTAACCCGGAATCCAATGAGCAGAATGCAAATCGCATTACGATCTATATTCTGGAAACAAAACGGCAAATCAATATTGATATCACAGATGTAGCTACGGCGCTTGCCATCGTTGAAGATGCCCTGAACTATTGAGACAAAACCCCTTGGAGCGATCCAAGGGGTTTTTGCTTGCAAAACCGTACCCGACGCCCGGTGGAAATGGGGCTGATTTGTGGCATGGCAGACAAATTGTGACAATTTTCCGGCACATCGGCAAGAAAGATGAAAAAGGGCATTGATTTTTTATACAGCGCTGTGTATAATGGCACTATACCAAAGTAAAGTGACTTTCGGTATTCATGAAAACAAAGGAGAGAATGATTATGGCTTTGATTACTTGCCCTGAATGCGGTCGGCAGGTTTCCGATCGTGCCGCCAGCTGCCCCGATTGCGGTTGTCCCATTAACGCTGCACCGATTGTCAACCCCCAGGTTGCAATTGAGAAAGAGGTAGAGAAGCTGCTGATTCTGGCTCGCCGCGCCCGTGAAGGCTCCGACAGCAAGAACGCAAAGAAGTACTATGACCAGATCCTGGATAAGGATCCCGGTAACTGGGAAGCAATTTTCTACAGTGTGTATTTTGAGGCTTCTGAGTGCAAGATCCGTGACATCGGCTCTGCAGCAAACTCCGTTGCAAACTGCATGTTCAGCACCTATTCTGCTATTTCTGACCTTACCGATGCACAGGAGCAGGACCAGGCTATTGAAACAGTTAACAGCTCCGCAACCCTGATCGGCGCAATGCTGGTCAACGGTGCTGTCAACCACTACAACCAGTTCTCCACTACCAATAACGCATTCTCCGAGTGTGTCAACCGTGTTGTTTGCGTCAACGGTATCTACACCGAGATTGAAAGCTGCTTCAAGAAGGTCTTCCCCAACAAGAAGAAGATGCTGGCAGACTTCCAGAAGAGATGGGCAAGCTTCCTGTCCAACAACCAGCGTTGGTTCAACAACACCTATCTGTCCAACATGTACACAAGACTGGGTTCCGAAATCAGAACCATTTACACGGATTACCAGGCTCCTGTTGTTTCTCAGACAACCGCCGCCGGCGGCTGCTACGTGGCAACTGCTGTTTACGGCTCCTATGACTGTCCCCAGGTTTGGACTCTGCGCCGTTTCCGTGACTTTACCCTGGCAAAGACATGGTTCGGCAGAGCCTTTATCCGTACTTACTATGCTATCAGCCCCACTTTGGTTAAGTGGTTCGGCAAGACCGCTTGGTTCAAGGGTATGTGGAAGCCCACCCTGGACAAGATGGTTGCAAAGCTGCAGAAGGACGGCGTTGAGGCAACTCCCTACAACGATCGCAACTGGTAATAAAACAAAATGGACGGTTCGTAAGAACCGTCCTTTCTTTTTTACAGCGCCTCAATAAAGGCCTTCAGCTTTTCTGCAATGATACCGTGACCGGCATCGTTGAAATGCAGACCGTCGGTGGTGTAGCGCGCATAGTGGTCGGGATCGTGGGGGTCAATGCCCAAGTCACGGTAGAGATCCAGCACCGGGATGTCAAAGTCCTTTGCAATTGCCAGCATGGCATCCACGTAGTCGATCAGCGGCTTGCCGCCGGGCAGCTTCTTGGCGTGGTTGGAAACGAAGCGGTCATCCACCTCGTGGCGCAGGAAGCTCCGGGCAGGGGTCATGAAAATGACGGGCTTTTCGCCGTAATTCTCACGCAGATACTGCATCAGGAAACGGATGCCGCCGCAGAAGGTGGCAGGGGTGGTGTCGGCCAGCGTGCCAAAGGGTGCGTCGCCGTGAATGTAATCGTTCACACCGCCGTAGACAATTACCATATCTGCGGTGGTGTCCATATCATAAACACGTCCGCAGAAGCAAAGGTCATATCGGGGCTTTTCACTGGGGGTGATCTGATGGGCAAGACGTGTGCCGCCGATGCCGTAGTTGTTGGACTTTGCCAGCCCGCACAGCTTCACCAGACGGTTGTCAAAGCGGCAGTTTACCTTATCGGTCACACCGGTGCCTTCGGTGATGCTGTCACCTAAAAAGTTAATGCTGTAGCCTTTAATATCCATGGAAGATTCCTCCTTTTTTCTTTGGATACAATACCACAAAATCGGAGTAATAGCAATATAGGCTTTACAAATACTGTAAGGGTATGGTATCTTTATAACAGAATGGAGGTAGCATTATGAAAAAACTGATTTGTTTGCTTCTTGTTTTGCTCATGCTTACCGGCTGCGGCGCACCGGCTGCCGAGCCTGCCACCGAGGCTACGGAGACCACCGCCCCGGCGGAAATGGATTACACTCCCTATATGTGCCCCTGGACGGCGGAGGATCTTGCCGCAGCCAGAAGCGACGGAAAGATGCACTATTTCTTCATGGCGGGAGAAGGTCTGCACATCAGCAGAAATCAGCAGAACGTGGATAAGTGGGGCGACAGCACCCTGGTGGTCTTCCCCAACGGCGAGCTGATGCTGGTGGATACCGCACCTTCTGCCTATGGCCCGGTGCTGTTGAAAAATCTGCAGCAGATGGGTGTGGAGCATTTGGATTATATACTGGTTTCCCATCCTCACAGTGACCACCAGAACGGCGCATTTGATGAAAACAACCGTGACGGCGGCATCCTGGACCTGATTGGAACGGATATTGTTTACTGGCGAGGCGCCGGTACGGGAAGCACGGAAAAGGACACCATGGTTGCGGACGTGTGCGCTGCCAAGAATATTCCCTGTGAGGCGCTGGAGCAGGGCGCTGTGCTGCAGTTCGGTGAGGTTACCATGACTGTGCTTTGGCCTGCTGTTGGCACCACCAAATACATGGTACCTGCTGCGGCGATCAATGATAACTCCATGGTCTTCCGCCTGGACTTCCAGGAGCATTCCTCTCTGTTCCCGGCTGACCTTTATGTGGCCGGTGAGAAGGCATTGCTGAATGCCACAGATCCTGCGCTGCTGGATGTTGATTTCCTGAAAGTTCCCCACCACGGTCACCCCACCTCCAGTTCTGTGAACTTTTTGGAGGCGGTAAGCCCGGAGCTTTCTGTGGCTATGGCACGTGTGCCGATCAACCAAAACACACGACTGAGCTATGAGGTTGCCGGTAGTGTTCTTCTGTATGACCTGGTCAACGGTTATATCCATGTCACCGCCGGTGCTGACGGCACTATGGAATACACCACCACCCGTAACCACGATCCCGTGAAGCAGGACGAACTGAACATCCCCAGCGCATCCCTGGCACCCTTATCCTGAAAGTGGAAATATTTGCCTGCGGTCAAATTTGAATACAGAAAAGGGTCTGTTGCCTTTGGCAACAGACCCTTATGTTATTTCGGTTTTGTGACCTCCCGGATGCCCACCAGGATCAGCACAGCGCCCAGCAGCAGGCTGACGTTCACCGGCTCGTGCAGGAACAGCACGCCGATGACGGTGGAACACAAGGTGGAAAGAGAGCCAAAGGAGGCAACTTTAAATACGGACATCTTTGCGGTTGCGTAATTGACCAAAAGATTTGCGGAAATGGAGCAAAGGGAGCTGAGACTGAAAATGCAGATGAGATACTTTATGTCGGCAAGGGGCGCCAGGTAGGCTTTGATATCCCAGTCCACTGCATTCAGCGCCATAATGGTGAAGAAGGTGGCGGAGGCGGAAAGTACCATCAGGGTTCGTTCGTAGGGGGTAAACTCCGAAGCGGCTTTGCGGTTGGCAGTTTTGTAAAGGGTGGACATTAAGAGCGTGATCAGCAGGAAAAGAATGCCCAGAGGGGTGGCAGCGCCCAGCTCCTGGCCGGAGACCGTCATGATGATCACACCTGCCACCGGAAGAATGCAAAACAGCGCCTGACGACGGGTGGGGTATTCCTTCAAAAACAGTGCGCCGGTAGCAATGGTGACCACCGGCACCACAGCCAGCACAAGACCGGCAATGGTGGTCGTGGTGTGCTGAATGCCCTGGGTCTCAAAAATGTAGTAACCTACTTGCGCCAGCATCAAAAGAAGGATCGGCTTCCAGTTTTTGCCCTTCAGGCTGAATTTTTCCTTGCCGGTAATGAGATACAGTAGCATGATCAGCGCCGACAGCAAAAAGCGGTGGGAAAGCAAAATGTTGGAGTCAGGAACAGAGGAAAGTCCCAGCTTTATAAACAGAAAACTGAAGCCCCAGATGATGTTACCCAAGGCAGCGCATAGTATAGCCTTTTTTGTGTCAGCTTTCATAACTGTCACCCCCAAAATATCTCCTCCATTATAGTCAAAGAAAACGGAAAAGTAAATAATAAATTCATGCATTGCCGGGCAGGAACACATCAAATCACGAAGAAACCTCTTCCTAATTATTTCCTGTTGTGCTATAATGGAGAAAATTATCCCGGAGGGAAGGCGTATGTTTGATATTCTGATTCAAAACGGCACTGTGATTGACGGCAGTGGTGCAGAAGGCTTTTTGGCAGATGTAGCTGTGAAAGACGGCAAGATCGTGGCCGTCGGTCATGACCTGGGCGCTGCACGGCAGGTGCTGGATGCCAAGGGACTTGTGGTGACACCCGGCTTTATTGACTCCCACAGCCATGCGGATTCAGCCATTATTCCCTATCCCCAGCAGATAGAAAAGGTGGAGCAGGGCATTACCACCAGCATTGGCGGTCAGTGCGGCGCTTCTCCCTATCCCGTGGCGGAAGGGGAGACAATTAAGAAAATGAGCCAGTTTTTCTCCCGTGCGGTGGAAATCCCCCAGGGCGCCAATATTGCCGCCTTTGTCGGTCATAAGGCCATCCGTAAGGCGGTCATGGGCATGGCGACCCGTGAACCTACCGAAGAAGAACTGGAGACAATGAAAGAGCTTTTGCGGGATGCTATGGATGCCGGTGCTATGGGCGTGTCCTTTGGCCTCATCTATACCCCCAGCTGCTACGCAACCCTGGAGGAACTGATTGCCCTCGCCAAGGTGGCGGCAGAAAAGGGCGGTATGGTCTCTGCCCATATCCGCAGTGAGTCCGACCGGCTGGAAGAAGCGGTGGAGGAATTTATTGCCATCGTAAAGGCTTGTGGCGCAAGAGGCGTTCTGTCTCACCACAAAGCTTGCGGCTTCAAAAACCATGGCAAGGTAAAGCGCACTCTAGAAATGCTGAAAGAAGCAAATCGGGAGGGCTATGATATTTACTGCGATGTCTACCCCTACACAGCGGCAAGAACCACCTTGTCCGCCAGCTTTATTCCCAAGGAGTACGTAAACGGCCACTTGCCCGAATACCTGAAGGATCCGGCGCTGCGTGCCATGTTCCGGGAGAAGGGGATTGCCCGTTACAGTGAAGATCTGTCCTGGGTCATGCTGAATGTGTGCAATTACGATCCTGCCTACAGCGGAAAGACCATAGATGAGGTGGCAAAGCTTCACGGAAAAGACCACTGGGAGACCATGTTTGATATCCTGGAGGTACACCCCGGCTGCTGCGCCTGCTTCTTCAGTCAGAATGAAGAGGATATGAAGACCGTCATGTCCTGGGAACGTGCCATGATCTGCACCGACTCCTCCGTGGCAGGCAAAAGCGCTTTCTACCATCCCCGTCTCCGTGGCAGCTTCCCCAGAGCGCTGGGCAGATACGTCCGGGAGCAGAAGGTAGTGCCGCTGCCGGAAATGATCCGCAAAATGACATCCCTTCCGGCTTTTGTTTATGACCTGGAAAATAAGGGCAGCATCCGTGTGGGCTTTGATGCGGATATCTGCGTGTTTGACCCGGAAAAAATCATAGACAATGCCACCTATATAGATCCCTCTCAGCGTGCGGAGGGACTAAGTTGGGTCATTGTAGGCGGTCAGATCGCTGCGGAAAATGCCGTTTCCACCGGCAACTGCGGTGGCAAGGTGCTGCGCAGGAAGGTGTAATATGGAGATCCGACTGTTGACCCCGGAAACACAGAAAGAAATATATCCCCAGGTGTTGGAAATGCTGCAGGAAGCGGACGCTGACTTTGTGCCGCCCTTATCCTCCCGTAGCTCGGCTACCCAGCAAAGCCTGACCGAAACAAAGACAAGAAGCACCGGCGTGCAGGAATATTTTTGCCAGTTGCAGGCGCAGTGCTTCGGGGCGGTCTTTGAAGAAGATAAGGTCATTGCCTTTGTGTCCTGGAAAGAGGACTACACCTGCGAATATATTGATGCGCTTCCCAATATCTACATATCTACCCTCATCGTCCGCCCTCAGGCAAGGGGACGGGGTGTGACAACAGCGCTGTATAAGAAGCTGTTTGCCCGTTATACAGACCGCCATATCTTCACAAGAACCTGGTCTACCAACTTCGCCCATATCCGTGTGCTGGAAAAATACGGCTTTGTCTGCACCAACACCCTTCCCAATCACCGTGGCAACGGGATTGATACCGTCTATTTCCAAAAATCCCCCACGTAAAAGTCCGTCCGTTTTATTGGACTTCGTACTTGCTAGTATGATCAAAAAAGGAAAGAAGGACGAGCGATGCAGAAAATATTGGATATGGCAATTAAACGCAGTGAAGTGGGGGAAAGCTCTGCCGGTGGCTACCGAGTTAAGGGACGTGCGCTGCCCTATGAGAATTACATGGAAAATGCCGCCTGGAACGAGTGCTATGCGAACATGCAGAAAAATCACGAAAAAGCCTTTGCGGCTTACGGTGCAGGTGGCGGCAAGGAACTGGACGAACGGGTGTCGGGTACCAATACTTATCCGCCCAAAATGGCATCCTATGGTTCTTCCAGCAGAATGATCTACACCCTCATGCAGAATGAGGAAAATTTTGAATACGAGAAAAAGCTCCCTACCTTGGTGGGCGGTGTGGCAAACCTGGACGGCTTTGCTGCGCTCGCGGAGAAATGCGTGTTTGTGGAAGCGAAATGCAGAGAACCCTACGGCGCAAAAAGTGACCTGGTGTCCGATAAGTATGAGGCACTGTATCAATACCTTACGGGAAAAGATGATAAGGTACTGACCTGCAACTGTGTGCCTGCAGGAAAGGGGAAGCTTGCGGTGTCTTTCTTGGTGGGGGAGAATAAGCTGAAGCTGGAGCATTTTGACATGAAGCAAATGCTCTGTCACCTGCTGGGCATCGGCGTGGCATACTTGCGTGGGGAATATGAGAAGAAAATTGATTTTATTTACCTGCTGTATAATCCGAACGGTCTGCCCTTTGACAAGGAAGCCCACAGGAAGAAAATCATGGATATCTACGCAAAAGAGTGTGCAGAGTTTGAAAGCGTTGATTTTACGACACTGTTCTACCATGTGCTGTGCTACCTGACCCAGGTTGAAAAGCTGGAGTATGTTCAGGAGCCTGAACAGCTGAAAGCGCTGTTTTCTGCCCGTATGTGTGATCAGCACACAATGAATCTGTAATGTAATGTAAAAGACCCGGGAAGTCAATGGCTTTCCGGGTCTTCGTTTGTTATGGCTGGGCGGTTGTATCATGACGGGAATAACAAAAAATACATGTTTTGTGTAGCTTTTTCAGGAAAAAGATGGTATACTTGCGGTAATGACGGAAAATTCCCGTTGGGGAAGGAAAGGAACACCCTATGAAGGACAAACAGAAACGCCCTGCGCCCTTTAAAGTGCAGAAGGTCAACCGCTTTGCTATGTCCCTCCTCTACCGTGCCATCCGCTGCAGCCTGCGCTTTGCCGGGGTGCGCATCCATACCCGGAGCCACGTTGAAGAACTGAAAACACCTGCCATTGTGTTGTGCAATCACGGCTCTTTTATTGACTTTATTTATGCGGCGGCGCTGCTGCGGAAATGGGATCCCCATTTCGTGGTGGCAAGACTGTATTTTTATAATACCTGGCTTCGCTGGGCGCTGAAGCTGGTGGGCGCATTCCCTAAGAGTATGTTCGTGCTGGACACAGAAAGCACAAAAAACTGCCTGCGTGTACTGAAAGATAACGGTGTGCTGGTGATGATGCCGGAGGCAAGACTTTCCACCGTGGGACGGTTTGAGGATATTCAAAGCAATACCTATTCCTTCCTGAAAAAGGTGGGCGCGAATATCTATACCGTAAAGATCTGCGGCGATTATTTTGCCGATCCCAAATGGGGCAAGGGCTTCCGCCCCGGCGCAGTGGTGGAGGCAGAGCTGGAGCTGCTGTATACGGCAGAGCAGCTGGAAAATATTCCTGTGGAGCTGCTGCGGCGCCGTGTGGAAGAGCGGCTGTCCTATGATGAATTTCAATGGCTGGAGGAGCGGCCGCATATCCACTACCGTTCCAAAAACCTGGCAGAGGGTCTTGAAAATATTCTTACCACCTGCCCCCGGTGCGGTGAAAAATTCACCCTCACCACTTTGAAGAACAGAATCCGCTGCGAAAGCTGCGGTATGCGCACAAGCATAAACAGACGCTACAGCTTCCCGGAGGATTTTGATTTTCCCAACTTTGCCCACTGGTATGACTGGCAACGGGAGAAGCTGGAGGCGCAGATCAAAGCAGACCCCGGCTATGCCCTCACTGCCAATGTGGAGCTGCGGCTTCCCGGTAACGGCCGGGGATTGACCCGACACGGCGGCAACGGTGTCTGCACCTTGAACCGTGCAGGCCTGGTGTATACCGGCACCCGGGACGGGGAGACAGTGGAGCTGTTTTTCCCTATTTTCCAGGTCTACCGCCTGCTGTTTGGCGCCGGAGAAAATTTTGAAATTTATGACGGAACCCAGATCCTCTATTTTGTGCCGGAGGAAAAGCGTTCTGCTGTGGAATGGTACATGGCATCCAGATATCTGTATGACAGTGCCACCAAGGGGTGATTGTTATCCAAACCAAGGAGAAAAAACAGAAAGAGGAGGCCTACGCCGGCATCAATCTGCGGTCTTTTATTACCGTTGTGGCCATTCTTGTGGCGATGCTGGTGTTCTGTGGCGCTCTCTCTTATTGCATTCCCCAGGGTAGCTTTGCCCGGGACGAGACCGGCAATATCCTGCCGGATACCTACGTGGCAGGCGAGGTCAGCGGCATTGCGTTCTGGCGTGTGCTGACAGCGCCGGTTCGGGTGTTTGCATCGGAGGATGCAGTTACCATTATTATGATCAGCTTGTTTTTGCTGATCATGAGCGGAGTTTTTAACCTGCTGGAAAAGACCGGTGGTATCAAGACCCTGATGACCCATATTATGGGAAAGCTTCGGGGACGTGGCAGCTCTGTGGTGTGCCTTGTGGTGCTGATCTTTATGCTTTTTGGCAGCTTGTTCGGCATGTTTGAGGAGCTGGTGACGCTGCTGCCTCTTATGGTGGCATTTATGCTCACCATGCAGCTGGATACCATGGTGGGATTGGGCACCTGCCTGCTGGCAGCCTGCTTCGGCTTCTCCACCGCCATTGCCAACCCCTTCTCTGTGGGCACAGCCTCTCAGCTGGCAGGCATTCCCACCTCCTCCGGTGTTTGGCTGCGTGTGGTGTTTTTCGGTATGGTGTACGGCATTCTTTGCCTTTTCCTCATGCGCTACCTGAAGAAGCTGAAGGCAGACCCTAAGTGTTCTCTTACTTATGAAACAGACCTGGAAAAGCGCCGTCGCCTGGCAGAGGATAAGGAAGAACCTGCCCAGGATCAGGCACGGATGGTCAAGATCTACAGCATTTTCTTCGCTGTCCAGGGAGCGCTGCTGGTGGCGATTGCCTGCATTCGGGAGATCTCCGGCTATGCCATCCCTATTTTGGCGGCAAGCTTCTTGATTTCCGGGGTGGTGGCAGGCACTGTGGTTTGCGGCAATTTCCGAAAGACATTGTCCTGGTTCTTCCAGGGTGCAGTGGCGATGCTGCCGGCAGTGCTGATGATCGGTCTTGCTTCCTCTGTGAAGCTGGTCATGGACGAAAGCGGCATTATTGATACTGTGATGAACAGTGTCCTTACCTTGCTCCGTGGCAAGAGTAAATTCGTCACCGTGCTTTTGATCTACGGACTGATCCTGTTCCTGCAGATGTTTATCGGCTCTGCTTCTGCCAAGATCTTCTTGGTGATGCCCATTGTGCTTCCCATTACCAATGCCCTGGGCATTTCTCCCAACCTGGTGATTTTGACCTATTGCATGGCAGATGGCTTTACCGATGTGATCCTGCCCACCAACCCGGTGCTGCTCATTGGTCTGTCTATGGCAAACGTGTCTTATTTTAAATGGCTGAAATGGACCTGGAAGCTGCAGCTTCTGTTGTTTGCGATTTCTGTACTGGTGCTGCTGTTTGGCGCAGTGATCGGCTATTAAGAGGTGTTTTCGTGAAAATCATTCTGATTTTGGTGGACGGCATGCGCCCGGATGCCCTGGAACATATCCCGGTTGCCCACCTGGAAAACCTCACCATCGCAAAACACCAATCCACCTCACCCACCCCTGATTGGGAAAGAAACGCAATTCTATAAACAAAACCTGCCGACTCCTAAAAATCACGAGCCGGCAGGTTGTTTTATTTCTTTGGCATAGATGCAGTGATGGTCAGGAGGGTGTTAACCAGTACTTCCAGGGAGATGTGGATGGTGGGTGTGTCAAATTTGGTTTGGCTGAGACCGGGCATGGTCATGGGCGTCTCCATGGTCAGCGCCCACAGACCCTTGCTGATAATGTAGTCGGCAAACATGCCCTCATGACCGTTGGGCTTGTGCAGACCCAGGGCAGGCACATCCCGAAGCTGGGGATAATCCTGCTGCCACTTTTTTGTCAGGGCAGGGAACACTGTCTCCGCAAGCTGCACCTCCGGGCCACCGTAGGTGTAGAAGAGGGGATAACGGTTACCCACGTTGTGGTAATCCAGCACCACCGTGGCATCCTTGTTCTCCTCCAGCAGCTGCATCAGTACCTGGGTCTCGGTCTCCGAGCCGGGGAAGGGGCCGCCGTATTCCGAGGATTCCGGGTCACGGTCATAAACGAAATCCGGGGCAAAATTGCGGTTCAGGTCAATGCCGTTGGCATTTTTTCGTAGATCATGGGCAAAGCCCCAGGGGTTTGCCACGGGGATCACATCAAAGCAAACGTGGTTACGGAGGATGTCCAGCCGGGGGTCATCTTCCAGTAGCAGCAGACGGAAGAAATGGGCGGCAGTCCAGGCACAGCCTGCTTCCCGACCGTGGAGCAGCGTGACAACGGGGATCCGATGCCAAAGCGCCTTACGGGGCATGATGGTGTAGCGGTTGATCTTGTGGGACATAACCTCTCCCATCACCTGCTTTTTGATTTGATCGGGAAAGGCTTCCGCCAAAGCGTCGTAGATATCATAGATCACCTGCTCGGAAGCTTCGGTCAAAACCACCGCATCATCGCAGGAGCCACCGGGAATGCTCCGGGGAGCGCACCAGGGAGTTTCGGGAAAAACAAACATAGCCATCACCAAATACCTTTCTTGGTTTTTCTTCATTTTATCATAGGGGGGATGGGATTGCAATTCCTTATGTTTTTCTTAAGATTGCATGAGGTGTATTGCATTTCGGGGAAAGTGGCTATATAATAATGTTATGTAAACAGAAAGAGGGTGCGCCATGAAAAGAAAAATTTACAGACTGCTGTTGGTGCTGCTGTGCCTGGGAGTGCTGGGTGTGGCGGCGGTGCTGATCCTCAACGGCATGGTATGCGCCGTGGGGAAAGCGCAAATGCTTTCGCTGGAGGCGGCAGCGACAGTGGATGCGGACTGCATCATTGTTTTGGGCTGCCAGGTGAAGGAAAGCGGCGAGATGAGCCACATGCTCCATGACCGGGTGCAAAGAGGTGTGGAGCTGTACAAAGCCGGCGCAGCCCCGAAGATAATAATGAGCGGTGACCACGGTCGGGAGGAGTACAACGAGGTGGGCGCTATGAAAAATTATGCCACGGAAAACGGCGTACCCTCGACCGATGTATTCATGGATCATGCCGGCTTCTCCACCTATGAGACTGTGTACCGAGCCAAGGAAATATTCGGCGCAAAGAAGGTCATCATCGTGACCCAGGAGTACCATCTGTACCGGGCGGTGTACATTGCCCAACAGCTGGGCATGGAGGCCTACGGTGTGGCGGCGGATTACCGTACATACGCAGGGCAGCTGGGACGTGATGCCCGTGAGATCCTTGCCCGTTGCAAGGATGTGGCCATGACCGTATTTCGTCCCAAGCCCACCTATTTAGGTGACCCCATCCCTCTTACCGGAAGCGGCGACGTGACAAACGACGGGACAGATGGTTAAACACAAAGCTACAGCAAAAACCGGTACTGCAGAAAGCAGTACCGGTTTTGTTACAGCAGTGTGATCAGCAGGTCACAAAGGAAGACGGTGGCGCAGCTGGCCACAGCCACAACGATCAGACTTTTGTTCTTGAAAGCCAGGAACACACCCACCAGCAGACCCAGTGCGCCGCTGATAATATTATCCGTGGCATACAAAATAGCCGGGAAGGTCATGGCGGTCAGGCAGGCGGCAGGCACATAGTGCAGGAAAGACCGCAGGAAGCGGCTTTTGATGGGTTTCTTCAAAAACACCAGGGGAATGGCACGGATCAGATAGGTGGTCACTGCCATTACCAGCACGTATATATAAATACTGATATTCATTCTGTGCCCTCCTCATCCGCAACGGGTGCGATCACAGCGCAAATAGCGGCGGCAGCCACAGTGCAGATGACAATGGCAAGACCGGAGGAGATCGCCTTCAGTCCCGGTACCCAGGTGAAAAGGCAGCTGAACACCAGCGCCAGGATCACGCTGATAAGGATAGGCTTTTCCTGCCGTGCCTGGGGGACAACAATGGCGATAAACATACCGTAAAGCATGACACCCAAAGCGGCACGGACGCTGACCGGCAGCAGAGAGCCTGCCAAAGCGCCCATAGCTGTGCCGGAGGTCCAGCCCACGGCGGCAATAACACCGGCGCCGATAAAGTAGGCGGCAGTCAGCTTCTCTTTTCGTGCCATGCCCAGGGCAAATACCTCGTCGGTATTGAAGAAAGCAGCTATCAGGCGGCTGCCCGTACCCACCGAGGGGCCAAACCGGGGACCAAGCGCCAGGCTCATAAGTGCGTAGCGGCTGTTGATCACCAGCTGTGTCAAAATCATTTCAATAATCGCAGCGCCTGCGGAGATCACGGTGAGTCCGGCGAACTGACCGGCGCTGGTAAGATTGGTGGCGGAGATCAGGATGGCATGCCAAACACTGAGGCCCTGGGCAACAGCCATGGCGCCAAAGCCGAAGCTGACGGAGAAGTAGCCCACGCAAACCGGGAAGCCCATGCGCACACCAGCCCAAAAGTCTTTTAATCTCAAAATCTTCATCTCTTTTCCGGGTCGGTTATACAGTAACCTATTATAGCGTTTTCGGTGGGGAAATTCAATATGTCAAAAGAAAAAACAGCGCTGTTTTGGTCGTTTGGTTCAATTGCTTCTTGACTTTGGCAGAAAAATTGCAACGCCGATTTCAATCATGGCACTATGCACAAAAAAGACACCGTTTCTTTGTGCATAGCTACAAAAAGCTTTGATATGGTTGTCTTTTGGCAGAAAGGGTGCTATACTTTAAGTTGCTAGAGTGCCCTCCGAACCGCCGTTTTCGGAGCGGTAAACACGGACCCTTTGCACCCGGGGTATGGGTGCAGCTTACATTTATTAAGGAGGAAATTACAATGGCTAAAAACATCAAGAAGCTTTTGAGCTTTGTGCTGGCTCTTGTCATGGTTCTGTCCATGATCCCCGCTGTTTATGCTGCGGATGAGACCACCGAGCCCGAAGGCACAACACCCCCCGCAACCACTGAGCCTGCAGCAGATGCAATTCAGATCGGCACTGCAGACGACTGGCATAATTGGTTCATGAGAAACACCAATAATCTGATTAAGGATTACGGCAATAAGGACGAGGTTGCAAAGTTCGCCGTAACCGCTGACATCAGAACTACTCCCAACAATCTCTACTACTTCGGCACAAATGCCGGCGTTACGGTTAAGGCGGAGATCGATCTGGGCGGTCACACACTGACCATCACCGGCACCAACACCTCTCGCGTGTTCGGTATCTATGATAACAGCCAGCTGACTATTAAAAACGGCACCATCGTTCTGGATAAGCCCTTTGCCAATGTAAACGGCGGTTTGTTCCTTGTTAACAAGGGCAGTGTTGTTCTGGAGAACGTGAACATCGATGACATTGGTGAGTATGAGTTCGGTTATAACGGCAAGCTGATGCAGATCAGCAGCGGCTGTACCGCTACTATGACCAACTGTAACATCAGTTCCAACACCAAGGCAAGCACCAGTAGATATGCTGCCAGCGGTGCTTTGGCTACCGGTATTGGTGCTATGATCGTGATCAACGGCACCCTGAATGCTACAAACTGTACATTTACCGCATCAAAAGAAACCAATGCAACCACCAACGATGGCCTTCCCTACTACGGCGGCATGATTGCACATCAGTCCGGTGCAGCTGGTAACTACACAAACTGTACCTTTGAAGGCGGCTACGGCCGTTACGGCGGCGCGCTGTGCATCCGTGCCGGTACGACTAACATTAGCGGTTGTACCTTCAAGGACAACAAGGCAATCAACGGCGGCGCTGTCTATGTCAGCGGTGGTACTGTCAACATCACAGATACCGCATTTGAAAACACCTGCGCTGCTTCTTTCGCCGACAATAACTTTGGCGGCGCTCTGGACATTGAGGGCGGTAGCGTTACCGTGAAGAACGCCGAGTTTACCGGCAATACTGCAAATTACGGCGGCGCTATTCATATTGGTACTTCTAAAAGTGACGATGGCAAAAAAACCTATTACGGTTATTTGAAGCTGGAAGACTCCACCATTACCGGTGCAACTGCTAGCGGCCGTGGCGGCGGTATCCATGTCTTCAATGCAAAGTCCAGCGCAACTACTTTGGAAATGATCAATACTGACATTACCGGTTGCTCCGCTCCCTATGGCGGCGGTGTCGCTTGCTTTGGTACCAGTAAGACCATCATCACCGGCGGTACGATTTCCAACTGTACCGCTACCCAAAAGGGCGGCGGCCTGAGCGTCCAGAACAGCGGCTACAGTGTTGACACGAATGTTGTCACCGTTACTGACACTGTTTTTGATGGTTCTACCGCTTCTGAAGCAGGTAACGTTTATGTCAACAACACCAAGAGACCCAATGTGGTAGATTTTTACAATGTTACCATGCGAAACGGTGTTGCTACCTGTACGGCTGCCTCGGGTGACGCTTATGCCGGTAATATCTATGTTGCCGGTGTGGATCTGACTTATAATGAAGTTCTTTATCATTGCACCGTGAATCTGACCGGCTGTACCATCGAAGGCGGCAAGTCTGCCAAGGTTGGTGCAAACGTAGGTGTGGCAGGTGTTACTACCCTGAACATTATTGATTGTACCATTCGTAACGGCGAGTCCGTAACCAGCGGCGGTAACGTATACAGCGGTAACCAAAAGGCAGTAACCAACATTTATAACACGGTTATTGCCAATGGTACTGCTGCCAACGGCGGCAACATCCGTATCGGCGGTGGTAGAATTAACATCTATGACTGCGATATTCAGGGTGGCGACGGCGCAGGCATCGGTAGATCCATCTATATCAATGCCAATGGAAAGCTGTATGTTTACGGCGGTGATATTGATGCTACCGGTTTGGAAAAACCCTTTGCCACAGCCGCTGGCGGTACGCTGCAATTCCTGAACGCTAATGTGATTGGCGCTGATCCCACTGCATTTGTTCCCTATGGCGAAGCTGCAGTTATTGCAACCGGCGAGAATGCTTACACTGTTAAGCACCTGGCTGTTGACGGCGCTACCACCAAGGAAGGCACCTGCGAAGAGGCTGGCACTGTTACCATTGTCTGCCCCACTTGTGAGCATACCTATGTTTACGAAAACGTTGAGGGTCATGCAATCGTCATTGAGAAGGCAGTTGCTGCTACCTGCACCGAAGCAGGCCTGACCGAGGGTCAGCACTGCGCACTGTGCGACTACGCTGTCGCTCAGGAAGTGATCCCCGCAGCCGGCCACGTGAATGCCGAAGCTGTGAAGGAGAACGAAGTTCCCCATACC
>JAFYNQ010000107.1 GCA_017548065.1 Oscillospiraceae bacterium
CTTCCTTTGCTATATAGCCCACGATGTACTGTTCCGCAAAACGGATTTCGGAATTGAATACGGCTTTTTTGGTGTTCTTCTGCCTGTCTTTGCGCATTTCGGAGCGAGAAAGCAGAAAAAACTACAGTATTTCATCGCAGGCCTGGTCATCTTCAACCTGACCTGGGGTGGCATCCAATGGTTTTCTATGGCAGCCGTTCCCTTCATCGCCCTGTATAACGGCAAACGGGGCAAGTGGAAAATGAAGAACTTCTTCTATATCTACTACCCCGTCCACCAGTTGGTCATCTACCTGCTGAGTCTTCTATAAAATAAGCCCCGCCGAAAGGCTGGTGTTCGTAAAACAAATTCCAATTTGACGAAGAGGTGAGTGTAATGCAAGACGATAAATACAAATATATATTTCCTGAGCAAGAACGAACAATTTTTACAAAAACAGGACTTATTATATTGTTTCCGCTTGAATTAATGGTGCACGCTATCTTCGTTGTGCCCTCGATTATCCATAAAAATCTAGATGGTGTTTGGGTATCTTTATTTTTTGCGATTATATTCGGTGCAGTCCATTTTCAAAATCTTCAGTTGCGCAAGTATTGTTTGGCAAAGTGGTCTTTTAATGGAACGACATTCTCTGTTTATGTAAAAGAGATAGGGCGTTCAATTGATATTACCCAGCCTTTTTGTGTATCCGTTACAACCTTAGCTTTTGCACGCCGTTATTCTCCAGAAAAATATCCATTTATCATGATTTGGAAGCCAGGCCAAAATGCCCCTTATGAAGATATGGGTGGTTATGCCGCTCTTAAAAAGCGAGATGCGCTGATTATCCCATATAATGATGAAACACTTGCTTTATTTCAAAAACACCTAGCTATTAACGAAATCCCAATGTGGCCAAAATCAAGAGTATGTTTCGGTGTTTCAGAAAATCAAAGAGTTAGATAAATTCCAATTTGTCTGACTAATTGCACACTGATTTTGTCTCAATTTGCCGGGGCTGGTTTCCCTTACACAGAAAAGAACGAACTTTTGTTTTTCGGAGGTTCGTTCTTTTTTTATCCAAGCCGCAGGGGTCATGCAAACCCACATTTGACAGTTAGGGCGGAAACGCTTATAATGTTTTGTAACAAAAGGGGAGGTTTTGGGATCATGTTTATGAAGAGAAAGCTTTCTTTGCTATTGGCATTTCTGATGCTGCCGTGCTGTCTTGGGGGCTGTGGCAGTGCGCCCGATAAAACGGCATCCGGGGAAACTGTGCCTGCGGATTATCAGTGGGCAACGTATTATGATGCGGAGGATGCGCCGTTTTTGCCCAAAGATATTTTCTCGGAGGCACTGTATGTCACCGGCTTTGTCACCGGGGAAGCCAAGTGCGGCTACATAGAGCGGACGGAACGGGAGAATACCGGCGCTTTTGTGCTGAAGGGTGAGTACGGCAAGTGCTATGAGATTAAAGTACCTGCCGGTACCCAGCGTGTACTGGCTGTGAAGTTGCCGGTAGACCCTGCCCAGACTGCGGTGGGCAATAAGCTTTATTATACAGAGGAAGCGCTGTGCGACAAGGATGCAGTGACAGAGGAGACCGCATTCATGTACACCTGCCGCAATCAGAATGAGTACCTGCTGATCTGCACCAACGGAAGTGATCCTTTTTATATCGGCGAGCGTACCATTTTGCAGGACACGGACATTGCGGATCAGTGGTGGACACCGGCAGAACCGGTGGGTTCTATCGGCAATGACTGCACCTATGGTAATTTCTTGTGGACGGCAGATGAGGTGCTGGAAAATCTCTATGAGCCGGTGCGGCAGCGGCATCCCGGGTATATTACCCGTGAGGTCATCGGCAAGGATCAATCCGGAAAGTACGATATGTATGCCTATATTTATACCCCGGAAAACTATGAGACTACCATGTTCTTAAACGGCGGCACCCACGGCGATGAGCAGACGGCCTACTTTGCCCTGGCAAAGGTGATGGAGCTGATCGCAGATGCCAAGCCGGAGGATAATTTGCTGTATACCCTGCGGCACAAGGTGCGCTTTGTGGTGATCCCCGTGCTGAATGTGTGGAGCGTATCGGAAAAGCATATCCGTGCCAATTCTGTAGATCAGGATCTGAACCGTGATTTTGGTAATCTGACCCAGCAGGAGAGCAAAAACCTGATCGCATTTCTGGAGAAATACGCAGACGAGACCCGAATCCTCATGGATTTCCACATTGCCGCCGGTTCCAAGGTCGCAGTGTATTTTAACTTTATCAATTTCACAGACAATGCTGTTGCCAACTACAAGACCACAAACCACATGTACCACCGATATATGGCCCAGGGCTACGGCAGTGGGATCACCAATATCTCCAAAGTTCCCGGCTCCTATACCAAGAGCGATAAGTACCTGGAGGGACGTGTGTGGAACAGCTACGGCATCCCGACGATTACAGTGGAATATGTGACCACCACCAATATCGGCTTCCCGGAGGCCTCCTCCTCCGAAGCTATGACAGCGGCAGTGGAGACACAGATGAATTTCATCATCCAAAATGCCCTCTATTTCCTGGCAAATCCCTGACCTTCAAGACCGGCTCACCCCGAGCCGGTCTTTTTTGTGTTTGCCCATGAAACAGAAAAATTATTTTCCGTATAGCCATTTTTCACCTTTTGTAGTATACTAGTGAAAACGGAGGCGAAAGTATGTATTTTGAGGAATTTAAGACGGGGATGTTTGTGGAAACAGAGCCGGTGGTCATTGAGGAAGAGAAGATGCTGGCATTTGCCAGGGAGTATGACTGGCTGCCGATCCATACAGACCCGGAGTATGCGGCGAAGACCCATTTCGGAAAGCTGATTGCACCGGGTGTGTTCACCTACATGGCGGTGTGGACAAAGTATCTGAAGGTGGACATGGTGGGCGATGCGCTGCTGGTGGGTAAGTCCACCAAAATGGAGTGGCTGAAGCCGGTGTATGCCGGGGACGTGCTGGTGGGCAGAATGACTGTAACCAAGCTGACCAGGCGAAGCCAGCGCAACGGCATCGTGGAAACCGGCACAGAGATCCGAAACCAGCACGGGGAGATCGTTTTGAAAGCGGTGACGGAAGCCGTGGTGAAATGCCGTCCCCAATAAAGAAAGCAGGTGCGCTATGCGTGCGGTAATTGCGATGGACTCCTTCAAGGGGAGCTTGCCCTCTGTGACGGCAGGAAATGCGGTCAGAGAGGCAATTTTAGAACTGGATAAAGATGCTGCAGCAATGTGCTTTCCCTTGGCAGACGGGGGAGAGGGCACTGTGAATGCTCTGACGGCAGGTATGCAGGGTCACCTGGTCAAGCTTACCGTCACCGGCCCACTGGGAACACCGGTGGAGGCGGTTTACGGCATTCTGCCGGATAACACCGCTGTGGTGGAAATGGCAGCTGCAGCAGGTCTTCCTCTGGTGCCGGAGGAAAAGCGTGACCCCATGGTCACCACTACCTACGGTGTGGGCGAAATTCTGCTGGATGCCATTTCCCGAGGCTGTCGGCGGTTCGTCGTTGGCATTGGCGGTAGCGCCACCAATGACGGTGGCACGGGCATGCTGAGGGCGCTGGGCTACACCTTTTTGGACGAGAGGGGAGACCCCATCCCCGGCGGCGCCGGGGGACTGGAATACCTTTCTGCTATCTCCGGCGCGCCCCATGAAGCCTTGCAGTATTGCCACTTTCGCATTGCCTGCGATGTGACGAATCCCCTTTGCGGCGAAAAGGGCTGCAGCGCTGTGTTTGCACCCCAAAAGGGAGCAAAGCCGGAAGATATTCCCAAAATGGACAGCTGGCTGGAACGCTATGCATCCATTGCCGGTGGTGATCCCAATGTGCCGGGGGCAGGCGCTGCCGGTGGTCTTGGCTATGCCTTTATGCACTTTTTAGGCGGCAGCCTGGAGCCGGGTGCGCAGATCGTGCTGCAGCAGACGGGCATTGAGAAGGCCATTGAATCGGCGGATGTGGTGATTACCGGCGAGGGTCGGCTGGACGGACAGTCTGTGATGGGAAAAGCCCCCATGGCGGTGGCAGGGCTTGCCCAAAAATACGGCAAGCCGGTGATCGCACTTTGCGGCTGCATCGGTGACGGCGCAGAGCAGTGCAACGCTGCCGGTGTGACGGCTTATTTTTCCATCACCCCCGGGGCAATGTCGCTGGATGCGGCGCTGGACACAGAGAATGCTTATCAAAACTTAAAAAATACGGCAAAACAAGCACTCAGACTGTTTTGCCATGGGAGGTAACGATTATGAAGGTTATTGAAACAAAGAACGCACCCGGTGCTATCGGTCCTTATTCTCAGGGCTACGTGGCTGGCGGCTTCGTGTATACATCCGGGCAGATCCCCGTTGAGCCTGCCACCGGTGCGATCCCGGAGGGCATTGCTGCCCAGGCGGAGCAGAGCTGCAAAAACGTGGGCGCTGTGCTGAAAGCCGGCGGCGCAGGCTTTGAAAAGGTGGTAAAGACCACCTGCTTCCTGGCGGACATGGCAGACTTTGCCGCTTTTAACGAGGTCTATGCCCGTTATTTCGTCTCCAAGCCTGCACGCAGCTGTGTGGCAGTGAGAGAATTGCCCAAGGGTGTCCTCTGCGAGATTGAGGCCATTGCCGAGCTGTAAACAAAAAATAAACCCGGTGGAATCACACCAACGTCACGGTGTCATTCCGAGGCGGCTCTTGCCGCCGTGGGAATCCCCATCTTTAAGAAGGAGATTGCCACGACTTGCTTCCGCAAGTCTCGCAATGACACGGATTTGTGACATTGGAATCCGATTCCACCGGGTGTTTTTTATTCTTCGGTTTTGGGTGCGTTGATAAATGCCATCATTTCGTCGCCTGTGATGGTCTCCTTGACCAGCAGGTATTCGGAGATCTCGTCCAGCAGACTGCGGTTTTCGGTGAGGATCCGCATGGCGTCCTTGTGGCAGGTCTCCAGGATCCGCTTGACCTCACTGTCTACCAGGGCGGCAGTCTCCTGGGAGCAATCCATATAGGTGTTGCCTTCCAGGTACTGGTGCTGCACGGTGGCAGGTGCCATCATGCCCAGCGCTTCACTCATGCCGTAGAGGGTGACCATCTTCTTGGCAAGGTCGGTGGCACGCTGAATGTCATTGGAAGCACCGGTGGTCTGCACACCGAATACCACCTGCTCGGCGGCACGGCCGGCCAGGGTGGTGCGCAGGTCAACCAGAAGCTCATCCTTGGTGGAGAGGAACTTTTCTTCCTCGGGGGTGTACAGCGTGTAGCCCAGTGCGCCGGAGGTGTGGGGAACGATGGTGATCTTGGTCACCGGCTCCTTCCGCTTTTCCAGGGCGGCTACCAGTGCGTGACCCACCTCGTGGTAAGCAACCAGTCGTTTTTCTGTGTCGGTGAGAACGGTGTTCTTCTTTTCTGTGCCGGCAATGACGGTTTCAAAGGAAACCAGCATATCCTCCTGGGTCACAGCCTTTCTGCCGTGACGGACGGCACGCAACGCCGCCTCGTTTACCAGGTTGGCAAGGTCAGCGCCCACAGCGCCGGCAGTTGCCTGGGCAATACGCTTCAGATCTACATCTTCACCCAGCTTGATCTTCCGGGTGTGTACCTTCAAGGTGTCCAGTCTGCCCTGGTAATTGGGCTTGTCCACGATGATCTGCCGGTCAAAGCGGCCTGCACGCAGCAGCGCCTTATCCAGGATCTCGGGACGGTTGGTAGCTGCAAGGCACACGATACCCTTGGAGGAGTCAAAGCCGTCGATCTCACCCAAAAGCTGATTCAGTGTCTGCTCATGCTCACTGTTGCCGCCGTACTTGGAATCACGGGAGCGACCCACTGCATCAATCTCATCAATGAAAATAATACAGGGCGCCACCTTGGCTGCCTGCTTGAAAAGGTCACGGACACGGCTTGCGCCCACACCCACAAACATTTCCACAAAGTCAGAGCCGGAAATGGAGAAGAAGGGGACGTTGGCTTCGCCTGCCACAGCCTTGGCGAGCAGTGTCTTGCCGGTACCGGGAGAGCCCACCAGCAGAGCGCCCTTGGGTAGCTTTGCGCCGATCTCAGTGTATTTTTGGGGATTGTGCAGAAAATCAATGATCTCCTGCAAGGATTCCTTTGCCTCGTCCTGACCTGCCACATCGTTGAAGGTGACACCGGTCTGCTTTTCCATGTAGACCTTGGCTTTGCTGGAGCCGATAGAGCCCATCATGCCGTCGCCGCCCATTTTTCGGGTCAGCAGGGACATGCCGGCAAACAGCAGGATACCCATCACTGCATAGGAGATCAGCATGAAGATCATGGAGTTGTCCTTGGCAATGTGGCGGTCAACTTTTACACCCATATCATCCAGCTGCTGCGCCAGTGCAAAGGTGTCACTGCCGGTGGGAAGACCGGTGAAATAGGCCTTCTGCTGGTTGCCGGGCTTTTCTGCCTGGTCTTTTGTCAAATAGACAATGCGGTCGGAATGCAGCTCCACCTCTGCCAGATTCCCGGCTTCCATGGCCTCCAGGAAATGGGAGAATACAGTCTGCTCATACTGGCTGTTGGAGACAGCGTTAAAGGTCCAGACGATCAAAAGAAGGGCAAGACCCGTCAATATCAGGGTCAGCAGGGTATTTGGCCGCTTCTTGCCGTCCTTCTCCGGTTTGTTATTGTTGTTGCGATCTTGTTCCATATCATCGCCTCCTGGATACCCATAATACCATATTTTCCGCAGAACTGCAACGAATGATACGCATAAATGCAGTAAATTTTCTGTGAATTTATAAAAGATAGAAAAAAAGCAGTTGAGAAGCGGCAAGTTTTTTGCTATAATACGATTATAATTATGTCTACCGAACAGGAGTTGGAATATATGAAAGAGAATTTCCGCCGCAGAGAGGCCCCCAAGAGAGAGTTTAAAAGAGAAGCTCCCCCGGTGGTGGAGGAGAACGAGGGTCAGCTGGAAGGCCGTAATGCACTGACAGAAGCCCTGCGCAGCGGCAGAACCATTGACAAGGTGTTCATCGCCTCCGGTGAGACAGACCGTGGCCTGCAGCGGCTGGCTGCCCAGGCTAAGGAGGCAGGCGCTGTCATTGTTCCCGTGGACAGAAGAAAGCTGGATGCC
Source organism: Oscillospiraceae bacterium (assembly GCA_017548065.1). GTDB lineage: Bacteria > Bacillota > Clostridia > Oscillospirales > Oscillospiraceae > Faecousia. The sequence continues at coordinate 7,103 of JAFYNQ010000107.1, forward strand.
ATGAGCACCACCCGTGCCCACCAGGGTGTGATCGCCCTGGCTGCTGCCCGTGCGTATTTTACCATTGACGATATCCTGGAAACTGCCGCAGAGCGTGGAGAGAATGCCCTCATTGTGATTTGCGACGAGCTTTCCGATCCCCATAACCTGGGTGCTATTATCCGTAGCGCAGAGTGTGCCGGCGCCCACGGTGTGATCATCCCCAAGCGCAGAAGCGTGGGCCTGACCGCCACAGTGGCAAAGGCATCTGCCGGCGCTGTGGAGTATATGAAGGTGGCAAGAGTGACCAACATCAATGCCGCCATGGAAGACCTGAAGGCCAAGGGCGTGTGGATCTTCGGCACAGCTGCGGAAGGCTCTATCCCCATGTACAAGGCTGACCTCACCGGCCCGGCTGCCATTGTCATCGGCTCCGAGGGTGACGGCATGAGCCGCCTTGTGCGTCAGAACTGCGATGTGACTGTCCATATCCCTATGAAGGGTAATATTACATCTCTCAATGCATCTGCGGCGGCATCCATCCTCTTGTATGAGGCGGTGCGCCAGCGGCTGGAGGCAAGCTTATGAGTGAAAACGAAAAACAGGATTTTACGTTAGAAGACATTCTCAAGGAATTTGGCGACGACGAGCAGGAGATCCGGGAGAAGTCGGCGGAAGAGATCTTAAGCGACGTGGAAAAGGAAGTCCTGGGCGAAATGACACCGGAACCGGAGGAAGCGCCCCAGGAGGCATCCGGTGATACTATTAAGTTTGAGAAGATCGCCGATGTGAAGGGAACTGTGCGCAATGCTCAGCCCATTGAGGATGAGGAAGAGGAAATTGTGCCGGAGCCGGAGCCTGAAGAGGAAAAGGCAGAGCCTTACTCCGAAGGCTGGGAGCCGGACTACGAGCAGCCCATGGGCGAGTATCAGCCTGCAAGGGTGCTGTCCTTCCGTCCCCAGACCCGTACCCGTGACCTGAAAAAGAAGCTGGTGGAAGGCCCGGAGAAAATGTACTACACACTGCTGGAAAAGGGTGTGGGCAAGCTGGCAATGGGCATTGCAGTGTGCCTGCTGGTGGTGCTGATCTCCGCCGTGGCAACGGGCATTTATGCCTTTGGCGGCGTGCCGGAAAACCGCATGAAGCTGTTTGTGTTCTGGCAGTTCCTTGCCATGCTGATCGCTGCCTTTGTGGGTAACCGTCAGCTGATCCGTGGCGTGGCGGATATTTTCCGCAAGCGCTTCTCTTTGAATTCTCTGCTGGCGTTCTCCTTCGTCCTTTGCTGCGCTGACGGTGTGTTCTGCCTGATGGAGCAGCGTGTTCCTTGCTGCGCTGCCTTTGCACTGCAGGTGACCATGTCCCTTTGGAGCGGCTATGAGAAGAGAAGCACCCGACTGGGTCAGCTGGACACCATGCGTAAGGCGACCCGCCTGGACAGCCTCACTGCCACAGAGGATGGCTTTGAGGGCGAAAAGGTGATCCTTCGGGACGAGGGTGATGTGGATTCCTTCACCGAGACACTGGACACCCCCTGCAAGCAGGAAAAGACCGTGTCTGTGTACGCCATCGTGGCACTGTGCCTGACAGTGGTGTCCGGTGTGCTTGCCGGTGTGCTGCACGGCTTGTCCGTGGGCATCCAGGTGGCATCGGTAACAGCGCTGGTGGCTGCGCCTGCGTCTATGTTTGTTTCTATTTCCCGTCCCTTTGCGGTGCTGGAGCGTCGGCTTCACGCTTTGGGTACGGTGCTTTGCGGCTGGCAGGGTGTGGAAGCACTCTCCGGCAAGGCAGTTTTTCCTGTGGGTCACAGTGATCTGTACCCCGTGGGCAATGTGAAGATGAACGGTGTGAAGTTCTTCGGAAACCGTGAGCCGGATGAGATCTTCGCCTATGCCACTGCGCTCATCAGCGCCAATGACGGCGCTATGGGTATTCTTTTCTCCCACGTGCTGGACAGCCGTAACGGCAAGCATTATGCCGTGGAAAATTACGAGATCTACGAAAACGAAGAAAAGGGCATCGTGGGCATCGGCGGTCAGGTCTGCGACGAGACCGTACTGGCAGGCAGCATCCATTTCCTGAAGGAAATGGGCGTGGAGGTGCCGGAGGGCATCCGTGTGGAGCAGGCTGTGTGCGTGGCTGTTGAGGGCGAGTTCTGCGGACTTTTTGCCATCTCCTATGAGAAGGACCGTGATTGCGCCGCTGGTGTTACCACGCTTTGCAGCTACCGTAAGCTGCGTATGGCAGTGGTCACCGATGACTTCACCCTGAGCGAGGAATTTATTTGCGATAAGTTCCACGTGAAGGCAAGACGGCTGGCATTCCCCGAGCATACGGTGCGTAGTCAGCTGCGTGAGCAGAAGCCGGAAGAGGGCGCAACTGCCCATGCATTGATCACCGGCGAGGGACTTGCACCCTTTGCGTATGCCGTCACCGGCGCAAGAATGCTGAAGAGTGCAGCCACGGCAGGTGTTGTGGTGCATATGGTTGGTGGTGCACTGGGCATTGCCATGATGCTGGTGCTGGGCTTCCTGGGCGCAACTGCGCTGCTGAATCCTGCCTCTATCTTCCTTTATGAGCTGCTCTTCCTGGTTCCCGGTCTTCTGATCACCGAGTGGACAAGAAATATTTAAAGCAAGCCCCGGGACTGCTGTCCCGGGGTATTTATATACGACAACAAAAAAGGCGCTGACCCGGTGGGGGTCAGCGCCGGTTTGTTATTTGGTAATATTTCTTTTGAATATGGGAGCATCGCCGACGATAGTGGCGCGGGAGCCGGGGAATTCCCAATGTTCCCAATAATCAGCGATTACTATATATGTGCTCTCTTGGGAAAAACTTACATTAATTTGATTGTTGTTGGTGGAAAGATAGCAGGATATGCCGTCTATTTCATAGGAAAATCCACCATATTTCAATTCGCCATGCTGCTGAATATATGTGGTGAGGCTGGCCACATCCTCCGGCATGAAAACAATATCCAGGAACGCACCTTCAGAAGTATCTAATAGATAGATATCTTGATCAAGTAGATAGGCTACCAGTTTTAGAACACCTTCGTAATCATCAGCCTTAAGCAGCTCGGTGAGCCTTTGCGCAATGAGCTTTCTGAAATAGTCGGTATTCTTTGCGTTGGAGCGGTCAATATCTTTGTTCTCAGCTTTTTGGATGGTTGCAATCATTTCCGGCGTAAATTCAATATGCTCGTCGCAGGCCACCAGCTTTTCCCGGATCGCAGTCGTGGTTGCGTCAGAACTTTGCAGAAAAGCAAAACCGTTAGAGGCAAATACAGTAGCAATGATGGCTATTGTGGGTAGCAGTGCCACCAGCAGAGCAATAATACCGATCTTTTTGTTCTCTTTAATGATTTGCACATGGGCAATGAGGGCAAGGTAAAAAACCCGGAGGACTCGGAAAATTATGTAAAAGAACAAAATGGGTACGATGAAAAAGATGAATACGGCAGATTCCGCAGGGGAGAAATTGTTCCCGGATGAATTGAACATGGATATTTCGGAAATGCCGTTGCGGATGCCAACCAAAGCGAATTGCATAGCAACAAAAACGATTGTGAGTATGACCATCAATATTACGGGCAGATCCTTGCCGCCGTTGATCACAAAAATGCAGATAAATGAAAATAAGGAAATGAGTGAGATCATAACCAGTACAAGCTGGTACGATTTGTTTGTAGCTTTGTTATTTGATTGTTCTGACATGTTTTAAACCTCTCTACTAGAAAGTAACAAGGCGCTGACATCGGTAATGTATCAGCGCCTTGGTTATTACAGTTCGCAGTTGCCTACGGTTCTGGGGAAGGGGAGAACGTCACGGATGTTGGTGATGCCGGTCAGGTACATGACGCAACGCTCAAAGCCCAGGCCGAAGCCGGCATGACGGGCAGAGCCGTACTTACGCAGATCCATGTAGAAGCCGTAGTCCTCGGGGTTCATGCCCAGCTCTTCAATACGGCTCTTCAGCAGCTCGTAATCGTCCTCACGCTGGGAACCGCCAATGATCTCGCCGATGCCGGGAACCAGACAGTCCATAGCGGCAACAGTCTTTCCGTCGGGATTCAGCTTCATGTAGAAAGCCTTGATCTCCTTGGGATAGTCGGTGACGAATACGGGGCGCTTGAAGACCTCTTCCGTGAGGTAACGCTCGTGCTCGGTCTGCAGGTCGCTGCCCCAGTGAACGGGATACTGGAACTTGTCGTTGCACTTTTCCAGGATCTCAATGGCTTCGGTGTAGGTCACATGACCAAACTCGGAGTTCAGCACGTGGTTCAGTCTCTCCAGCAGGCCCTTGTCCACAAACTGGTTGAAGAATTCCATTTCCTCGGGGGCATGCTCCAGTACGTAGGAAATGATATACTTGATCATATCCTCTGCCAGGCGCATATCGTCAGCCAGGTCTGCAAAGGCAATTTCAGGCTCAATCATCCAGAACTCTGCAGCGTGACGGGTGGTGTTGGAGTTCTCGGCACGGAAGGTGGGGCCGAAGGTATAGATGTTCTTGAAGGCCATGGCGAAGGTCTCGCCGTTGAGCTGGCCGGAAACGGTCAGATTGGTGGGCTTGCCGTAGAAGTCCTGAGAGAAATCAATTTTGCCGTCCTCGGTCTTGGGGACGTTGTTCAGGTCCAGGGTGGTGACCTGGAACATTTCACCTGCGCCCTCGCAGTCAGAGCCGGTGATCAGGGGAGTATGGACATACACAAAGTCACGGGTTTGGAAGAACTCGTGGATCGCCATAGCAGCCAGGGAGCGTACACGGAACACAGCCTGGAAGGTGTTGGTACGGGGACGCAGATGGGTGATGGTACGCAGAAACTCCATGGTGTGGCGCTTGGGCTGCAGGGGATAGTCACCGGTGGAAGCGCCTTCCACAGCGATCTCGGTAGCCTGGATCTCAAAGGGCTGCTTGCCGCCGGGGGTCAGCTCCAGTGTGCCCTTGACCACCAGGGCAGCGCCGATGTTGATCTTGGAGATCTCCTGGAAGTTTTCAATGCTATCGTTATACACCACCTGCACGGGGGTAAAGTAAGTGCCGTCGTTCAGCACAATGAAGCCAAACTGCTTGGAGGGGCGACGGTTACGTACCCAGCCACCTACAGTGACCTCTTTGCCTGCATAGGCAGCGGTGTTCTTAAATAGTTCACGAACAGAAATCAGTTCCATAATCATAACCTCTCTTGGTATAATGGTATAAACTATAGTATATTCCAAAATGAAATATTTTACAAGACTTTTTTGCAATATAGTTACAGAAGTTCCGAAAAATCTTCAATATAGTAATGGGCGATGGACTTCAGCTCCTGGGTATATTCCTCGGAGGAGGGATCAAACACGCCGCACACCTGCATACCGGCGGTGACAGCCGTCTTGCAGGCATGGCAGTTATCGTCCAGGAAAAGCACCTTTTCCACCGGGCTTCCCAGCTTTTCTGCGGCACGCTTGTAAATATCCGGGTCTGCCTTGGTGGTGTTGAAATCGTCGCAGGACCAGATGCAGTCAAACAGCTCCCACATGCCCAGCCGCTTCAGGCAGGCATCCAGGGTCAGGTGGGGACTGGCGGTAAGTACGTTGAGGCTGGCGCCCCGTGCCTTCAGCTGCTGCAGGGTTTCTATGACATTCTGCTTGGCAGGAATGGTGTGGAAATACGCATACATGAGATACTCGCCCATGGTGCGCAGCAGCTGCTCCTTGGGCATGGAAAGACCCAGGACGTTCAGGTAATAATCCGCCGTGCCGTTTAAGCCCAGAGGGGTAATGGTCTTGACAATGTCATCTTCATAAGCGACACCGTTTTCGTCCAGAATCCGCAGCATGGAGGAAATGAAGGTGGGCATGGAGTCCACCAAAGTGCCGTCAAAGTCAAATAAATAGGTATCAAATTGCATGTTATCACTCCTTGGGAAGATTATAGCAATATTTTCTTTTAAAATCAACAAATCTCTTTACAAAAAAGGGGAGTGTGTTATACTTGTTTTGAGGTGATCTTTATGCAAAACCCCGGTGCGATCCATTATGTTGTCAGAATGAACCTGGCAGAAGAAAATGTGCAGAAATTCAAAGAAATGGCAGCCGAACTGGTAACCTGCTCCCAGGCAGAGGAGGGCAATATTTACTACTGCCTGACCGCCAATAAGAAATTCCCCAACCAGCTTGTTTTCCTGGAATGCTGGAAGAACAAGGAAGCCATTGCAAAGCATAACGACAGTGAGCATTTTAAGAAGATCCTGCCCCGGCTTTTGGCGCTGTGCGCAGAGCCGCCGGTGAAAGAGACCTACCTGGAGGACTGAACATGAAGCTTGCAGACAGAATTATTCCCGTTCCCCAAAACGTAACAGAAGGGGAGAACATCCTGGAAAAGAATATGTCTTACCGCCTGGTATGTGACTTGCCCGGGGAAAGCAGCCTGGGACAGAGAGCCGCCCGTCGGCTGGAGCAGGCGCTGCAGACTGCCCTTACCGGCAACGGTCAGGTGCTGACGGTTACCCTGACTATGGGCGATGCCCCGGAGGAGATCCCCAATCCCGACCAGGGCTACAGCATTCATGCAGAAAAGGGCAGCGTGACCATTACCGGCTTCGGTGATGCCGGTGTTTACTACGCAGTGACCACCTTCTTGCAGTGCTTGCATCAGGAGGACGGTGCCTGGGTGCTGCCTGCCATGGACGTGCTGGACTACCCCTTGCTGAAGACCCGCGGTCACTTTATGGAGACCCGTTACGGCACCGATTGCATGGAGCTGGAAGACTGGAAGCAGGTGGTGGACTTCATGGAAGACCACAAGGAAAACCAGCTGACGGTGTCCGTTTACGGCTGCTGGCAGGTGCAGTTTGACAATCGTGTCAGCGAATACGTGTTCGCTCCCTTTAAAAATCACCCGGAGCTGAAAACCCCGGTGTTCCGCAAGTATTACTCTCCTGCCAAAAAGGATTGGGTGGACGTGGAGACGCTGGCACCCATGTATGAAAAGGACTTTTTGGGTGAGCTGATGGCCTACGGCCGTGAGCGTGGCATCCAGGTCGTACCCATGATGAACTCTTTGGGTCACAACACCCTGATCCCCCGACTGTACCCGGAGGTGTCTGCCAAGGACGAAAACGGCGAGCCTACCCTCACCGGCTACTGTACCTCCAACCCCAAGACCTACGAGCTGCTGTTTGCGCTGTATGACGAAATCATTGACCGCTATGCCGCCCCCAACGGTGTGGATGCCTTTGATATCGGCATGGACGAGGTGCGTGACGGCAGAGCCTTCCTGGCAGGAGATGTGGGCAGATTGCGCTCTCCCTGGTGCAAGTGTCCCGAATGCGCAAAGAAGACCCGTGGACAGATTATCATTGACCATGCTATCCGCCAGATGCAGCACCTGAAGGAAAAGGGTATGCGCACGGTGTATATGTACAATGACATGGTGATGGAGCATAAGACAGCGCCCGGTGTGATTATACCGGAGGATCGCACTGCCATGTTCTGCCAGGCACTGGAGAAAAAAGGACTCATGGATGTGGCTTGCCTGGATTGGTGGTCTTACCGCCAGCTGCGTGAGACATTCCACTTTGAGACCATCCATCCCGAGCTGGGTCTGCGTGGCACACTGAAGCCCTGGAACGGCTATTATAACTGGGCCTTCCACGTGACCGCTGTGCGTAATAACTACCACATCAGCCGCATGGCGCTGGCTGAAAATGCGGAGGGTATGCGCTCTTATTCCACCTGGGATAACGGCTACCACAGAAACAATCAGACCCAGGCAGACTATGCATGGAATCATAAGGGCACCGGCAGACCCCAGTCTGCAACTGCCCGTTACGTCCGCCGCCATTTCCCCACAGCCCAGAGCAAGGCAAACAGCGCCTTCCTGCTGATGGATGACGTGCTGCGCTTCCGGGATGAGAAGAGCATCAACAATGTGGAAAGCTCCCGTCATGAGGTGCTGATGCACGAGCTGGTGGCCTATCACTATACTTACTACCGTCGCGATCAGGACTATCCCCGGAATTTCCCCGGTGAGAAGCTGCCCAAGCTGCGTGAAAATGCAGAGTTCGTGGGCGACCTGGAGCTGGTCTGCCAGCTGACAGAGCAGGCAGCCAAGCTGTTCGGCGAGGTGGCAGAGACCCCCGGCTGCGACAAGACACTGGCAGAGCTTTACAAGTACGAAATGGAGCATGTGGCGCTGCTTTGCAAGGATTTCCTCACACTGAAGCAGCTGGACGAGCTGGCGCAGGCATATGAGAATACAAAGGATAAGGCGTTCCTGGCGAAGCTGGCAGAGGCTGCCGCAGCGCAGAAAAATGCCCGCCTGGCGCACCTGGCGGACATGGAAAATGTCAAGGACAGCTATGTGATTCCCGGTTCGGGACGTGTGCAGTCCATCCCCATGCAGTACTTTGCGGACATTGAAAAATACGTCACCGAGACTCCGGCAGAGGCGCTGAAGCTGGACTTCACCGATATGCGCCACGCCGCCTCCCAGCGCTTCCACTGGCTGCGATAACGGAAAACTTTATGGTAGGGGAGGCATTCGTGCCTCCCCTACAGAGCGTTATAGATTAAATATCCGATTCTGTTCGGCATACTGGGTGGGCGTAATGCCCACCCTTTTTTTGAAGGCACGGCAAAAATGATACACGCCGGAAAAACCACACTGCTCGCCTACCTGGGAAACACCGACGGTGGTGTTCCGCAAAAGCTGCTTGGCTTCGGTGATGCGCTTTTCCAAAATGTACTGTTTCGGTGTGATATGCAGTTCTTCCAGAAAAAGCTTTCGCAGATAGACTTCACTGATGCCCAGGTGATCCGCCAGGAGCTGGTTGGTCAGTCCGGCATCGGAGTAATAGGTGTCAATGTAGCGCAGCACCGGGGTGAGTCGGGAATCTGCAGGCTGGGACTGCAATACTTTGTGCAGCAGCCGATAAAATAAGCTGAAAACCTCCAACTGCTTGCCACCTGCCAGGAAGCTGGCACGGATGGCATCAAATTCTGCAAGGCACCCGTGCGGGTCTTCCAAGGGCAACACCAGAAACCGGTCTGTGGGCAGGCCGGTGCAGTGGAAATTGATCAGAGGAAAAAGACCTGCCTTGTCGCCGCAGAGGGTGTATTCGCCGCCCTGGGGCAAGATCACGGCGTTGCCCGGCTGGGAGACATAGGTAACACCGTTGTGCGTATATGTGATCTGACCGCTGATGCACAGGGACAGACCGAAATATCTGCGCCCGTTCATTTGGAAATAGCGCCCTTTATGGGAATGCACAGTAAAGGGTTCGTGGATGCGGGTCACGATTATGTTGTCGTATTTCATTTACATCACCGAAATCAGTATACGGTTTTTGTTAAAGAAACGCAAGCATAAATGCAAATAAGTATCAAAAAAGATAAAAAAGTATTGTTTTTTCTATTGCAAAAAGAACAGCACATGATATGATATAGAAAAAAACATGGAGGTAAGATCATGAATTTTACGGGAAAAACCGCCATTGCTACCGGTGCGGCATCGGGTATGGGTCTGCTGTTCTGTCAGAACTTTGCCCGGTTGGGCGGCAATGTGGTGCTTTGTGATATTAACGAAGAAGCCTTGCAGTCCCATACGGAGGCAATCAACGCAGAGGGGAAGGGCAGGGCTGTCTTTTCTGTGTGCGATGTCCGTGACTATGACCGGGTGACCGCAACTTGCGATTTGGCGGTGGAGACCTTTGGCAGTATTGATGTGATGGTAAACTTCGCCGGTGGTAATTCTGCCCGTGTGTTCAAGGTTCCCAGGGAGCAGGAATTTCCGGACATTCCCATTGAGGTATTTGATTGGGGCATTGACGTGAATCTCAAGGGCGCATTCTATTTTGACCATGCGGTCATGAAGCAGATGCGGCAGCAGCAAAGCGGCCTGATTATAAACATTGGCTCCATTACCGGCGCAGAGGGCACAAGCAAGGGTATGGACTACGCTGTTTCCAAGGCAGGTCTTATGTACGGACTTACCAAATCTCTGGCACAGTACGGCGCGCAGTATGGTGTGCGCTGTGTCTGTGTGTCCCCCGGCCCGGTGTTGACCCGTCCTGCTATGGCAAAAATGAAGACACTTCTGGGCAGAGCCGCCGAACCCCAGGAGATCATTGATTTGATTTTGTTTATTGCCTCGGATAAGGGTCAGTTTATCAACGGTGAAAACATTATGATCGACGGCGGCAGAAATGCCATGAAGAGGGGATCGTAATGAAAACTTTTTTGAAATATGACAAGCCCCTCCTGACCACGATTTTGCAGTGCCGCTACCCGGAGGTGGCGCTGCACCGCATTGAAAAGGCGATAGAGCTGGGCACGGATGCCTTTGGATTGCAAACGGAATCACTGCTGCCGGAATACCGGAATGAGAAAACCATCCGCAGTCTGTTTGAAGCCATGGGGGAGTGTCCCATCTACGCAACCCGTTACCGCCCCGATAAATCCAGCGATGCACTGGACGAAGAACTGTCCGGCGAAATACTGAAATTGGCAGACTACGGTGCGACCCTTTGTGATGTGATGGGTGACCTTTACTGCAAACACCCCGACGAGCTGACCACAGACCCGGCGGCGGTGAAAAAACAGCTGGCGCTGATTGACAAGCTTCACGAAAAGGGCGCAGAGGTGCTGATGTCCTCTCACTTGTACCGCTATGCACCGGCTGAACGTGTGCTGGAGATCGGCTTGGAGCAACAAAAACGTGGGGCAGACGTAGTAAAGATCGTCACAAAGGCAAATAACGATGCGCAGCTGCTGGAGTGCTTCCGTGCCATCACCCTTTTGAAGGAAAATCTTTCCGTGCCGTTTCTGTTCCTGGCAGGCGGCAGCCGCAACGCACTGATCCGCCGCATAGGCCCGAACCTGGGCTGCTGCATGTATCTTTGTGTCTATGAGCATGACGAATATTCCACAAAGGCACAGCCCCTGCTTTCCAAGGTGAAGGCAATACGAGATAATATGGAGTGGTAAAAGATGAAAGCGATTTTAATTAACGACGATAAGTCCCTTCGTTGGGACAACGTGGCGGATCCCATCTGCGGCGCAGAGGACTGCATTGTAAAAATTGAAGCTGCCGGTGTGAACCGTGCGGACCTTTTGCAGCGTGAGGGCGGTTATCCGCCTCCTCCCGGCTGCCCCGACTGGATGGGTCTGGAAATTGCCGGTACCATTACCCAGGTGGGCGAAGAGGCGGCAAAGAAATCCCCCTGGAAGGTGGGCGACAAGGTCTGCGCACTGTTGGGTGGCGGCGGCTACGCACAGTATGCCAATATTAAATATGATATGCTGATGCCTATTCCCGAAGGCTGCAGCGTTACCCACGCCGCAGGTCTGCCGGAGGCATTTGCCACAGCGTATTTGAATCTGTTCCACGAGGGCGGTGCCAAGGCTGGGGACACCCTTTTGATCACCGGCGGCAACAGTGGTCTTGCCAGTGTTACCATCCGTATGGCTAAGGCCTTCGGTCTGCGTGTGATCACCACTGTGCGCTCCAAAGAGAAGGCAGAGGCGATCCGGGACCTGGGCGCCGATATCATCGTCAATACCGCAGAGGAATCTCTTATTGACGTACTGCAGGCAGAGCTGGCAGCCGGTGGCGGTGTGGATGTGGCAATTGATTGCCTGGGCGGTGAAAATATGGGCAAGTATATCCATTACCTGAAGCATGGCGCCCGTTGGATCATGATCGCAGCCCTGGCAGGCACGGACACCCATATTGACCTGAAAAATATTTACGTCCGCAACGTGCGGATCATCGGCAGCACCCTCCGCTCCCGCACCCCGGAATTCAAGGCAGCGCTGCTGGCGGAGCTGACGGAAAAGGTGTGGCCCCTGGTCACCGCCGGAAAGATCGTACCCACCATTTACAAGGCCCTTCCCATTACCCAGGCAGAAGCAGCGCAGGAGCTGCTGTACAAAAGCCAGAGCGTGGGCAAGGTGATTTTGACAGTAGAATAAACCCCAATAAAAGACGGGACACCGATTTTACTCGGTGTCCCGTTTACTATATAAACACGAATTTCTGCGTTTTTTTAACCTTGCCTTTTTCCTATATTTATACTAAAATATAAATATTAAAAATAGGAAGGGAGAAAAACCTTATGAAGAGAATCTTATCTCTTATCTGTGTCCTTGCAATGGTGCTGGGTATGATCACTGTACCTGCGTTTGCAACGGAGGCAGAAACACTTCAGGAAAAGGTGGACAGTTATACCTCCGGCACCATCACCTTAACTGAAAATGCGGAAAAACTGGTGGTCAATGCCAATACCTACATTGACCTGAACGGTTATTCCATTGACGGTATCTCCGTGGCTGACGGTGCTACTGTGTACGTAAGCGACAGCCAGACCGATGACTACACCGTCGCTGACGGCGTCTACGGCGCAATTACCGGTATCACCGGCGCTGTGGAAGCTGCCCAGGGCTATGTAGCCGTGGAGGAGAACAACACTGTTTCCTTCCACCGTGTGGACCTGGCGATCAAGTCCATGAGCCTCCGTCCCGGTGTTGCCGGTGTGTACTACACCAGCAGCTTTGCCGCTGACGAGGTGGTGTCCGCCAAGGTGGAGTCCTACGGCGTGGCGCTGAGCGTTGTGGAAGCACCCAATGCCGAGAACCTGGACGTTCACTGCGGTTACTCTGTGCTGTATGACTTCGGCGCAGGTCAGAAGAGCGGCACACTGCTCACTGACATTATGACCCAGGCAAACAACGATGCTACCAATGCCCGCAATGCGGCTATGGAGGTCTACGGCAGAGCTTATATTAAGACTGCTGACGGCTATGCCTTCGGCGCTGTGGCTGTTCGCAGCCTGCAGCAGCAGGTGGAAGCCATTGATGCCATCCTGGGCAACCTGAACGCTACTCAGAAGGCCGGCATCGCTGCTTTCTACAACACCTATAAGGCAGCTATGGAGAACTGGAACATCCCCAACCTCCGTGGTGAGCAGCTGGGTGATATCGTGATCGCTGTTCCCGTGGAGAGCGAAAACGGTGTTGTTACCGAAACGGTTACCATTGAGCAGGACGGTATGTCCATCACTGTGCCCTTCGGCACACTGCTGGCTGCCGGCGCTACCGAGCTGACTTTGAATGTTACCAAGAAGGCACAGTCCGACAGCGGCATTGAAGCTGCTGCCGGCGAGACCCTGATGCCCTTTGATGTGCATGTGGAAGGTGTCTCCTCCGAGAACACTGTCCCTCTGACCGTGGCACTGGGTAAGGTGATGCCCGAGAACCTGAACATGGGCAACTACAGCATTTACCACGTGGAAAAGGGCGAAACCAAGGAAATGACCCTGGTCTCCGGCGATGAGGAATTCACCGCCCACAACCAGTTCAAGTACACCCTGGACGGCGAGCTTACCCTCCACATGGCAACCTTCTCCGAGGTGGCAGCGCTGACCAATGACACCAACGTGTGGAACGGCGGCATTGCAACCTCCTTTGGCGGCGGTACCGGCGCAGAGGCTGACCCCTACCTGATCCGCAACGCTGACCAGCTGGCATACCTGAACGTACTGGTTTCTGCAGATGATCAGGCTTATGTGGAAGCTTCCTACAAGCTGCTGTCTGATATTGACTTCGGCGGCGAGGAAAACAGCCACGTCTGGTATCCCATCGGCTACTGGCACCGGGGTGAAGGCAAAAACAGCGCAGGTGAAGATACCTGGTACACCTACGGCGGCGCCTTCATGGGTACGTTTGACGGCAACGGACATAAGGTATCCAATATCTATCAGAACACATGGATCATGGACGGTAACTATGATTACGGTTACTGGGATGAGGCCATGGGTCTCTTCGGCTATGTCTACGAAGGCACAATCAAGAACCTGACCGTTGAGAACTTCTCCTCCGACGGTGAGTTCACACCCACCGGCTGTGTGACTGCGTATGCAACCGATTCCACCTTTGAAAACATCTCTTTGGTGAGCTGTAATCCCCGTGTGTATAACACCGGCAACGGTGGTATCGTAGGTATCGGCGGCCTCACCACTGACACGGAAGAGGATAAGCTGACCTTTAATAACATCACCATTGACAACTCCAATAAGATCACCGCTCTGTGGGGCAGCTGGGACGTTGCCTGCGGTGGCCTGGTGGGTATGTTCCGTGGCGCAGGTCAGGTGTACATGAACAACTGTCACGTTGCTGCACAGATCGACGTTTACAACGACGTCTGCGGTAACTATCAGTATTACTGGTATCGCTATGCCGGTATGCTCATCGGTACCAACAAGAACATGATCACGGATGAAAATGGCTATACTGTTCCTGAAACCAGCAAGTTCCATGCAACGAATTGTACCGTCCACTTCGGTGATTGGAACAATTATTACTACTGCGAGCTGGTTGCCAACTCCCTGGCATCCTACACCCACGATCACCAGTTCAGCCGTCTGACGGAAATCAAGAGCCTTGATGAGATCAAGACCGGCGATACCTGGACAAAGACCGGCAACTTTGTTCTGTTCACTGACAGAACAAGAGATGTTGAAACCGCAACGTGTTTCCATATTGTGAAGGCAGAGGACGGCTCTTTCAAGCGCCATATGCACGAAGACGAGGGCACAGAAATTGTCAACGGCGAGCCGGTTCTGAAGGAAGATAAGCAGATCGTCTACCTGCCCTTCAACCAGCTGTTCACCGGTTACGGCTGGGGCGTTAAGCACATCCCTGTCTACAACGGTGAAGACTATGCATTTGAAGGCGTTACTATCCTGGACAGACTGCCCCAGTCCAATGTGAAGTTTGAAAACATCCTGAACAATACCCTGGCACAGAATAAGGAAAATCTGGTCATTGCAGAGAATACCGTTCTCACTGCAGGTCAGCTTTTTGCAGAAGCAGAAAACGTTGATGATATCCAGAGGGGCAATGTGCAGATCTTCGTATCTCCCGCAGACGAAAACAGCACTGTTGAGCCTGTCTCTGTTGTATGCGACGAGAACTGGACTGCCGAGAGCATCCGGTTCAAGGGTCGTGGTAAGGCAACCGTCACCATCACCGACTACTATTTCTGTACTCCCACCGTTATCAACCTGACCGTAGGCAGCATCAACGATGCCGCCGAGGCTATGGTATTTGAAGGCGAGGAAAACGTGGATGCACTTTGCCCCGTTTGTGCAGCAGTTGTAACCTGGAATCCTTTGGATTCTCAATACTTTACGGTGAAGGAAGTTACCACCGGAAATCGCCATGAGCACTACTATGCATCTGCTGAAAGAACCTACAGCAACAGCAGCTGGTACATGGTTTCCGAACTGTCGAACGGTTCCAATAAGGTCGCTATGTGCCTGAACCTGAACGATCAGACACTGACCAGTACCGTGCGTGCGCTGGTTGTTGACGGCGGCAGAGCTACCTTGAATATTATGGGCAACGGTACCGTCATTGGCGCCGGTACAGATCCGAGCACTTCCACCGGTACAGTTCCGTCCCGTGGTGCAGTGGACTCCACCGGTATGCTGAATCTTTACGGCGGCACTTACCGATCCAGCAGTAATGTGCAGCCTGTACTGTCCCTGAGAGGCAGCGGCGAAAATGCAATTACCAATATGTACGAGGATGTTACCATTGACCGTACAGAAACCAAGGGCTTGGGCGTATTTCTCTATGAAAACCACAAGCTGAATATGTATGGCGGCACCATCATTGGTGGCGACAGCACTGACGTTGAATTCACCAACAGCAAAGGTGCTGTGAAAACAGTCAATGGTGGCAATCTGTGGATTTATGCATTTAGTTCTGATGCAGATTATTCTGTTGAGTTTAATATGTACGGCGGTACTGTTACCGGCGGCAAGGATACCAACGGCGGCAACATTTACCTTTATGGCAACAATAAAAATAATGCTTCTGTGGTGAATATTCAGGGCGGTATGATCACAGATGGCGAGATCTATGTTACCGGTAAGTCTGCGGTTGTCAGCCTTTCCGGCGCTCCTCAGGTGGATCAGCTTCGGTTGAATGACGGCAAACAGCTTACTGTGGGTCAGTTGTCTGAAACAGCACGGGTAAACATTGCCGCAATGACCACGGATGCGTCAAAGGAAGATGCAGACAAGATTATTGCTTCCGGCTTGGCGCTGGAAAACGAAGCGCTTTATGAGACCGTATTTAAGGCAACAAGAAGCGACCTGACTGTCCGTATGGACAAAGAGGGCGATGACTATGTGCTGAAGCTGGCAGAAATCTGTCCTCACTGTAACGATACCGTGGAGTGGATAGAACTGACAGACAGCAATTTGAAGAATTACCGCATCAAAACTGTGATTGACGAAGAGACCACCCGTTACCAGATGACCGGCGGTCACTATAAGCTGTCTGAGAATGTGGACTATGAAACGCAGATATATGTTGGTCTGGCAACCGACGAGGTTTCCACTGAAGTGATTATGGACCTCAATGGTTATAGTTTCGGCTCTACCACCGGAAGATGTATGCTGCTTACCTCCAAGTCTGCGGCGAAGGCGTTTGTGATGGATAGCACACCTGACGAAAACGGTGTAATGTATGGCACATATACGACGGGTTCCGGCGTAATCTATCTGTATTCCGGCACAGAGTTTAATTTCTATTCCGGTAACATTGACTCTTATGGTACGCCCCATGTTGCCGGTACGATCTACGGAAACGGCGGCACGTTTAATATGTATGGAGGTACCTTGAAGGCCCCTGACACAACCTACGGTCTTGGTGGCGTTATCTATGCGAAAAGCTCTTCAAAGATCAATATATTAGGCGGCTATGTGGAAGGCGGTAACGCGGTGTCCTATGATACAAACTCTGGTCAGGGCGGTGCGATCTATGCCACCGGTAGCGGCACAGTGGTCACTATTGAGAATGCTACCATCGGTGCAGGCACGGCAGAGCACTCAGGCGGTACGATCTACGTCACTGCAAGTGCGGAGGTCAATATTGAAAATGCCTCCATCGGTGCAGGTACAACAAACTACGGCGGTACCTTCTATGTAAACAATGCCACACTGAATATCAAAGAATCTGTGATAGCAGGCGGTAGAGCCACTGAATACGGCGGCATGTTCTATACCAGAACTTCTGCTAAGGTTACAGTTGAGGACTCGCAGCTGGGTGTAGCAACCTCTGCTTCCGGTGGCGGCGTGTTCTACGGCCTTAGCAGTTCTGAGATGAACATTATCAACTGCACGCTGGAAGCATCCAGCTCTGACGGTAGCGGCGGTGTTTTGAGATGCACCAACAGCACTCTGAACCTTACAGGTACTACGATTAAGGGTGGCAGTACGGAAAAGAGTGGCGGCATCCTGTATGCTGAGGGAGCAACAGTGACCATCACAGACAATGTGATTAAGGGTGGAACTGCAACCGGTAGCGGTGGTGTCTTGTATGTCGGCGTGTATGAAAGCGGCACAACAAAACTGGCATCAACACTGAACGTTACGGGCACCACATTTGAGGGTGGCACTTCGGGCGCTAGCGGTGGTATTATGTATATCAGCGCAAGTGAAGTTAATATTGACGATTGTACTTTCGCAGGCGGCACCGCTAAAAATTACGGTGCTACTGTCTATGCGGCACAGTCTGTCATGAATATTAACGATTCCTCTTTTGCGAAGGGCACTTCAGGCTCCAGTGGTACAATCTGGTTCACTCAGGCGGGCGGCAAGCTGAACCTGACCGGATCTACCAGTGTGAACGGAAGACTTCGTTTTTATGAGACTGCTGAAGAAATCACTGTCAGCAACACAGTACAGCTTGAAGATCTGTATTTGTCGAATGTTTCTGCCGAAAAGGTGAAGCTGGGCGCATTGGAAGCAGGCGCAAGTATTACAGTGCGTGGTATGGATGGCGCATTTACCGCAGCAAACGAAAATGCGGCAGACTACCTGCAATACTTCAACCTCCACAGCACACTTGCGGATACGAAGGAAATCGTAGTGATTGACAACCAGCTTGTTGTGCAGGACAAAACAACTGAACCCGCAGAACCCGAAGCAACCGAACCCCAGGCATAAACCCCAATAAAAGACGGGACACCGATTTTACTCGGTGTCCCGTTTCTTTCGTATTTGTAGGGAATGCATTTATGCATTCCGCCTTGTGGCAGTACCTGCAATCTGCAAAGCGACCACGGAACGGATGAATCCGTTCCCTGCAAGGTCAGCGCAAAATCAATCAACGCACACAGTGCCGTCTTCCCGGATGGTGATGGACATGCCGTCTTTGACATATTCCAAAAATTCCTCGCCCAGGCTGTCCACAACGGGCATCTTCACATCCGGCAGCCAAACGGATGCCAGGATAGAACCGGCTGCTGCTAAAGAATCAATGGGCTTGCTGAACAGCATGCAGGCAGGCTGGCGCTCCATGGCGCAGGCGCAGTACAGCACCAGGCCGCCGGTGGTGGAGCCGATGGTCTGGGGCAGGCACAGTGCCTTGCCCAGCATCTGCTTGCCGTACAGATCGGGGTTGTTCTGATCACCGCAGGTGGCGGTCTTGTCACCAAACTGCAGTGCCTTCTGGAAGGAGGCCAGGGTGTTCAGTCCGCCGTGGGAAACCAGCGCTTCCGCAGTGACTGTGCCGGGGGCAACGATTCTTCCTTTAAATTCTCTCATACCCTTACACTCCTTTCGTGATCTTTGCCAGGATCTCGTCTTCCTTGTAGAATCTTGCGGTGGTGTAGGTGCGCAGCTTGTTGGAGCAGGTGATCACCGGCATAGAACCGCACAAGGGATTGTTCATGTACATCAAAGGACAGATGTAAGAGAGGATCACGCCGGTAGCCTTCAGTCTTGCGGCGTACTCGGTCTTCTCAAAGGCTTCCTTCACCTTGGGAGCGGTGGTAAACACCGTGGGGATGCAAACCTTCTTTTTGCCGTTGGCCTTCAGTTCCTTTTCCACATTCTCTGTCCAGGTGATCAGCTGCTGCAGGCTCAGGTGGGGGCAGCCCACGAAGCAAAGCTTGGGCTTTGCAGCCGGGTTCTTCCAGATCACCGGGTACTCGTCCTGCACACGCTGCAGCTCTGCATCGTCAATGACATAGACCTTTGCGCCTTCGGCGATCAGGGCAGCGCCCTGTGCCTTGGCTTCGGGAGTCAGGTTCTCCACGTGGTACAGACCCACTGCGCCGTTGGAGGCGGTGGCAGCGCCAAAGTCCTTCAGATATGCCTTGTTTTCGTCATTCAGCTCGTCGCCGATCCACTGGGAGAGGCCGGTGATGTAAGGCACATCCTCCATGACCTTCATGCCAATGGCAGAACCCAGAAGCTGTGCTTCCGGCTTCTTGGTGGTCTCCACCTTTACGATCCAGGTGGCCTTTCTGCCCTCGTCGGTGAGTAGACCGAAGTTGGGAACAAAGCCGGCGATAGAACCCATAATGTCCATAATGCCGGAGTTGCGGTTGCAACGGGCGCCCAGCACGGAGTTTGCGTAAACCACCGCAGAGGACTCTGCCCAGCTGAGGACCTCACCCTGGTTGGGGGTGTTGCCCACCTGATCCAGGTAGCAGGCGCAGGTGAAAGCGTCGGTGTCCATAAGACCCAGCTCCTGCAGCTGCTTTTCGTAGCTTTCCTGGGTTGCGTACATGATCTTATTGAAGATCAGGTTCTGCAGGAAATTGGCAGGCACATTCTTGTCCACGGGACGGGGGTCAACAGAGAACTGCTGACCGGAAACAGCACCTGCATCGATCAGCTGCTGCATCAGCTGGAACACCGGCTTCATCATCTTGAGACCGAAAGAGGTCACCAGGTGGTTGTACTTGGAGGTCACCGGCACCAGCTTATCAGCGCCGAAGGTCTCGCCGTACATGACGAGTGTTTTCATGACCTTTGCATGGGTCTCGCCCTTGGAGCCATTTAATATGGCCTGCTGCTCGTCAGTCAAAAACATAAAATCACTCCTTTTACAGCTTCATACAAACGTCCCAGGCCTGCCAGATAACGGTGCGCAGGTTGCCCACCTTGGCGGCATCGCCGATGACGTGAACGTGCTTGCTCTTGGGGGCAACGGGATCGGGCTTGTAGCCAACGGAGAGGATCACGCTGTCGCACTTCAGCTGCTGTGCGTTGCCCTCCTTGTCACGGATGGAAACGTGGAAATCACCGATCTCGGTGACACCGGTCTCCAGATAGACGGGAACGTTGTTGGCCTTGAAGAAATCACGGAGGAAGCTGGTGTTGGCAAGGCAGATGCCGGGGGTGCAGATCAGATCATCCAGCATTTCCACGATGGTAGGCTTCTTGCCCTGGAGGAACAGCTCGTATGCGATCTCGCAGCCCGTAAGGCCGCCGCCGATGATGACCACGTTTTCGCCCACAGTGCGTTCACCCATGAGGAAGTCCACAGCCTGAATTGCACGGCCTACACCGGGCACGGGGATGCGGTTTGCCTTGGCACCGGTGGCAACGATCACCTCGTCAGCCTCCAGGCTCTCCACATCGGTGATCTCGGTGTTCAGCTTCACCTCAATGGCAGGATACTTGGTCAGCTCACGAATATACCAGGCGATCAGGTCTCTGTCCTTCTCCTTAAAGGAGGGAGCGGCAGCGGCAATGAACACACCGCCCAGGCTGCCGGTCTTTTCGTACAGTGTCACAGTGTGACCACGCTTGGCGCAGACCAGTGCGGCCTCCATGCCGCCGATGCCGCCGCCGATGATGGCGATCTTCTTGGGAACTGCGGCAGGCGCAATGTAGTGCTTCTTGCTCTGCATAGTCTCTGCGTTGATGGCACAACGGGCAAGACCCATGGTGTCCTTCAGATCCTGGGTGTTGTAGTGACCCTTGGAGGAGGAGAAGTTGAAGCAGCCGCTGTGGCAGCAGATGCAGGGCTTGATATCCTCCAGGCGATCCTCCAGCAGCTTGGTGACCCAGGCAGGATCTGCCAGGAACTGACGGGCAACGCCCATGCCGTCAATGCGACCCTCTGCGATGGCAGCGGCAGCATCCTCCGGCTCCATACGGCCGGCGCAAACCACGGGAATGTCCACAAACTGCTTGATGTGGGCAACGTCCTCCAGGTTGCAGTTCTGGGGCATGTACATAGGCGGATGCGCCCAGTACCAGCTGTCATAGGTGCCGTTGTCGGCATTGAGCATGTCATAGCCTGCATCCTGCAGATACTTGGCGGCACGCTCGGATTCTTCCATATTTCTGCCCATTTCCGGTGCATCGTCACCGGGAACGATGCCCTCGGCAAAGCCCTTCAGCTTACTCTCTACGCTGTAACGCAGGGAGACGGGGAAGTCCTTGCCGCAAGCCTCCTTGATGGCAGCGACCACCTCGGCGGCAAAACGGTAGCGGTTCTCAAAGCTTCCGCCGTAATCGTCGGTACGCTTGTTAAAGAACTCGATGGCAAACTGATCCAGCAGATAACCCTCGTGGACAGCGTGGACTTCCACACCGTCAACACCGGCATCCATACACAGCTTTGCGGTCTTGGCAAAAGCCTCAATGATCTCGTGGATCTGCTCCACGGTCATTTCCGGGCATTCAATGTCCGGCGCCCAGCGTGCAGGCTGGGGAGAGGGGGAGGCCAGCTCGTGGCTGGTGTCCAGAATGGGCTTGATCAGCGCACGGGTGAACTTGTTCTTGTGCAGAGGGCCTACCAGCTCGGTGATGGCCCAGCTTCTGCCCATGCCGGCAGTCAGCTGCACAAACAGCTTTGCGCCGGTCTTGTGGATCTCCTCCATGAATTCCTTCAGGTCTTCAAACATCTTGGGGTTCTGCCACAGCCACTTGCCCCAGAAGGTGTCACGCAGAGGCGCAATGCCGGGGATAATAAGACCCACGTTGTTCTGTGCGCGCTCCAGGAACAGCTTGGCAGCTTCCTTGTCAAACTTACAGCCGGTCAGCTCAAACCAGCCGAAAAGGGAAGTGCCGCCCATGGGACACATGACGATGCGGTTCTTAATCTCCACATTGCCGACTTTCCAGGGGGTAAATAAGGCTTCGTATTTTTGATCCATAAAAGCAACTCCTTTATAAACGAGGCTTGATGCCTACGCTGTTGGGATAAATTATACTAAAGATGTAGAAATCTGTCAATGATTTGTTGAAAAATCAACAACCACCGTAGGGAACGGATTCATCCGTTCCGCCAAATTGCAGTAGGGGCGGCAACCTGCCGCCCGAGACTGCCCAAACATAAAGCGAACCTTAAATATTGTCGCTTTTGTTGTGCTTTTCCACGGATAGCCACGTGATTTCCTCTTAAAAGTAATGAAAGTGCCGAAAAAGTATCGGATAGTTGGATTTTTCTTGCATTTTTGTGGAAGTTGTTCTATAATATATAATGCAAAAATTTGGAATAAGGAGAGTCGCATATGCAAAGAAGAATTTTGTCATTCCTTTGCGCAGTTGCTATTTTGATGGGCATGATCACTGTGCCTGCTTTTGCAACCACCGCAGAGGGCAGCCTCCAGGATCAGGTGAATGCATACACCTCCGGTGTCATTACCCTGACGGAGAATGCAGAAGACCTGAAGGTTGATGCAAATACTTACATTGACCTGAACGGCCATTCTATCGCCGGTATCACCGTGGCTGACGGTGCTACTGTGTACGTAAGCGACAGCCAGACCGATGACTACACCGTCGCTGACGGCGTCTACGGCGCAATTACCGGTATCACCGGCGCTGTGGAAGCTTCCCAGGGCTATGTAGCCGTGGAGGAGAACAACACTGTTTCCTTCCACCGTGTTGACCTGGCTATCAAGTCCATGAGCTTCCGTCCCGGCACAGCCGGTGTTTACTACACCAGCAATTTTGCCGCTGACGAGGTGGTGTCCGCTAAGGTGGAGTCCTACGGTGTGGCATTGAGTGTTGTGGAAGCACCTGATGCCGAGAACCTGGACGTTCACTGTGGCTACTCTGTGCTGGATGACTTCGGCGCAGGTCAGAAGAGCGGCACACTGCTTACTGACATTATGAGCCAGGCAAACAACGATGCTACCAATGCCCGCAATGCGGCTATGGAGGTCTACGGCAGAGCTTATATTAAGACTGCTGACGGCTATGCCTTCGGTACTGTGGCAGTCCGCAGCCTGCAGCAGCAGGTGGAAGCCATTGATGCCATCCTGGGCAACCTGAACGCTACTCAGAAGGCCGGCATCGCTGCTTTCTATAACACCTATAAGGCTGCTATGGAGAGCTGGAACATTCCCAACCTGCGCAGTGAGCAGCTGGGTGATATCGTGATCGCTGTTCCCGTGGAGAGCGAAAACGGTGTTGTTACCGAAACGGTTACCATTGAGCAGGACGGTATGTCCATTACTGTGCCCTTCGGCACTCTGCTGGCAGCCGGCGCTACTGAGCTGACCCTGAATGTCACCAAGAAGGCACAGTCCGACAGCGGTATTGAGGCAGCTGCCGGTGAGACCCTGATGCCCTTTGATGTCCACGTGGACGGCATTTCTTCTGAGAATACCGTGCCCCTGACCGTGGTACTGGGCAAGGTCATGCCCGAGAACCTGAACATGGGTAACTACAGCATCTACCACGTAGAGGCTGACGGCACCAAGGAAATGACCCTGGTCTCCGGCGATGAGGAATTCACCGCCCACAACCAGTTCAAGTACACCCTGGATGGCGAGCTGACCCTCCACATGGCAACCTTCTCCGAGGTCACCGCACTGACCGAAGAACCCAAGTGGGAAGGCAAGCGTGACTACAAGTGGTATAATACGACAGATAAGACCCTATACATCCGCAATGCCGACCAGCTGGCAGCATTCGGCGCCATTGTTGGTGGTATGGCAGAGGGCATTGCACAGGACAGCTTCTCCGGCAAGACCGTTATTTTGCTGGCTGATATTGACTTGGCAGACAATGAAGAGAATAACGATTCCAATAAGATATTCTACCCCATCGGCTACAACTCTTCCGACGGAAAGTACGAGAAGACAGGCGTTGCGGTTACTACCGGCTTCTACAATTTCTGCGGTACTTTTGACGGCAACGGTAATACCATCTCCAACTTCTACCAGAATACCTGGGAGATGAAGGGTGATAATGAGTATTATGCTGCTACCCTGCAGTACTACCGTGACGGCATGGGTTTGTTCGGCAGAGTCTACGGCGGTACTGTCAAGAACCTGACCGTTAACAACTTCAAGAGCGACGGCGAATACACCACCACCGGTGTGATTGCTGCTTACGCAGACGGTGCGAATTTTGAAAATATTGCTATCTTCAATTGTAATCCCCGTGTATACAACATCGGCAACGGCGGTATCGTCGGTTGTGTCGGCTGGTACGCAAAGGAAGCAAACTTGAAGACTACCTTCAAGAATATTACTGTTGATAACTCCAACAAGATCTCCGCTCTGTGGGGCTCTTATGACGTTGCTTGCGGCGGCGTTGTTGGTCAGTACTATCCCACCAGCGGTCAGTCCAGCGCAGGTAAACCTGCCAACGGCGGTGTCCACTTTGAGAATTGCCACGTGTCTGCACAGATCGACGTGTACAATGACGTGTGCGCAAACTACCAGTATTACGCATACCGTTACGCCGGTATGCTCATCGGCTCCGTCCGTGAAAATGTGACCATTGACGGTCGTGAGTACCCCAAGATGGACGGCATCACTGCAGAGGAATGTACAGTTCACTTCGGTACATGGAACGATTATTACTATTGCGAAATCATTGATAACACCACGGCTTCCTATACCCACGATTACCAGATGAGCCGTCTGGTGGAAATCAAGGCTATTGAGGGTAAAACCATCACTTATCTTGATGATACCACCGGCACTGTTCCTGAAAGCGGCAGAGCAAACTATGTCATCGTGGACTATACCAAGGGTCACGGCACAGAAAATGCTACCTGCTACCACTTCAAAGATGGCGCTGTGTGGACACACGATATGGGCGGCGTTGATACAGGCATTGACGAAAACGGCGATGGTAAGGATGATCTGAAGGAAGACAAGCAGCACATCTACCTGGAGTTTAATAACTTGGTCACCGGCTACGGCTGGGGTGTTACCACCAAGGCCGTTGGCGACCTTGCTGGTGTTACCATTCTGGATAGAGCACCTGCTTCCAATGTGAAGTTTAATGGCATTGCCAACGGCAAAGAATTTGAGAACGGCAAAGAAATTTCCATTAGCGAGTTGTTCAGCGCTGTTTCTAACGCAGATATCCAGGAAGGTAAGGTACAGGTAACGGTATCTCCTGCAGAGGAGAATGGTACTGTTTCCGGCACTTACATTGCAAATACCACCGACTGGACAAAGGGCACTCTGACCTTCTCCGGTACCGGCGCAGCCAAGATCACCATCACCGACTACTACTTCTGTACTCCCACCACCATCACGGTGACTGTTACGGAGAAGCAGAATGTTGTCAAGTTTGAGAAGCTCTTTAACAAAGACTTCCTTTACCGCATCGGCAATGAAAACTCTGTAACTTTGGGTAATCTCTTCAAAGAAGCAGAGAATACTCAAATCAATGGCAGCGAGGTCGAGGTTACTGTTGAGAATGTTGCAGGCAATGCCTCTGGCACATACACCTCCAACGCTACCTGGACAAGTGGTACACTCAAGTTCTCCGGCACGGGCGTTGTCGAGGTTACCATTACCGATAAAGATTACTGCACACCTACTGTGCTCTACCTTGAGGTTGTTGATGCAGAAAACATTGCTAGTGCTAAAGGCAATAGTACCGATAACAAAGTTAGTTTCGTGCTTTTGCAGGATGTTAACACTGAAAAACAAATGTATTATTATAATACAACACTCTATGGTAACGGATTTAACTACACACTTGCTGGTGCGCCTACAGATTATAATTCAAAAGTTGGTCATGGTGTGTTAGTTGCGAAAAATGCCACATTTGATAATGTTGTAATTGTTGGTGATGTATATGAATCTTATGGTGCATATACTACTCAATCTAATTATAATGCGGCAATTGATGCAACAAATACAACTATTCAAAACTGTTATATTGCAAATTGTGCAACACCTGTTCGCGGCAATAGCGTGACAATTACTAATACAACACTTTATGGCGGAACGGTTGCTAACCTCATTCTTGGTGGTGGCGCAAATATCCTTACAGATCTAACTACGGTCAACTATAATGATGAAAGAAAAGTAGTGGGATTGGGCATCGTTGTTTCAGAAGGCGCATCAGAGAACACGACAATTACGTTGAATGGCGCACTGAAACAGTATAACTATGTTTATGATACAGATGTTTCCAAAGTGCCGGGCAATGAGGCAAAGGGTGTCTTCAATTCTATGTTTGATGATACTTTTAGTGATTATCATATCGGTAATAACCCCAAGATTGTAAATACCGGCATAATAATTATGAAGGAAAATCTTCAGGCATCAAAGATTATTGCGAACAACGCAGCTTGTAATTATACAGCAAAAGATAGTGTTGAAATTAAAATCACTGTTTCTGGTATTACAAAAACTGTGAACGGTGCTGTTTTTGCTCCGTTGGGTGCTGGAACTAGCGTGGATAACAATTATATTTACGTAAACGATAATCATGTTGCCAAGACACAAGGTGACTACTTGCCTACACCTACCTTTGCTCTGGGAAGTCAGGAACAGAGCAAGGATAATGCGGATGATACCAATTACCTGATTGGAGATATCAATGGAGTCAGCGCTATGTACGTTAAGGGCGAAACACCAATTACCATTGATTTGAACAATCTGATGACTGTTTCTAAATATGCCGGTGTTTTCTATACGGTAACTGCAAAATGTATCAATCCGGACGGAACTGAACAGACCGGAACAGCAACGCTATCTGACAAGGGAACATATACATTGGTGTTCACTGTTGATGACAACATCTTCTATGATCATAACGGTAACGCTGTGATTAAATCTGTTCCCAGAACATATGAAGTGCCTGTTGTGCTTGATATCTATGAAAAGACTGTCGCGGATGCAACTATGACTATTAGTAGCAATGCCTTGACAGGTGATTACATTAGCTCTGGCACCAATAAGAAGTACAAGATGTATCCGTTACAGGCTATTAGCAGTATTATGGACGATGCTAACAAGGATGGTGTCTTGGAAACCTTCGATTTCAAGAAAAACATTCAAAGTGCTGTTTTGACTCCTGATGGAAATAATGCATTCTCTAGTTCCACCACGATTACCATTACCTACACGGGCGGACAAGTCTTGACGATTGTATTAGGAACACCTAGTGGATTGAATTCGCCGGGTGCTTCTAATGGTGGCAAAACGTTCTCGGTCTACACGGATAGTACAAATGGAATTTATCTGCAATCCGATGGTGCCATCGCATCAAGTTCTGCGGCGACAGGTACTTGGCCATTAACTTCTTGGAGCTTTAAGGGAACAAGTGGAAAGGTTGTTACAAGTAATACGCAGGTTACGATTAACTTCACAAAACCGTCCTCCAGCGGTACTTGTATCGCAGCTGGCACGATGATTACAATGGCTGACGGAACAAAGCGTGCGGTTGAGGATCTGCGTAGAGGCGATTTTGTAAAGTCTTTTAATCATGTTACCGGTGAAATTGAAGACAGAGAAGTGCTGATTGTTGGCAGAACTTATGCTGACGAGTTCTATAAGAATGTTCTTGTCTTTGATGATGGCTCGGAATTGGTAGCTATTAACGAACATGGTATTTATGATATTGAAAGTCAGCAGTACGTGAACGTAGGTCACGATAACTACGAAGAGTACCTTGGTCATAGATTCGTTTCTGTTGATGCAGAGGGCAATGTTGGTGCGAAGCGTTTAGTTGATGTGATTACAACAGTTGAGTCTGGCTATAAGTATGACATTGTTACCAATGAAACCTTTAGCTATATTGCGGAGGATACTTTGAGTGTAACGCACGAGGTTGTTATGATTATGAACAGCTTTGCGTTTGGTGATGATCTTTGTTATGATGCAAAGGCAATGCAGGCAGATATTGAAAAGTATGGCCTGTATACTTATGCTGACTTTGCAGAGTATTGCGAACGCTCTGTGTTTGAAAAGTATAATCTTGCGATTATGAAGGTTGGCGTAGAAAAGGGTCTTTATACAAAGGATCAGATTGTTTACTTGTTGACCGAAATTGCACTGAATGACGATGTGCAAATCGTTGGCTAATTAAGCGATGTTGTTGTTCATTATTGGGATACAGAATCAGCAATAAAAACCACCGGCGAGGCCTTTGGGTCTCGCCGGTGTGTTGTTTGTAGGGAACGGATTCATCCGTTCCGTGGGGATTGCAAATCCCCATTGCCGTAAGGCGATCATTGTGGCGATGCGGAATGCATAAATGCATTCCCTACGGGGTGGGGATGTAAAAACAATCGTCTATCCATTTGGATGGGTTTCCGCTGATGTATTGCCATATTTTGAGGTAATCGTTTTCGTCACGCACAATATGATCGTAAAATGATGTTTGCCATAGGTTATTTGCGTAATTCAATGTGTTTTTTGCGTTGCGAGTGACAGCTGCCTTGTATTTGCCGATAATGTTTGAAATATCAAAAGCAATCGTAGGGAACGGATTTATCCGTTCCGAAATTCGTACCAACAGGTGTATATGATTTGGCATGATTACCCAGTTGTCAATTTGGACATTATCATAATGCTTTTCAACTTGCAGAAGCTGTTCTTTCGCAATTAGGCCGATTGAGGAGTATACAATCGCTATGTCTTCGTTAGGTGTTGCTTTTGGGATGTTGCCAAACAGACATGCCTTGTTGTGGGTGCAGATGGTAATAAAATAGATGCCCGGTGTGGAGTAATCGTATTCAGAATACCTTGGTAGCTTCCGTTTTGGCAATGGCACACGTACCACCTCATTTTGATAGAATTTTCGGAATGCATAAATGCATTCCCTACGGTGTTTGGTGGGGAATGCATTTGTGCGTATTTGGTTATTAGCCCAAAATCAGTGTGCCGAAGCAGTCGGGGTTGTGGAATGCGTGGGGGCGCTTGACCACGGGACACCAGCAGAGGAAATGCTTGGGGTCGGTCTGCTCGCCGCACTTGTAGAAGTTGGCACGGACGGTGTCGCCCTGCTTACCCTCAAAGGCAGGGAAGAACAGTCGCAGGAACCAGAAGGGAACAGAGTAGTTCACGAACCAGCCCTTTTCGGTACGGGTGATCTCCGGCACGATGACGGGGCATTCCTGGCAGATCAGGCGGATCAGGTCTTCGCAGCTTGTGCCGAAGCCGAAGTACATAGCGCCGTTGGGGTTCATTTCAATGTTGAAATAGCGCTTGTCACCGGGGATGGGGGAGAGGAAGAACTCCAGGCAGCTGTCCTCGCACACCTCGTCCAGCAGACCGGAATAAGTGGCACGCACGTCCTTCTCCTCAGCCTCCATGCGGATGTACAGCGCCTTATCATCGTAGCACACCTGCGCCCAGGCACGGACGTCCACATCCGGGGTGTTGTGATGCACGTCAATTTCCAGCGCAGGAACGGTTGTCCAGTCGGGAGTTCCGTTGCAACGGGTAACGGTATATTGTTTCATAATACTACCTCCAAATTTTGTTTAGAAAATCATACCACAAAAACCAAGGAAACGCAACTGGGGAAATTCAATTTTAACGCGCTGCCGTAGCAGCGCATCCGCATCTCGGCCCCTTCGTTTACGAGGGGGCTGGCAGCGAAGCTGACTGGGGGAGCCGATACGCTGCGATCTGATTTTCTCCACCCCCGCCCTTTGGGCGCCCCCCCTCATAAATGCGTGGGGCAAGGGATTTTTATCTTCTGACCGACCGGTTATGATGAAATCAGTTTATTTCATGGTAAAATGGGCGAAATGCTCATTGACAAAGGGGGAGAAAAGGGGTATGATATATAGGTATAAATCTGTGCCCATGAGGTGCGGAAATTTATGGATATCGGAGGGGTTAACATGACTGCGATCAAAAACGCAACGCTTGTTATGAGAGATCACCTGATCCCCGAGGCTGTTCTGTTTATGGAGGACGGCATCATCACCGGTTTCGGTGAAATGAGAAACACACCTATTCCCGAGGGCTGCGAGATCATTGACGCCCAGGGTTTGTACGTAGGCCCCGGTCTTGTGGACATCCACAACCATGCCGGCGGCGGTCACTGGTTCTACGATGAGCCGGAGCTGGCAGCGCAGTTCAACCTGCAGCACGGCACCACCAGTGTGCTGGCAACCCTGTACTTTAACATGAACAGCCAGCAGCTGGTTGAGCAGGCAAAGTGCGTGCAGGCTGCTATGAAGAAGCCCGAAGGCTGCAACATCGCCGGCTTCTATATGGAAGCTCCTTACATGAATCCCAAGTTTGGCGCTGACCGTGAGAACAACCCCTGGAAGGGTCCCATCTGCAAGGATGAGTACCAGCCCGTGATTGACCAGGTCGGCACCGATGCCAAGGTCTGGGTACTGGCTCCCGAGCGTGAGAACATTCTGCAGTTTGTTCTGGATGCCCGTAAGAACAACCCCACTGTCCGCTTCTCTGTGGGTCACAGTGAGGCTTCCCCCCAGCAGATCGAGGCGCTGATCCCTTACGGTCTGTGCATCGGCACCCACCACACCAACGCTACCGGCGACCTGCCCAAGTATCCCGAGTGCCGTGGTGTCTGCGTGGACGAGACTGTGAACTACAACAATAACATTTACGCAGAAATGATTTGCGACAGCCGTGGCATCCATGTGGATCCCTACATGCAGCGCCTGATCCGTAAGGTCAAGGGCGAGGACAAGCTGGTGCTGATCTCCGACTCCTGCGTATTTGACGGCCCCATTCCCGACGGTTACGAGGGTGTCACCGATCTTTGCTTTGACTTTGAGGGCGAGATCGCAGGCTCCAAGCTGACTCTGGAGGTGGCTTGCCGTAACATGATGAAGCACACCGGCGCATCCATCGTGGACGTGTTCCGTTATGCTTCCCTGAATCCTGCCAAGGCTGTCGGCTTCGCCGACCGTGGCGAGATCCGCGAAGGACTTCGTGCGGACCTGGTGATCTGTGATCATCAGATGAATATAAAATCCGTAATTCTGAAAGGAGAAGTAAAACTATGAAAGACTTTATTGTCGATCCCGCAACCAAGTTTGACTTCCAGCCCGCTGCTTTCGTGCCCTTTAAGGACAAGGCAGTTTGCGAGCGCGTTCGCAACATGAGCGGCAAGGAGCTGGAGCAGCGTGAGGAGTGGTGGCACCCTGAGTTCCAGGTCAAGGTCATGATGAATCCCCATCCTGTCCTGATCGCTACCCTGTTCTCCCGTCTGAAGGCTGCTTCCGAGGCAGGCAAGACCTTCACCATGATCCTGGGCAACCCCGAGCCCGACACCTACATCCCCCTGGCACAGCTGATCAACTACTTCCGTGTTGACTGCTCCAAGGTTCACCTGTTCGCTGAGGACGAGTGGGCTGATCAGGACGGCAACATTGCTCCTATCACCTACGAGGCTGGCTTCGCTCACTCCATGATCAAGTATTTCTACTACCAGATCGATCCCGAGCTGCGTATGCCCATGGAGAATGTTCACTTCCCCACCAATGCTAACATCGGTGACTAC
>JAFYNQ010000108.1 GCA_017548065.1 Oscillospiraceae bacterium
CAGCTGCTTGAGGGACCAACCTGCGCAGTAACCGGTCAGCATAGACAAATCATGGATGTGAATATCTGCATTGCGGTGTGCCTCTGCAATCTCACCATCATAGATTTCGCTGAGCCAGTAGTTGGCGGTGATCGCGCCGGAGTTGGAGAGGATCAGACCACCCACGGAGTAGGTGACAGTGGAGTTCTCCTTAACACGCCAGTCATTGATGTGCAGGTAATCGTCCACCAGATCCTTATAGTTCAGCAGAGCGGAGTTGACGTTACGTACCTTCTCACGCTGCTTACGGTACAGAATGTAAGCCTTGGCAACGTCGGCATAGCCGGTTTCGGACAGAACCTTTTCCACGCTGTCCTGGATGTCTTCCACGGTGATGACACCGTCCTGGACCTTGCTCTCAAAGTCTGCGCTTACCTGCAGAGCCAGCAGGTTGATGACGCTGGGATGATACTGCTTTTCCAGAGCCTCAAATGCCTTGATCATAGCACCGGTGATCTTGGAAATTTCAAATTCGACGGTAGTACCGTCACGCTTTAAAACCTGATACATAATGAATCCTCCCTATATTAGAATAAATAAAAATTTTGCAAGAAAATACGGGCACGCGCCCATAGTGGCGACAGTGCCCGTATTATACAAGATATTGTGACAAATGTCAATATGTTGCGTGAAAATATTTTCTCAAACACAATATATTGTATTTATTTGTTTTTTATCGTTACTTCTCCTACATATTGTGACAGGATGTCCGCATACTGTGTAACCGTGTCCTCCGAAGGGGCGGAGAGACCTGCAAATTTCACTGTATCTCTGTCCACAAAGCTTTGGAGCGAGAATTTTTCCGGCTTTTTTCCCGGTACCAGGGAGGCAAGCCAGGCGCCCATTTCCGTGACGGAGGCAGCATCGTGCAGCTGTGCCACCAGGGTGGTGCGCAGCTCGTAAGGAAGGCTGCCGTCCATGAGGAAGCGCAGACTCTCTTCAATGGCATCCATATTTTTCATGGGGATGCCCACGGTCTCCGGGTAACGGGCAGGAGAATTTTTTACATCCATGGCCACGTAGTCCAC
Source organism: Oscillospiraceae bacterium (assembly GCA_017548065.1). Lineage (GTDB taxonomy): Bacteria > Bacillota > Clostridia > Oscillospirales > Oscillospiraceae > Faecousia. The sequence continues at coordinate 1,068 of JAFYNQ010000108.1, forward strand.
AAGACCTTCCTCCACCAGGTGCTTCAAAATATGGGGGTTGCTGCCGTTGGTGTCCAGCTTCACGCTGAAGCCCATGTCCTTGATCTTTTTCAGGAAGGATGCCAGGTCGGGGGTCAGGGTAGGCTCGCCACCGCTGACACAGACACCGTCCAACAGCCCCTGACGGGTGGAGAGGAACCGGAAAAATTCCTCCTCGCTCATCAGCGGCTCCGGCTTTCCCTCCAAAAGCTCGCTGTTATGGCAGAAGGGGCAGCGGTAGTTGCAGTAGTGCAGAAACACCGTGCAGGCCACCTTCCCGGGAAAATCCAAAAGGGTCATTTTCTGTATGCCGGAAATCATAAAGTACCTCCCATGGTGGAGCTGAGAACTGAGAGTGGAGAGTTGAGAGCTAGTGGCGAATTAGGAATTAATAATTAATAGTTAAGAATTATTTCGGCTCTCAGTTCTCAGTTCTCAGCTAAATCTCAGTTCTCAGCTCTCAGTTCTCAGCTTATTATATCATAGGTTTGCTTGATTTACTAGAGGTTGATTTTACCGGGAAAGCACAGTATAATATTCCTATTATATAAAGGTAGGTTTTTTGTCATGGTACAAAAACTGAAAAATGTTCCGTTTACGGACTATATTCTGCTGTTTGCGCTGCTTGGGGTGGGCGGCTTTCATGAATATGTTTCCTGCATCCTTTGCGTGGCAATGACCGCATGGCTTCTGCTGCGACGGGAAAAGAAGCTGCAGCTGGATGCTTCCCCCATGTCCTTCGGTGTGCTTGCCCTTTGCTTTGGCTACGGCTCGGTGTGCCTCTGGGCAGTGGACAAGGGCATGGCATTTGCAGGCTTTCTGAAATTTCTGCCGCTGCTGCTGTTTCTGATTTGCCGCAAACAAGAGGAAAAAAAGAGCGTGCTGCTGGGACTGCTGCCTTATGTGGGCGCCGCTATGACGGTGAGCTCCGCCCTGGGCATGCTGATCCCTGCCACAAAGGAATGGTTTTCTGTGGCAGACCGACTGGCAGGCTTTTTCCAGTACCCCAATGTGTTTGCCATCTTTTTGCTGGTGTGCCAGCTGCTGCTTTGGGAAAAGGAGAAGCGAAATGTTTGGGACTATGCAGTGCTGGCGATCCTGCTGGGCGGCATTCTCTACTCCGGCAGCCGTACGGCATTTGCGGTGGCAGTGGTTGCCAATATGGTCATGCTGCCGGTGGTAGCCAAAAAGAAGCTGCCTGCATTGCTGACACTGGCAGCGGTGGCGGTTGTGGCAGCTGTGGTGATCGTCCTCTTCCGGGAAAATCCGGTCATTGGCCGTTTCCTGCGATTCTCTCTTACGGAAAGCACCTTTGCGGGCCGCTTGCTCTATATGCTGGATGCCTTGCCTCTGCTGCTGAAATACCCCCTGGGCATGGGCTACATGGGTTACAGCTTCACCCAGCAAAGCGTGCAGACGGGTCTTTACAGCGTCACCTATGTCCATAATGACCTTTTGCAGCTGCTTCTGGATGTGGGTCTTGTGTATACGCTGCCCTTTGTGCTGGGGCTGGGACATTGGTTCTTCCGCAAAGACGTGAAGCCTGCCCATAAGGTCATGGTGGCAGCGCTGTGTCTGCACAGCCTCATGGACTTTGACTTGCAGTATATCGGCATTTTCCTGTTGCTCATAAAGCTGACGGAAACAGCGACGGATAAGAAGCCGATGGTATTCCCGGCATGGACGGCGGCGCCGGTTGCGCTGTGTGCGTTGTATATGGCAGTGGCGCTGAGCCTCTCTGCCTTCGGCTTGCACCAGGCGGCGGTGGCTGTGTACCCCGGCAATACGGTAAGCAACCTGAAGCTTTTGGAGCAGACCACCGACCCCCAGGAGGCAAATACCATTGCCGACAGAATTTTGAAGACGAACAAAAAATACTATGCTCCCTACAGCGCCAAGGCAAAGTATGCCGCTACCCAGGGCGACTTTGCTACCATGATCGCCAATAAGCAAAAGGTCTTTGCCGCCAACCCCTTTGGCTATGCAGAATATGAAGAGTATTGCCAGATGCTTCTCACCGGCATTTCCCTCTATGAGAAAAAAGGGGACAGCGCCAGCATTGCGGTTTGCAGAAAAGAGCTGCACAGCGTCCTGACCATGCTTCGGAAGAACGAAGAGCGGTTAAGCCCCCTGGGACGTGCCATTGAAGACCAGCCCATCACCCAGCTCCCCAAAGACCTGGAAAACAAAATAAGAGCCCTGAAATAAATGCTGCCCCGGTGTGGAAAACTCCACACCGGGGCTTTTGTCAGCTGTTGAATTCTGCAAGGTAACGGTCTGTCAGCTCCTGCAGACCCAACATGTCCCCGGGAGAACGGAAGATCTCCGGGAAATTTGTGTTGGTAAAATAGGTGTATTTCAGCTGCTTGTGGGCATCCAGGCAGAAATGCAGATCCAGGGAGGGATCGTCGCAGAAATGGTAGCTCTGTCCCACAGCGCTGTCGCCGGTGATGGCGCAGTAGGTCATCAGCGCTGTCAGGTAGCCTGCCAGCATATTCTCGTGATAGCCATCTTCCTTGGAAACGCTGACCACAAAGGAAAGACGGTCGTATTTCTGCTGGCTGTGGGGAACGGTTACAGTACCGCTGCAAATGTCATGGAGCATTTTGCCCCAGTTGCAAATGGTGAAACCGGCCTGCTGCATGGCAGGCAGATCCTGTGTCCACAGGTAATTTTTCTCGCAGGCCATGTGAGGCACAAGGAGAAGGAATTTTACATTGGGATTTGCTTCCCGGAACAGAGAGGTCACCGGTGCCAGGTAAGAGAGCAGATCCTGAGTGTATTCCTCTTCCTTGTAGCACTGGATAATAACATAATCAAAATTCCGGTCGGTGAGATAGGTGGCATGATCCTTGCCGGTGCATGCTTTGCCCTTGGCGGTGCAAGGGCCGCCGAAGGTCTGGGAAATGTTGTGTCCGCTGAAGCACCAGTTGGTCACAGAAACACGGATGCCGTGGGTCTTGCAAAGCTGATAGAAAAATCCGTGGTCATTGCTGCGCTGCTTTTGTGTCAGGGTCTTGCAGTCCTTGGGGATCACAGCAAAGCCGTTCATGGTGTAGGAGTTGCCGATAAAAAGAAGCTTTTTGTCCTGCAGCGCTGCTTTTGCCGCCGGGGAAGCGGTGGCGGTGGCAGGATCTTTGCCCTTGTTGCGGAAAAGACCGGCAAGCAGCTTCAGGGAAGCCTTTGCCAGGTTCTTGATTTTTTTCATGCTTCCTCCTGCATCTGCTGAAGGAGCTCCAGTGTTCTCTCCACCATGGCCTGACCGCCCTTGGGGGAGACATGGCAGCTGTAGGAGATGGCGCTGTAGCCCTTGTTGGCGGCAGCACGCTCTGTGGCGAGGTAGCCGTGTGCGCCCACTTCAGAAGAAGCCAGCTGCACCATAAAGGTCTGCACAAAGGGGCTGCGGGCCTGGATGCGGTGCTGGTAGTCAATGTACAGCTCATGGGGGCAGGTGGTGAAGGCAATGTCGCCCACCTTTACCACATGGATGCGACAGGGTTCTGTTTCCCGCTTGTCCTCAAACCGTGCCATAACGCCTTCGCAGCGGCTGATTTCAGAACTGCGACGAGTGTTGAACTTGAAGTCTGCATAGGGGTCATCGGTGTGCTGGAAGCTGCCCTGCGCCAGATCACGGAGATTTTCCGCTGCATCGTCATACTGCTGCTGGGTCAGCTGCCAGCGTTCCAGTTCCAGCGTTTCCGCCACGTGGCAGATGGGCATCTCGGTATACATTTCCTTGGTTGCCCAGCTGTAGCCGTCCTTTACCGCACGGGCGATCTTCTCACCCAGCTCCCGGCGGCTGTAGTACTCAATGGGGAACTTGAACTTTTCTGCCTTGGGGTCATCGCCGAAGCGCAGCTTCACCTGGCGCTCCCGTGCCTCCTTCTGATGCAGCAGATGGGGAGACAGGTCACCGGCAGCAGCGCACTGGGGCAGAATATAAATATCGCCGAATTCCTTGCGAATGGCCTCTCTTGCCTCGTTCCAGTAGTCAGCGGAGGTAAACTCCTCATGCTCCGTACACTGGGAGGGGCAGGGAACGTTGACCAGGGCGCCGGTAAGCATGCCGCCCTCATCAAAGGTAAACAGCAGATACACGTAGGTGTCCGTGCTGCCCTCAAAGCCGCAGAACTCCGGGTCATTGGTCTTGCCGTACATGGTAGCGTGACCGTTGACGGCAAAGGTATTGCCCTTTTTGTTGTTTACGCCTCTGTCCACAAAGTAGGTGGCTCTCCGGGAGAAGCCAACAGAGGCGCTGCTGTAGCCATAGGAAACAGCGCCGGGGGCGGCAGCTTCATAGGCTTTGACCAAAGTTTCCGTCATGCGTTCCAATAGGAATGCCCGGTATTTTTCCGCAGGATAAATATGCACACGGTCACGGGGCGCTTTGTCATAGCCTCGCTTTAAATTATACCGGGGGGCAGTGTGGGTGTGGGTGGCATTCAGAATGATTTTGTTTGCGTCAAATGCGGGAAGCTTCTGCGCCACAGCTGCCTGCAGCTCCTGCAGGAAAGAGCCTTCAAAGTTGGTAAAGTCGCCGGAGACGAACATAACGCAATCGCCGCCGTCTTCCAGGTACAGGGCAGTGACCGTGGTGGGGTCCATGCTGCCCTTGGAAATACGTTCATAAGCCTGACCCACAATGGTTACCGGCTCGTTGGTACTGACATCTGCCGATGCCCAACCGATTTTCAACATATAAAATTACTCCTTTACGATCAAATAGTAGCAGGCGGGATTTTCTTCGTCGCCCACAGTGAAGGAGAGAACGCCGTTTTCGTAGGTGGTGGGTACAGCGCCGGAGTAGAAGCCCTCGGCATTGACACCCCAAACCTTCATCTTCTGTCCATGCTCGGTCTCCAGGCGGATATCTGCACGGATCACCTCTGCCATAATGGGAGGCTTGCCCACCTCCAGCATCTTCTCGCCGTCAAATACGGGATCTGTATTTCTGGCTCTGCCCACGGTGGTCAGCAGGATGTTGTCGGACTTGGAAATGGGATCGTCGGTCAGGCTGGACATGGCGATGACCGCAAAGTCTGTGCCGCAGTCCACAGACAGACCGTTCATGGAAATACCTTCGTTGGTTCTGACCTTGTTGGAGGCGGTGTTGCCTGCAAGACCCAGGAAGCCGTAGAATACCTTGGTGCGCTCTGTGTCAATGGCGCCGATGCGCTTTTTCAGGTCACGCCACATCTGACCGTTGTCGGAAACGATGCGACCGGGTGTGGGATGGGGGTAGGCCTTGTCCGCAGGATGCGCCTCATCAAAGCCCTGAGGCAGTGTATCGTCAAAGGTGGTTGCCACCTGGTGCTGCTCCAGCAGACCCTGGTTGGCAGTGGCTTGCAGCTTTGTCAGGTTGGTGGAGTAGGCAGCCACTTTCTTGTCTGCCGGCGCAATGTCGCCACGGCGAAGCATCAGGGCAGCGTGGTAGAAAAGACCGAACTTGGCAGGATCGTTCCAGGTGGAGAAAATGCCCTCACGGTAGGGGACACCGCCCACGGGGGTGGACAACTCTCTGCCCAGCACGCTGCCACGCTCCAGACGGGCAGAGTAGGAATAGGTGTGAATGGTAAAGCCGGACCAGTTCTGCAATGCGCCCACGGCGGCATAGTAGATAGGGCCTTCTGCACGGTAGGAGTTGGGCCAGGGCATATCCCACTCGGAAATGAAGAAGGGCTTGCCCGGCAGCTTCATTCTTGCCATGTTGGGGAAGACGGTGGCGGCGCCGGTGATGGGACGGTTGGCGCACACACGCTCGGTGTTGCCCCACTTCCAGTCATAGAAATAGTGATGGGAATCCGTAAAGTCCATTTTCTCATGGGTCTTGATGAAGCCGTCGCAGCGGCTCCAGTTTGTACCGGCAATGGGGATCTTCACGCCGATGGCACGCATGTGGTCATAAAGCTCCCGGTAATACTTTTCGGTTACGTCCATCTTGAACTGGATCATGGGCAGCTCTGTGGTGTAGAGGTCGCAGTTTTCCCAATCAAATTCAATATTCTTTGCCTGCAGCCAATCACGGAACTTCTCACGGAACATGTTGATGTAGTAGGGGATAGGCTGATACTCACGCTTTTTCATGGGGGAGTCCTGGAACAGATCGTTCTCGTTGGCAATTTCTGTCAGCACGAAGGCAGGATCGTCCTTGTAAGCAAGACCGGTGTAGGGGTTCACGTGGGTCCACAGCTGGGTGCAGTATTCCTTCTGCAGCTCAATCAGCCGCTCGTCCACCATATTCCAGGGCTTGGCGGCATCCATCAGCTGGTCATTGTAAAGAACATCGTCACCCTCTTTGAATTTGCGATAGGTGATCATATCCAGGTAAATGTAAATACCCTCTTCCTTCAGGCAGGAAATCAGGTAGTCCAGGTGATCCATGGACTTGGGATCCAGCACACGAGTGGTGGTCACACGCTTGCCCTTGGAGTAGGAGAAGATGTTGGGCGTATCCCACTGGGCGTCCAGCTGATGGAGACGGACGATGTTACAGCCGGCCTGGGCAAGACGGGCAGCTACCTTGGGGGCATAGTCCTTGTCGGGGAAGCAGGCGCCGCCGTTGAAATTGACACCCCAGAATTTAACGGGTGTGCCGTCCTCAAAGCGCAGGTCATCGCCATCGGCACGGACAAAGCCATGCTTGCCGGCAGGCTTTTCTTTTTCAAACACAAAAGAGATATCTACGGGCATTTTGTCGGGATAAGCAGGTACGGGAATATAACGGGACATAATAGTTTCTCCTTTCGGGCATTGGGATTTACTGGGGAATGACGTCTACAATAACGCTCTGCTCATTGAACACAAGCTGCATAGTGCCGGCAGCCACAACTTTTTCTGCCACGGACTTGTCCAAACACAGCATGGTTTTGAAGCTGGAGCCGGTGAGCAGAACGATGCTGTAGAAGCCGTTGTTTACTTCCATGCACTGTGCCCAGTTGCCGGGCGCAGGATTCTGATACACAAGACCATCGCTCTGGGGTACAAAGGGGGTAGACAGATAGCCTTCCCGTTTTTCGGTCTTCTCATTTCCGCTTTTGGCAAAAATTTCCGCCAGCTGATCGGTCAGCTGCTGTTGAACGGTTTCAGCCATGCCTTTGGGGAACTTGGTGATTTCCGCTTCGTACGTAATCTCCCAATCAAAAGAAGCCGGTGTGGGGAGATAGCCCATAGCATTATTGGAACAGGATGCGTAGAAAGTCATGGCAAAATCCGAGGCATCACGCACAGCGACGGCATTGGTGTCAAAAATCTCAAAGGGTGCGGTAACACAAGCCCAATCGCCCACGGAGAAAGCATACAGCGGCACCTCCTGATTGATACCGGACTTATCCTTTGCCTGGAAAAGATTTTCAGACAGAATAATATTATCTGCCTTGCCGGAAGACAGCTTGCTGTCCAGAATTTCTCCTGCGTGCTTGCCGAGGGTCTGACCCAGCGTGATATAATCGCCGGCATCGTAATCCAAATCGGCGCTGAACTGGGATCCGTTATTGACATTGCCGGAGCCGGAGAGTACGAAAGACACCTCGCAGCCGTGGCTCTGTTCCAGGGTCGTACGGAGTACGCCAATGTAATTGGGAGAGGCGTAGTAATATTTTTCGTTCTTCATGCCGGTGGGGTGACCGGTCCAGTTCACCAGCACCACCGGTTTTTTCTCACCTGCACGGGTGAACTTTACCACCTGCAGCAGATTGTCGGCTTTGTCATAATGACCGACGATTTCGCTCTTAGGCAGCGTACCCACTTCTCTGCCCTGATATTTGCCGTTGGTGAGCAAATAGTGGCGGTTGGTGTTCAGCCGGTCCACACGGTCAAAGCCGGTTTCCATAGTCGCCGGCGCAAGGTCTGCCAGCGCTGCAGTAGCACCTGATGCAATGTTTTTCTGAATCATGGAGATATAGCTTTTGCTTACCGAGGGCAGATGGGGGGAGGAGTGGCTGTGGGAAGCTGTGAACAGCACATGGCTCACAGGAATGCCGTTTTCTTCCGCGATCTGCTTGCGCAGCGGCGTGAAGACCTCGTCACGGCAACCGCTGAGATCCACAGAAATCAGCAGCAGCTTTTCTCCTTCAGCATCGGAGAATGCCACGCAGGTGGCATACAGTGTCTCCAGAAAGCCTTTGGAAATGCGTTCTTCGTGATCGCCGTAGCCACCCAGGGGTACGGGATCAATGGGGGTAATGTCTGCTTTGGCATAGCCAACGCAGAAGGTCTCGGATACTTTTGTCTGTTTGGTTTCACCGCAGCCGAACAAGCCCATGCATAAAACGGCAACCAGCAAAAAAGAAATGATTCTGCGCATAAAGACACCTCCTGGCATTTTACTACTTGTATTATAATTGATTTTACGTTATAATCCATAGCATAAACGGAAAAAACCAATGATTTTCAGCACTATGGAGAAAAAACAATGCAAGCGATCTTTGAAAAAAAGGAGTATTTTCAGCTGTCGGCAAGTAATGTTGCCGGCTTCAAGGGCTACATGTCCATGTTCCACCCCCATGGGGAGTTGATTTATATCACAAAAGGCGCCGTCCCCATCACCGTGGACGGCAAAAGCCACCTGCTGCAGGAGGGGGAGATGGCGGTGCTGTTTCCCTACCTGACCCATGCCTATGAGGACTCCCCGGAGGCGTCTGCCCTGATCGTGCTGTTTGACCCCAGAGAGACCGCCTTTGATAACACCCTTCTGTCCTTCAAGCCGGACTGCTGCCATACCCAGGCGGCATTTTTGGCGCCGCTGATGGAACGGGCGGTGGAGATGACAAAGCGAAACCGTCCCAAAACCGCCATGTCCTATGTAAATGCGGTGCTGGGCGAGCTGCTGGAGCTGCTGGATCTGGTGCCCCATGACGGGCCTTCCGGGGATATGACGGTGCAGGTGCTGTCCTACTGCGCAGAGCATTTTACGGAGGATATCACCGTAAGCTCCCTGGCATCCGCCCTTTATATCAGTGAAAGCTATGTGTCCAAGCTGTTTTCCCGACATTTCGGCTGCAGCTTCCGGGAGCATATCAACGGTCTGCGCATCCACAAGGCGCAAAACCTGCTGGAAACAACAGAACTTCCCATCAGCACTGTCATGGCCCGTTGCGGTTTTCAGAACCAAAGCACTTTTAACCGCACCTTCCGTGACATCACCGGCCTTTCCCCCAGAGCGTACAGAAGAAGGTGAGAACCGAGTGTGGAGAGTGGAGAGCGGCAACTTGGCTCTCCCTCTGGGAGAGCTGGCATGCGAAGCGTGACTGAGAGGGGAAGCGTTAAGAATTAAAAATGAAACGCTTAACTCTTTTCCAAGCTTTCGGTTTAGATTGCATATAGAATTATATTGTGTTATAATCATCTTATAAAAAACGGGAGGAGCGGATTTGTGTGAAAAAAATCTTGCCTTTGTTACTGATCTTGGTGCTGCTTGTCGGCTGCGGCGAAAAAGCGCCCACAGACCCGGTGCCGGAAACGGTGAAGGGACTGGTGGTGCAGGTGGCAGACGGCGTTAAGGTGTCCGTGTCCACCGAATTTGAAGACGGCACGACCCTGTCCCCCACCGCCACCTACCAGGGCAACGGTTATACCTATTATCATTATGCAAATCTGTTGGGAAATCTTCGTTGCAAGACCAGCGGCGCTAAGCGCTACACGCAGACCACCAACATCGTCATGACCGAGGAGAAGAATGAGATCCGTTACATCCTTGACCTGACTCCCGGTGAAACAGACGGCGCAGGCTGGGCGCCCACCAGCATCAATTCCTATACAGAAGAATTGTACAATAACGGCCTTATCAGTGATTTGTCCTTGTGGCCCAAGTACAGTGAGATCCTGACCTCCCCTTACTTTACGGTGGAGCATCAGGAGCATCAGATCACCACCCAAAGCCAGCTGGAGGAATACCTGAAATCCCTGGATGATGCCGATGATGATCTGTATATTTACTCTGCCGGCACATCCGGCTTGTATCGCCATGATATTCCCATGGTGGTCTTCACCCGGACAGATCTGTCCTCTGCGAAAAATGCCCGGGAGGCGGCAGAACTGATGGGGCAGGATAAGCCCACGGTTTTGTACCGCTGTCAAATGCACGGCAATGAGCCGGCTGCCGGTGAGGCTGCCCTCTCCATGATCTCCTGGCTGGACGGTCAGCTGGGCGAGGAGCTGCTGGATAAGCTGAATATCTGCGTCATTCCCCGACAGAATCCCGATGGCGCCCAGAACTTTGAGCGTACGCTTATGGGCGACATTGATCCCAACCGTGACAGCTTGCGGCTGAAGACCCCCGAAATTATCAGCTATATGCAGATTTGTCAGTGGTTTGACCCGGAACTGATCATTGACGGCCACGAGTACAAGACCGGAACCACAAGGAACACCTTAACCGGCGGTGATATCCTGGTGGGTCTCGGCTACACCCTGGACAACAGCAGTGAATTTGTTGACTTTAATATAGAGATCTCCCGGAAGATTTTTGATGCCATGGCAGAAAATCAGCTGGATTACCGCTACTATACCAACACCGTAAACTCCGTCAATGCCAATCTGTCCCGTGCCTACGCATCCCTGCAGGGTACGATGTTTGTGCTGCTGGAGACCCGTGGCATCGGCAACGGTCTTGATATGTATGAGCGCCGTATCGTCAGCCAGGTGGTCTCTGCAGAGGCGCTGCTGCGCCATGTGGCGGAAAATGCAGATAAAATGCAGCAAATCGTGGATGCAGAGCGGCAGATGATCATTGACCAGGGCGCTGTGTACTCCCAGAAACAGACGGTCAAGCTGGATGTTTCCACGGTAGACGATATTGCTCTGCGCCACCCCGGCAGAAAGCATGACCAGATCACGGGCATTCCCACGGAGGTGACCGAGACACCCAACGCATACACCAACGTAAAGCGAGCCCGTATCGCACCCACTGCCTATGTGATCCCTGCGGATGCCGGCTGCGCAGAAAGTGTGCTGAAGCTGATGGATAAGCATGCCATTTCCTACACCTTTATTCCTGCCGGCAGCACCGTAAAGCTGCAGCAGTATGACATGAACGAAAGCGATTGCCTTACGGATGAAAAATCCGTGACCTTTGAAAACGGTGCATACGTGTTCTGCAGAAATCAGGTGCGTGGCAACATCCTTTCCATGCTTATGGAGCCGGATGTGGATGATGTGGCAGAGCAGATGGGAACTATGGTGCAGCAGGGCATGATCCACGGCACAAACGGTGTCTACCCCATTTACCGTTATATCCACGATTTGAATGCCGAAGGCTTCATTGATTACAAGTAATCTACTTACAGGGAGGAAAAAACATGAAAAAGTTATTGGCAATCTTATTGGCAGTTCTCCTGCTGGCAGGCTGCAGCAATTCCGCTGCGCCGCAGACAACAGAAGCTCCCGCACCCACCCAAAGTCCCGAGGAAGCAAACGTGCTGAAAATTATGGTCGTTGGCAACAGCCATTCCAACGATACGCTGTGGCTGTTGGCGGATGTGTTCAAGGATCAGCTGCCGGAGCAGGAGCTGGTGCTGGGTATTATGTACTACAGCGGCTGCGCAGTTGACCGCCACATCAAGCACTACACAGAGAAGCAGGCTGTGTACGAGTACCACTATAATGTGGATGGCAAGTGGGAGACCATGGAAAACGCATACCTGGAGGATGGTCTGCGCCATCAGGCATGGGACTATGTGTTCATGCAGGCAGGCAGAACCGATAGCGATGAAACAATGAACCTGGACGGCAGACGTACCCTGGAGCAGATCATTGCAGACAATGTGTACGGCGATACCTACAAGGTCTGCTGGCTGACTACATGGCCCAGCCCCAGCGACCCCACCTTCTATGAACCCGACTTTGATCCCCAGCCGCCTTCTGATTGGCTGACATATCTCCAGAAGGAGTATGACAATAACACCTACAAGCAGTTTGAAAAAATGGCAACCCTGGTGAAAGACAATATTGTGGGCGACGACCACTATGACAAGGTCATCTGCGCCGGCGCAGGTGTCATGTATGCCTATGCCACCGCAGGTGTTCCCCAGCTGGAACTGTGGCGTGACTACACCCATCTGTCTGACTACGGCAGATTGGTAGCAGCCTATAGCTTCTATGCCCAGTTCACCGGCAACACGGTGGAAACGGTGAATATCGACGCTGTGCCTGCAGCGATTCGTGTAAGACGCGCCCGTGACAAGGGCGACCTGATCGTCACCGACGAAATGAAGCAGGTGCTGATTGACGCCGCCAATTATTCCAAGGAAAACCCCTGGACGGTGTTCAACGAAAACGGTTAATTTCTGTGAAAAAGACATCCTGCAATGTGTTGTGTCACATTGCAGGATTGTTTTTTCGGAAAAATCTGTTACACTAAAAGAAAAACGCAAGGGTGTGAGAACTATGCATATAAAACTGTCAGAGCCGGTGGTCATCGCCATGGGGCCGGAGACGGAAAAGACCGGTTGGGGTCCTTACCAGTTCCCGGAGCTGATTCAGACAAAAGACGGCAGACTGCTGTGCAATTTTAACGTGGGCGAGGACTCCGTCACCGCCTACGGCAATGCCCGACCCTACTTTATCAGCAGCGACCTGGGTCGCACCTGGCAGGAGATCTCGCCCAAGGAGGCAGCCTGCCTACAGGGTGTGCTGCTGCCCAACGGCGACGTGCTGCACTACCGTGAGCTGCCGTCCATTCCCCTGGAGGGATTGACGCTTCCCCAGCCTGTCTGTACCAGCCCCAAGGGCTTTGCCATCTATTCCATGGAGGACGTTGCCCATACCCCCTGCAACAAAACCTGGGAGTTTATCCGTATCAATGCAGAGAATCCCCAGGGCATCACGGAGCAGGCGGTGGTGCATTGGCCTCATATGTTTGTTTCTGCCGCCAAGGGCGTGCTGATCCGGCCCTTCCCCCGGGGACGGATCCGTGTGGCGCCGGACGGCACACTGTGGATGCCCGACTACTGCGCCGCCGGCATTGACCCCAAAGACGGCTCGGTGGCCTCCAACCAGTATTCTGTGTATTTGCTGAAATCCAAAGACTTTGGTCACACCTGGGAGCTGGTGCATTTCCTGCCCTACATACCCAAAACGGAAAAAGAGGCGGTCAGCGAGGGCTACAACGAAAATGACATCGGGTTTGCCCCGGACGGCTCACTGTTCCGCCTGATCCGCACCCACGTGATCTATAAGGAAAGCGCCTTCTGCCCCATGCTCATCAGCCACTCTGCAGACGGCGGCAACACCTGGAGTCAGCCGGAGGATTTTGACTTTACCGGCGTGTGGCCTACCATACTGACACTGAAATGCGGTGTCACCCTGGCAACCTACGGAAGACCGGGTCTGTTTTTGCGTGCCACAGATGACCCTGCCTGCCGCCGCTGGGATGCGCCCATGGAGCTGATCCACTCCAACCGTGTGCCCAACGAACCCGGCAGCACAGTGAATGTTGCCACCTGCAGCTATACGGACATGGTGATGCTGGATGACCGTACCGCCGGCCTTATTTACAGCGATTTCACTGTAAAGGACGAAAACGGCAAGCTGCGCAAGAGCATTCTGTTCCGCACGATCTCTGTAGAATAAATAAGCAGGCTGCATCGCCATGACGATGCAGCCTGCTTTTGTTTCGTTTTCTTCTGCGCGCAGCTGCTCCACTGCCTTGTGGGCAGCCTCCTGCAGCTGCCCACCACGTGCTTTTTTCCACCTCTTGGGGGGATGCGCTGATAAAAACATGTTTCCGCCGTTGAAAAGTCCACCTTTTCCGTTGAATAGTGGGTTGCATCCTGCTGCATTTTGGAGTATGCTTTTAGATGAGGTGATATGAATGGACAAATACTTTGTCGTTTCTGCCAAGGCAACTGCCTGCGCAGATAAAAAAATGAACAATACCACTGTAAAAAATCTTTACAAAAGCTTTTGCTTGGGTGACGGTGAGCTGACCCTGACCGAGGGCGCAGACAACACCTTCGTGCTGGGCGCTACCCAGCTGCCCCAGCTGCCCGAGGGTAAGGAATGGGCGCTTCGCATTGACGAAAAGGGCGCTGCCATCATCGGCCGTGACTTTGGCGGTCTTATGCGTGGCTTCATGGTGCTGATGATGAAAATGGAGTATACGGACCAGGATATCCGTATGGCCTACACCTGCGAAGCAAGCGCTTACCGCATGGAAAACCGTATGATTCATATCTGCATTTTCCCCGACAGCGGTGATTATTTCATCAAGAAGCTGATTCGTCTGTGCGGTCTGTGCCAGTACACCCATATTATTCTGGAGTTCTGGGGCATGCTGCAGTACGATTGCATGAAGGAACTGGCATGGCCTATGGCCTACACCAAGGAGCAGGCAAAGCAGATGATTCAGCAAGTGCGTGAGCTGGGCATGGAGCCCGTGCCTATGTTCAACCAGCTGGGTCACGCAACTGCCTGCCGTGTGCGCCACGGTAAGCACGTTGTGCTGGATCAGAACCCCCGTCTGCAGCCGCTGTTCACCGGCGACGGCTGGGATTGGAATATCTATTCCGAAAGAGTGCATCAGCTGCATAAGGACATCCGTCGGGAGCTGTACGAGGTCTTCGGCGAGGGCGAATATTTCCACGTCGGCTGCGACGAGTCCTATAACTACACCCATGACGAATACTCCCGTAAGAACCGTCTGCCCGCATTTTTGAACCGTTTGACCACAGAGGTTGTGGAAGAGGGTCGCCGTCCCATGATCTGGATGGATATGATGCTGGAGCGGGGTAAGTACCCCGGTGCCACCGCCACCTGCCCTGCAGAAGAAGTGGAATCCATTCAGAAGAGCCTGCATCCCAAGACAGTCATGGTAGACTGGCAGTACCGTATTTATGAGGCACCCATCTCCACCATGATGAGCCTGAAGGACACCGGCTACGATGTTATGGGCGCTCCCTGGCACGATCCGAAGAACTACACCGCCTTTGCCGACACCATTGCAGAGCAGGGCTTCTTTGGCATGATGATGACCACCTGGCACACCCTGGAGCTGAAGATGCCTTCCGTGCTGGGCTGCGCCAAGAAGTGCGGCGCCACCACCCACACCTGGAGCCACATCAGCAGCGCCAAGACCTACGGCAAGGAAACCGCAGCGCTGTGGCGCAGAGTGGCATTTGAGGGCAATGACTTCAAGTCCGCCGGCTGGATAGAGCGTGACATCACTGAGCTCTACGTTGGCCAGTAATCCATCGTAAATCTGTTGTTGCTTTGTACCTGCAATGACAAAACATAAATGAAAATAAAAGGAGCGAATAATTATGGCAATCAAGCATTGTGCAGTCAGCTACTACGGCCTCGGCTACGTGGAGCATGCAATTGAAGACTTCAAGGAAATGAAGGAGCATGGCTGCGACACCGTCATCCTGGCCATCACCGAGTTTGACATGGACTTCTGGTTCCCCAACATCAACAACATCGTCAAGGCTGCCCATGACCTGGGTCTGCGTGTTCTGGCAGATACCTGGGGCATCGGTAAGTATTTCGGCGGCGAGCAGGTCAGTCTGTTCCTGCAGAACAACATTCATCACCGCCAGGTGTCCGCATACACCGGTGAGGTGCTGAACGCTGCCTGCTTCAACACCAATTCCTTCCGTGACTACTTCCAGCGCATCTGCGTGAAGCTGGCACGTGAGACCGAGGTTGACGGCTTCTTCTGGGACGAGCCTCACTATGCATACCCCAAGTCCTACGCTTCCATCACCGGTGGCGCAGGTGACGATTGGGCTTGCCGCTGCCCCGAGTGCATGAAGAAGTTTGAGGAGTACTACGGCTACGAAATGCCCAAGTTCATGAACGATGACGTGAAGCAGTTCCGTTGGAGAGAGGCGCTGTTCACTCTGTCCGACACCTCCCGTGTGCTGAAGGAGATCAACCCCAACCTGGAGATCACCTGCTGTGTCCACGCTACCCTCAACAGCTACTACGTCACCGAGCTGCGCGGCTACGACAACTGGGAAATGGTTGCCGCCTGCCCCTACTTTGACGTCTTCTCCACCACCATCATCAACTGGACACTGCCCGAGAGCTTCTTCCGTGAGATCACCGAGCGTACTGTTGCCATGGCAAAGAAGTACGGCAAGCAGTCCGAGCGTTGGCTCATGGGCTACAACAAGCGCCCCGACGATTTTGCACAGATCGACAAGGTAGTTGATATGTACGAGGAGCTGGGTGTTGACCGCCTGGCAACCTGGACTTACCGTGGCGGCTACGGCACCGTAGTTGCAGCCAAGGATCCTCTGGAGCTGTGGGATAACATCGGCAGAAACTATCGTCGTGTCCTGAAGAAGGAGGACTAATATGAACGATTTCGGCTATTACAAGGCGATAATTGAGAACCTGGAAAAGGTCAATGCCACCCAGAGCGAGAACATCCGCAAGGCAGCAGAGCTGATGACCGATGCCATTGCCAATGACAGACTGATCAATGTCTACGGCGGCGGCGGTCACACCACCCTGCCCGTGGGCGAAATGTTCTTCCGTGCCGGCGGCCTCTCCTGCATCAACCCCCTGATGGAGACCGGCCTTTCCGTGTTCAACCAGGCGCTGAAGTACCTGGAGCTGGAGCGTACCGTCAATTACGGCAGCGCCATCATCAAGTACTATGACCTGAAGAAGGACGATGTACTGATCATCTTCCATAACATCGGCATCAACCCTGCTACCATTGACGCTGCCATGGAAGCCAAGAAGAACGGCGTGAAGATCATCGCCGTCTCCTCCCAGGCCTGGCAGACCGAGATGCCCGAGGATCACTTCATCCGTCACCCCAACAAGACAAACCTCAATGACTACGCAGATGTCTGCATTGAGGACTTCAACCCCGTTGGCGACGCTGTGGTCACCGTGCCCGGACTGGACACACCCATTGCTCCCGTTTCCAACATTGTGGACTTCTACATTGCCCACCTGCTGGAGATTGAGACTGTGAAGCAGTGCATTGACAGAGGCATCAAGCCTCCTGTATGGTCCAGCGCCAACACTCCCGGCGGCGACGAGAAGAATGCCGCATATCTTGAAAAGTACAGACCCAGAGTCAAAATGCTGTAAAGGAGAATTATCATGAAGGTTTTGCAGGAAAAACTGAACTTTCTTCTTGAAAAGTATTCTGTGGATGTAAAGGCAGAGCTGAAGGACGAAAAGACCGTTGTCATCAACGGTGTGGAAGTCCCTCTGCTGGCCCACAGAAACGAGAGAAGATTTTTGGAGCAGAAGAACATTGTCACCGGCGGCACTCTGCAGGGTGTCAGCGTGATGCGTGTTGCCCGTATCATTGAGAAGGGCAGTGACATTTATGAGGCTCTGTACCGTGAGCTGGATATCTGCCGCTACGTGCTGGGCAGAAAGCTCATTTCCATCATGGTCATGCAGAATGACAATGTGCTGAATGCGATCTCCACCTGCGAGGACGGTGTTGTCTGCACCCTTGAGATCTCCGCTACCCTGGCAAAGGGCGAAGTCCCCAAGGACAAGCACGAGATCATTGCGCAGCGTGGCACCTGCTGCGATGTTGTGGTAGACGCCCAGCTGAAGCAGGACAGTATCTACATCTTCGGTGAAGAGAATCAGAAGTTCACCGATGTGGACTTTGAGCTGTTCGGTCTTACCATTGAGCAGGTGGCGATCGTCCGTGCTGCTTTTGGTATTGCACAGAAGAACAATATTGAAGAAATGAAGACCCTGGCAGGCGAGCTGGATCAGCTGATCGCCATGGCAAAGCGCTCTGCCGAAAACGGCGAAAGGGAGGTACTGTAATATGAAGCCTTTGAAGATCGCCATGATGAGTATGACCCACGGTCATACCAGAAAGTACTACCAGACACTGATGGACAATCCCAAGCTGGATTGGGTCGCCGTTGCCACCGCCAACGACGATGTGAAGAAGATCTTCCTGAACAGTGTCCAGGGCATTCCCTGCTATGACAGCGAGCTGGAAATGCTGGATGCCCATCCCGAAATTGAAGCCGTTGTGCTGGCAAGTGAGAATGCTGACCACCTGCGCCAGATGAAGCTGTGCGCCGAGCGTGGCATCCACATTCTGTCCATGAAGATCCCCACATTTGACATGGACGAGTACGATGAGATGATTGAGATCGTGGAAAAGAACGATCTGATCTGCCAGATCGAGCTGGAAATGCACTACAACCCCGTCATTGTCCGTATGAAGGAGCTGCTGGAGGCAGGTCAGCTGGGCAAGCTGAAGTCCTTCAACGCTACCAACATCACCCTGTCTCCTGTGTGGGCATTCCCCTGGCAGGGTGTGCCGGAGAAGTCCTACGGCAAGCGTGTGCAGATCAAGGAAGGCGACGCACGTTGCCGTGGCGGCGCCCTGTGTGACCACCCCCATATCTTTGATATGATCCGTCACATGACCGGCAGTGAGTTTGACTCCATCTACGCAGAGGTCGCTCCCAATATCCGTCCCGACATCCAGGAAGAGGATATGCTGTCTGTCATTGGCAGAATGAAGGACGGCACTGTGTTCTCCCTTGATCCCTCCTGGGCAAAGATGGAAGAGCGCATCCCCGTGCCCGGTCCCGGCTGGGAGGTGTTCCCCAAGCGTATGGAGGTGAACATCACCCTCAACGGCGAAAAGGGTACTCTGATGGCAGACTGCTTCGGTCCCAACGTGTACCACAACGGCTGCCCCAATGACCGCTACACCGTGCAGTACACCTACTTTGACGAGTGGATCGGCCTCATTGATGAGTTTGTGGACAACATCCGCAACCATAAGACACCCCTTATCAACCTCCGCTGGCACAAGGCGACCATCCAGGCAATGAACGCCTGCTACGAGTCTATCGCCACCGGCAAGGTCGTTAAGCTGTAAAATCAAAAAGCGCAGTGGAGCTCCACTGCGCTTTTTTAATATCGTAGGGAATGGATATATCCATTCCGTATTGCAGCAAGACACGGAATGCAGGATAGGATTTACAAGGTTCTTTCTTTGTGCTATAATAGGAAAAAAGCCAACAAGGAGCGTGTCAATATGAAGAAAATTCTTTCCATTCTCTTAGTCCTCGTTATGGTTTTGGGTCTTTGCGCCTGCGGCGAAAGCGGCGCAAAGGAAGATCCCAACCAGCTGAAGGTGGGCTACGCTAAGGTAGACATCACCCCGGATTACCCCGTTGCCATTTCCGGCAGCGCATCGGAACGTGTTTCCACCAATATTCGGGATAATATCTTCTTTACCTGCATTGCCCTCCGTCAGGGGGAGGAAACCTATCTTGTCTCTACCATGGATTTGGTGGGCACATATGATGACTTTGCCAACATGGTCAGAAGTGCTATGGCAAATGAAACCGGCATCCCCGAGGATCATATTATTATGAATGCTACCCATACCCACTCCTCTGTGGCTGCCAGCAGCAGCGGCAAGGAGGGTATTGCCAAGTACCTGCCGGAGCTGGTAGGCTGGGCAATGGAGGCTGCCAAGAAAGCGGTGGAAGACCTGTCTCCTGCGGAAGCCTGGTACGGCAGTGTCATGGCCCCCGGTATGGCATGGGTGCGCCACTATGTCATCAGCAACGGCACTTATGCCGGTTCAAACTTCGGTGATTTCTCCGCCGGCGCCATCACCGGTCACGTGCAGGAAGCAGATACAGAATTGCAGCTGATCCGCTTTGCCCGTGCAGCAGAAGACAAAAAAGACGTAATTCTTATGAATTTCCCTGCCCATGCAACCATCAACGGCAGTGAATCCGAGATTTCCGCCGACTTCCCCGGCGCTGCCCGTGATTACGTGGCAGAAAACGCCGATGCCCTGGTAGCTTATTTCATTGCCGCAGCCGGTAACCAGACACCTACCAGCCGTGTGGCGACGGAGCAGTTCAGCGGCGATGCCAATATTTACGGTCAGGAGCTGGGACGGATCGCCTATGACGGACTGAACAACCTGACCAAGGCAGAAAACGACCAGGTGTCCTTTATCAAGCGCACCTACGTGGGCGAGTCCAACAAAGAGGATATGCACCTGTTGCCGGAGGCGCAGAAGGTAGAGGCCATCTGGGCGCAGGTAGGCGGCAGAGGCACCTCCGAGGGCAAGAAAGCAGCCAAGTCTCACGGCTTTGACAGCGTGTATGAGGTTACCGCTATTTTGAACCGTGCCAATTTTGCCCCCACCCGTTCCATTGACTTGAAGGGCATTGCCATCGGCAATATCAGCATGATCTTTGCACCCTATGAAATGTTTGGCTCCAACGGCAGACAGATCAAGGATGGCTCTCCCTACGATATGACATTTATCGTCACCTGCTCCCACGGTCATGCAGGCTACCTGCCGGATGAAAAGGGCATAGAGATCCGCTGCTATGAAGCGCAGATCACCAAATTTAAACCCGGCACCGCTGAACTGCTGGTGGCCGAGTACCTGGATATGCTCACCGAAATGAAGGGTCAATAAAAGAATATCCCGGCAGAAACAAGTCTCATGTCATTCCGAGGCTGCGTAAGCAGCCGTGGCATTGACAGCAATTTTTGTTTCTGTCGGGATTTTTATCCAAAAACGGGAGGCATTCCTGCCTCCCGTTTTATTATCCTAATGAAAGTCCCAGATAAGAAGGCGTTTCTGCCTCCGGGGAATAGTACATGGCGCTGTCTTTTCCGCCGGGAAGGCGGACAGCGCCTTTTTTTACGCCCAGCGCCGCCAGTATGCCGGGCAGCTTTTCGGGGTCACCCAAAAACTCCTGGAAGCAGGCGGTGTCTTCCTCGCAATAAAGGCTCATAACACAGCCCTCTGCCTCGTAAAGATCGGTGAAGCGGGCGAGGTAGGAAAGTGTCACACCCTCCTGCAAAATGCCGCCTTGGGGCAGCAGCGCTCTGCGCATTTCTCCAAATTCTGCCGCCGTCAGCGTTTTCAGTACGGCTGCCGTTTTGCCTGCGCAGATCTCTTGCTTTTCCATTGGGCAGAAGGGACGGTAGCCCAGCTTGCCGTATAGCGTAAAAAGCTCGCGGCTTCCGGGAACCAGGGCGGCGCCTGTGTAGCCATGGGTCAGCAAATGGGCATGGGTATTCTCCATAAGGCTGCGGCAGAGATTTCTTCCACGGTAAGCCTTGTCCGTGGCAACGGCATAGATATAGGCAATTTTTTTGCCGTTCCAGCTACAGTCAAACCAGTAAAGGGCAGCAGCCAAATAATTGTCCATATACACGCAGCGGCAACGGTGGGGGGAAAAGGCAGTTTCAAAAAAACCGTCCAGGAACAGATCGTCATCCCCAAAGGCTTCCTTCCACAGCCGCCGAAGGGCAGTTTCGTCACCGGGACGGGGCGTTTCAATCGTCATTGTTGTCCTCCAGAGGGATCGCCCAGCTCTTTTCTACCAGGCGGTTGGGGTTGTAGCTTTCCTTTGCCTTCCGCAGACCTTCAATGCCCATGTCATCCTCACGGTTCAGCCACAGGATCTCCGGGTATTTCTCCCGAAGATAACGGGCAAAGCCGTTGTTGATGGCAGCATAAGCGCCGTCAGCGGTGTCCAGCGCCTTTTCAAAATGGATATCAAAGGTGGTCTCGTTGAGCCGTGAGCCTAAAGTCATAGCCACCGGCTGTCCGTTTACCCGAAGCAGCAGACCCTCAAGACCCAAAATGTTGCGCTTGCGCAGCGCCTTGCTGATGGCCTCCTGCTCCAGCTGGTAGTCACCGTGGGGATTCTCGGTCAGGCGCAGCGCATACCAGCGCTCCACCAAAGCGGTCACCTCATCCAGGTTTTCTTCGGTGATGGGTTCCAGGGTGTGGTCGGGGAAGGCGACCCGGAAGCGATTCAGGTGGTTGCGCTTTTTCTGAAACTTGCGACCCTTGAGATCCGCAAGATCATTGATGTCGTAAATATAGTCAAAGCTGTCACGGTCATAGTGATATTGCAGCTTTCCGGGGAACAGCTGCTCCAGCATGTCACGGTCGCTTTGGGTCAGTCCGGCAATGCGGCAGGGGATGCCACGCTCTTTGGCGTCGGCCATCATCGCCTCCACAGCGGCTTTTTTGTCACCGGGGCCCACGGGAAACAGATAAACGCTTCTTCTGTTGAACTGGGAGAAGAACACCAGCTGACCGTGCAGAAAGGCAGCCTTCTGCCGTCCCCAAAGATAGAGATTCACAAAGCTGTACTCACAGCCACGCTCCCCCTGGGAGCGAAGATAAGCGTCGTATTCTTCTTTTTTTGCAGGATCCGGCTTGTGAAATTCAATCATTTAAAACACATCCTTTTTGTTAGGATACCATAAAACCCTTGGAATATCAACCAAAGAGCCGGTTTTCCGCTTTCTTCAGGGCATAGTAAAGGGCAGTGCCCAGTGTCAGCAGCACCGCTGCCTCACCCACAGCCACGTAAAAAGCGTTGAGCCAGAAGCCGCCACCCATGATGTAGTCCAGCTCCCAGCCTACCAGAATGCCGTTGCACAGCGCAGGCAGCAGCATGGCAAGCAGAGGATAGCTGCGAACCGTCAGCTTTCTTGTGAGGTACATGCCACCGGCAGCCAGGAAGGAGGCGGCGGAGCCGATGACAAAATCCAGGGGCAGCGCCCCGGAGCTGATGTTAAACAGCAGACAGCCTACCGTCAGTCCCGGAATGGCAGCCGGTGTAAACAGCGCCAAAACGCACAGCGCCTCGGAGGCACGGAACTGAATGGCAAAGGATGTGCTGTTGGGCAGCAAAAAGTTCTGCATATATGTAAGTGTCACATACAGCGCAGCGATCAGCGCCCCATAAACAAGATTGCGTGCTTTTTTATTCATAATAATCACCATAAAAAAGATGGGCGCACTGCGCCCATCTTAGTCCCTAGTTTTGTTTTCAGACAGGATGGTCACGAACTGTCTCTATATATAGCACTGTAAAAAACTTCCTTTTCGCGCCTTGCGACTATCTTTTGCACCAACTCATGCTTTTCAGGAGATCGCCATACACAAAGTATGCCGATCCCCTAAAAACCCGTCTTGGCACAAAATCTGTGGTGCAATCCATCAAAAATCTGCTTTTATCCAGTGCTTGGGGGCAATAATGCCCGGTTTTTGTTTTAAGGATTAGCAGTAGAAGTCCTTGATCTTCTTTGCGCGGCTGGGGTGGCGGAGCTTGCGGATGGCTTTGTTCTCAATCTGGCGGATACGCTCACGGGTAACGCCGAAGATCTGACCCACCTCTTCCAGGGTGTGGGTGCGGCCGTCGTACATGCCAAAACGCATACGCAACACGTCTGCCTCACGCTCGGTGAGGGTGTCCAGGATCTCCTTCAGTGC
Organism: Oscillospiraceae bacterium; assembly: GCA_017548065.1. Classification (GTDB taxonomy): domain Bacteria; phylum Bacillota; class Clostridia; order Oscillospirales; family Oscillospiraceae; genus Faecousia. Next base: position 24,310 of record JAFYNQ010000108.1, read on the forward strand.
CTCTGCCAGCAGAGCGTTGGAGGTAGCATCTGCAGGACCGGGGGTGCGCTCGTCTTCCACGAAGGAGCCGATGGAGGTGTCCTCTTCGTCGCCCACGGGGGTGTCCAGAGACAGCGTATCCGCAGCGGTGCGGTTTGCCTCAATGATCTTCTCCACGGGCAGACCCAGCTCAGCTGCGATCTCGTCCACAGTAGGCTCACGACCCAGCTCCTGCACCAGCTTACGGTTGCAGCGGGTGGCCTTGTTGATGACCTCTACCATATGCACGGGAACACGGATGGTTCTTGCCTGGTCAGCAATGGCACGGGTAATGGCCTGGCGGATCCACCATGTGGCATATGTAGAGAATTTATTTCCCTTTGTCCAGTCAAACTTATCAACAGCACGGATAAGACCGGTGTTGCCCTCCTGGATCAGGTCCAGAATGTGCAGACCACGGCCGGAGTACTTCTTGGCGATGGAAACCACCAGTCGCAGGTTGGCCTCGGTCAGCTTGTTCTTTGCGTACTGATCACCCTCGGACACACGCTTGGCAAGATCCACTTCCTCTTCGGCGGACAGCAGACGGATCTGACCGATCTCCTTCAGGTACATACGCACCGGGTCATCCAGGTTGTACTCTGCAGCCAGGTCAACGGGGTCAACCAGCTCTTCGTCTTCCACACCGGTGAGGTCAATGTCATCGCCCAGGTCATCGGTAAGTCCCAGGTCCAGGTCATCGCCCAGGTCCAGATCCTGATCGCTGACGACCTGAATGTTCATAGCCTCCAGGCGGTCATAGATCTCGTCAATCTTTTCGGGAGCGGCATCGGTCTTCTCCAGGATGGCGTTCAGCTCGGAGGCACGGATCATGCCTTCCTTGCGACCCTTGACGATCAATGCCTGCAGAGCGGCCTGCAGATCTTCGCTGTTCTTTGCATTCTTTTTCGTACTCATTCTCGCAAATACCTCTCTATCCTATGTATTCCATGTCTATTTCTCTCATGCCGTTAGACTATAGCCTTGTTTTTGCGATTCGACAAGGGGTAAAAATAAAAATTTTTCAAAAAAACACTTTTTTTGTCGCCACCGGGTTCAGTATACCCCAAAAAACCGAAAAACATACTGTTTACAATTTGCCAGATATTCGTTATAATAGTAAAACCAAGAATATGAGCAAAATCCGGTTTGCCGTTCCGTGTGAACGATAAACCGGCTTTGTAGAGGTGCCAACTATGACAGAACTATCCAAAATCAGAAATTTTTCTATCATTGCCCATATTGACCACGGCAAGTCCACTCTGGCAGACCGTCTGCTGGAGGAGTGCAATGCCGTGGATAACCGTCAGCGCAGTGAGCAGATCCTGGACTCCATGGAGCTGGAGCAGGAGCGTGGTATTACCATCAAGGCCACCGCTGTGCAGCTGAGCTATACAGCCGATGACGGCGAGACCTATGCGCTGAACCTGATTGATACCCCCGGTCACGTGGACTTTAACTACGAGGTCAGCCGCAGCCTGGCAGCCTGCGAGGGCGCAGTGCTGGTGGTGGATGCTTCCCAGGGTGTGGAAGCGCAGACCCTTGCCAATACCTACCTGGCCATTGACGCAGGTCTGGAGGTGCTGCCGGTGATCAATAAGATCGACCTGCCCTCTGCCCGTCCTGCAGAGGTTAAGGCAGAGGTGGAGGATATCATTGGTCTGCCTGCGGAGGACAGCCCGGAGATCTCCGCCAAAAACGGCATCAACATTCATTCCGTGCTGGAAATGATCGTCCGTGACGTACCTGCTCCCACCGGTGACCGTGAAGCGCCTCTGCAGGCGTTGATCTTTGACAGCCAGTACGATTCCTACCGGGGTGTCATTGTTTACACCCGTGTGAAGCAGGGCACTGTCAAGGCAGGTATGGATATTAAAATGATGGCCACCGGCGCTACCTATAAGGTGGTGGAGGTGGGTACCATGAGTCCCGGCGGTCTTGTGCCCCGTGACAGCCTGGGCGCCGGCGAGGTCGGTTATATCACCGCCTCCATCAAAACCGTTGCCGACACCCAGGTTGGCGACACCATCACCACCGTGGAAAACGGCGCTGCCGAGCCGCTGCCCGGTTATCGCCCGGTGCAGCCTATGGTCTACTCCGGCGTGTACCCCGCTGATGGTGCAAAATATCAGGATCTTCGTGAGGCGCTGGAAAAGCTGAAGCTAAACGACGCATCCATGAGCTACGAGCTGGAAAGCTCCATCGCCCTGGGCTTTGGCTTCCGCTGTGGTTTCCTCGGTCTTCTGCACATGGAGATCATCCAGGAGCGCCTGGAACGGGAGTACAATCTGGATC
>JAFYNQ010000109.1 GCA_017548065.1 Oscillospiraceae bacterium
CTGCACATTCTCGTTGCCACGGTCAAAGTAATCACCGCAGCAGATCAAAACATGATCCTCATTGTTCTTATCAAAGCCTGCACGGGCAAGCGCTTCCTTCATCAGGCTGTAATGTCCGTGGATATCCGAGATTACAAAAAGCTTTTTCAAAACATCATTCCTTCTCTATCACGATTCATGCCGAGTCAAAATTTCAATTGCCTTCCCTACGTCTGCTGCATCCAAGCCCTCAAAATAAGCGGCAGTTTTCACCATGTGTCCCTCTAAATAATCTGCATACAGAAGCATATCATCCAGGACAACAAAATTTTCTATTTCCGGGTGGTCATCCAAAAATTGTTTGATCTGTCCTTCCCGTCTTCTGCCGACAGTGGGTGTTTTGTCCCATATCTTCATTTCATGGGCAGCAAATATTTCTTCTATTTGCCGCCCCGTGAAATTGCATTCCTCCGGCACCGCCGACCAATGCAGCCGCCAGGAGCTGGACAAAACGATCTTAGCCCCGGTGGCATCTACGATTTGCTTCAGCAATACCATTCTTGCAGGATCAATGGTCACGCCCTGACCACCACTGCGCATAAGATAAGCATTAGAATTTAACACACCGTCAAAATCAAGAAAAATAACCTTCATACCTTAACTTGCCTTAAAATTATAGATAGGCTTGATCACTTTTACGATGTCAACCGTGGGAGAGATCAATGCCATGATTTCCTCCATAGGCTTATAGGCCATAGGAGATTCGTCCAGGGTAGAAACACCCACAGAGGTAGTGTAAATGCCCTTCATTTCCTGCTCATATTCTTCCACCGTGAAGAATTCCTGCACCATCTGGCGACTGTAGAGACGTCCTGCACCGTGAGGCGCTGAGCAGTTCCAGTCGGGATTCCCCTTACCGACAGCAATCAGACATCCGTCACGCATATTCATGGGAATCAGCACCGTTTCCCCCTTATGGGCTGAGATCGCACCCTTTCGGACGATGCCTTCGTCATCAATGTAATTATGAATGGTATCAAAGGATTCTGTGTGACCTAGCCGCAGGAAGGACAGAATGCTGTCTGCGATCTTGTGCCGATTCTTTTTTGCAAATTCCTGGCAAATGTGCAAATCGTGCGTGTAGTCCTCCATGGCAGAACCAAACAAATGGCACTGCTGGGCAGGGATCTTGGTCAGGTCGTAAAATTCTTCGGAAACCTTTTTCATAGCATCCGGAATTTCTGCAGTCCGCCCCGTCTTTACAAGCATAGCATGAACTTCCTGCTTTTTATGTTCTGCTGCATTTTTGCAAAGGTCTACCGCAAGCTTTTGGTAGTAGGTAGCTACCTGCTGGCCCAGGTTACGGGAACCGGTATGGATCACAAGGTATTTCTCCCCTTCGCTGTCCACATCCACCTCAATGAAATGGTTGCCGCCGCCAAGGGTTCCCAGAGAGCGGTATAGCTTATCCAGGTTTTCCAACCGGGAGAAGCAACGCAGCTTACGGATCATTTTATCTTCTGTGTATGCTTTATGCACCTTGGCACCGGCAGGCACACTTTCCCGAATATGCCGATCCAGGGCAGCAAGATCAATTTCACCCTTACCTAACTTGACTGTAAGCATTCCACAACCGATGTCCACACCGATGACATTGGGAATAAGCTTATCATTTGTGGTGCTGGTAAAACCAACCACACAGCCTTTTCCGTAATGTACATCCGGCATAATGCGTACACGGGCGCCCTCAAAAGGCGCAAGGCGAATCATTTCGTAAATCTGATTCACAGCTTCAGGATCAATATTCTCTGTAAAAATCTTCAAATCTTTCATATACATGCTCCTTTCTTCGGCTTCCGATTATTTTTCTTTGGATTATGCAGACACTTATATAACAGCCATATTACGCTTTTTTCGCAAGACGCGAAATTTTTATTAAACCTCGGTATTCTTGCGAACACCGAGGCTTATTATTTGTTATGATTTTTTAAGATAAAATGTATGAACTCCCGCTTCTTCCACATGGGACACAACCGTGCAACCGGGGAAGGAAGCCTCCATGGGAATTGACGCCGGAGCTGCTACCGTATAACGATAGCCAGCTTCCGCTCTTTCCCATTTGATTTCAACTCTGCCATGATCACTGTCATAATGTCCCTCAGCAGAGGTAACATGACCGCTAAAATCAAGATAGGGACACAGCGTCAGCTTTTCAAAGGCAGGCGCCTCCGCAGAGGGACGAATACCCAAAACATGGGTGTACATCCATTCCGTGCAGGAGCCAAGGGAATAATGATTAAAGGAATTCATGCCCTTGCGTATGCCGTTTTCATAGGTGAAGCTATCCCAGCGCTCCCAAATGGTAGTTGCCCCGTTTTTAATAGAATAGCCCCAGCTGGGATATTCAGTGGTGGTGATCAAATGATAGGCAATATCGCTGCGCCCGATCTCGCAAAGCGTGGGCAGCAAAAAACGAATACCCAGGAAACCGCAAGTGAGCTTCTGTTCATCCTCCAGCCATTTGCGCTCCAGGTTTTCCTTTGCTTCGTTTATGTCTATCAAGCCGAATTGGTAGGCAATCACATAGGCGCTTTGTGTATCGGAATGGATCATGCCCGTTTCCGATACAAACTTTTCCCGAAAGGCGCTGCGAATGGTATCGTACAGATTCTTATATCTCGCCTCTTCAAAATCCCCGAGAATATGGCACATCTCCCCTACCAGCCATGCACATCTTGCATAATATAGCGTGCTGACCACGCTTAAGTCCGTCTTTGTGCCCAGACTGAGCCAGTCACCGTAGCGACCTACATAGCCACGAATATGGGACGGAGATTCAGTTTCATAATAATCAAGCAGTCTTTTTGCCGCAGGAAGGTTATCACGAAGGATCTTTTTATCACCATACATTCTGTAATGGCACCAGGGGATCTCGGCAATGGCTTCACTCCAGCCGGCTGCTGCATCATAGCCGGTATAAGCAAATGTGCCAACGGGCGGCAGCGGTGCTACCGCAGGAACAATGCCGTTGCCCAACTGAGCATCCCGGATATCCCCTAAATATTTCTCATAAAAGCTACGGCAATCCATGTTGAACATGGCGCTTTGGCAGAAAATCTGCGCATCACCTGTCCATCCAAGACGCTCATCACGCTGAGGACAGTCCGTGGGCACATTCAGAAAATTGTCTCTCTGTCCCCAAAGCGCATTTTGATACACCTTCGTGGCAATGGGATCACTGCAGGAGAAAGCGCCGGTGGCTTCAAGGTCTGTATACATGGCCTCGGCTGTAACAGAAATGATCTCCGCATTCCCCTCCACTTTCAGTTCCGCATAACGGAAACCATGGAATGTGAAAAGCGGACGGAACTGTTCCTCCCCGGTGCCGGACAAAATATAGGTATCTGTTGCCTCTGCTTTTCGCAAATTTTCTGTATAAAGCTCGCCGTCAGAAAGAAGTTCGCCGTGTCGCAGTACGATTTTAGCGCCACGCTCACCTTTAAACACGCAGGAAAGCACGCCGGAAATATTTTGTTCCACATCATAAAGATATGCATTATCCCTTTTTCTTAAAAGCTTGGGGTTGAATCTATGCTTAACTACGATGGGCGGTATTTTTACCTCTTCCAAATATATATTCCTGGAGAATTTAAATACGATCTCTTCCGGTACATCCCAGCCGGAGTCATCATAATCCGCCGCAGATATATCACCAAGATCCTCACGGGCATCAACATATTCACCCATATAAATATCGCTGCGCCGGATCGCACCCACAGTCGCACGCCAGGTAGAATCTGTGGATATCTCTTCTGTTTCACCGTTTTCATATTCCATACGCAACAGCGCTGTAAATTCAATGCGATCGTTATAGCCATTGCGTTTGAAAGTATCGGAAGACCCCAGGTGACCTACTGCCCAACCGTCGCCAAGAACAACGCCGATGCCGTTATTGTCTGTAAGAAGCGCTGTAACATCATAGCGCACAAAGGGCAGCTTTTTAGAATAATCCACCCAACCGGGAGAAAGATAATCACGACCCACCGGCTTGCCATTGATTTGAATGTAGAACACGCCAAAAGCAGAAGCAAACAGAGTTGCTTTTTTCAGCTTGCCCAGCAAGGCAAAGGTCTTTCTGAAATAGGGCGCAGGATTTCCGTAAGCAGCCTCACTGGATGCATACACACCCGTTTTGTACGTGATCCATTTTGATTCAAAAAGCATACCGAC
>JAFYNQ010000016.1 GCA_017548065.1 Oscillospiraceae bacterium
AGCGACCTGAGCGAGTGGCAGCGGTCGGTGAGCGACACAGCCGCTCCGTCGGCAAGGAGAGCACCGGGCACCGCAACAGTTCGTAGTACAATGCAAAATTTTCCAATGTACCTGGAAGCGACCACCATCGCAACTTCAGGTCGTTGGTTCAAGTCCAACAAGGGGAGCCAAAAAGAACACCACCCAAATGGGTGGTGTTCTTTTTGCCTTCATTGCTGCATTTGCATCAATGAACTTCGGAATAATGGCTTGTCGCTATACCGACTGAGCGTAGCGAAGGAGGTAGCCAAAGTGCCGCCCCGCTGCCGGTGGCAGGAGGAGGGGTGGCACTTTGTGTGCAGCGGTCTATAAAATCGAGGATCAGCGTAAGCCCGAAGATTTTATAGGGCACCGCAAACGTTCATAGTACAACGAAGGTCATTTAACTGCACTTCGTTGCGACCACTTTCCACCGTGTCGTTGATTTTAGTACGCAAACGTGATATAATGTCAATAAAAGAAGGTATACTAAGTCCGACAAATTCCGTATTGTCAAAAAGTATATTGATCAAATGGACTACTATGCATTATTGGCAGGAGGATCTCCTTCTGATGAATTTGATCTTGAGTCAAAGATGATTAGCGAAATGCTACAAAATGACCATTCAGCCCAAGAAATAGCGAACATAATTGCATCCGTTTTTAATAAACAGTTTGGTGAACATGATGATGCAAGCGTATTTCTGCCTGTGGCAGAACGGATCAAGAGTGAATTTGTAAAATGATTGGTGTACTTTTCGCTTTTCTTTGCCCCATTTACGCACCGCACCAAAGCCTCCCTCTGATGAGGGAGGTGCCCCGAAGGGGCGGAGGGAGAGAACTCCCCCTCAGTCACGCTGTTCGCGTGACTGCTCCCCTGACAAGGGGAGCCTTGGGCGCTTCTGCGCCAGTGCAGAGTACATATATGCAAAGTGAGGTATGAACAATGAAAATCTTTGCACTAAATACTAAACTCACTAGCTATTCATATCCTTTAGCTAAAATCATTATATCAATAATGGTTGTGCTTTTTTGCATATTTCGAAATCATATTTTCACCATTTCTTTGAAGCCATTAAACTTTTTAGTTACACTGATTTGTTTTCCAGTTACCTTGGCTGCGATACTATGTACTTATATTTCCGTCGGCGAATTGTTCTATGTCAGGAAAAACAAAAAGAAGCAAAAGATTAAGTAAATAATCCGTTAGATAAATTCCAATTTGTTGAATTGAGCAGTATACTACTTTTACTTACTCTTGCCTTAATTTTGCTCCGTTTGGCTACGCTTTTGCAATAAAAAACACCATCCATTCGGATGGTGTTTTTTTATTGCCTTCATTGCTGCATTTGCAGCAATGACCTGCCGATTATCAGAGCGGTCCTTTTTGCTACTTTCGGAATTTATCTTTTATTTTCTGAAAATTCATGCTATAATAGTATCGCTTTGTAATAACAAACAGGAGGAGCGCTTATGAAATATGATGTGATCATTATCGGAGCAGGTCCCGGAGGTATTTTTGCGGCTTATGAGCTGATGATCAAAAAGCCGGAACTGAAGGTGGCTGTATTTGAAGCCGGACATGCTTTGGATAAGCGCCATTGCCCCATTGACGGAGAGAAGGTCAGGTCCTGCATTGGCTGTAAGAGCTGTTCCATTATGAGTGGCTTCGGCGGCGCAGGCGCATTCTCCGACGGTAAATATAATATTACCAATGATTTTGGCGGCACACTGTATGAGTATATTGGCAAGAAGCAGGCCATGGACCTGATGTACTATGTGGACAAGATCAATATGCAGCACGGCGGCAGCGGCTGCAAGCTGTACTCCACTGCCGGTACCAAGTTTAAGACACTATGCATTCAAAATGACCTTCATCTGCTGGACGCTTCCGTGCGTCACCTGGGTACGGACGTGAACTATGTTGTGCTGGAGAATCTGTATGCTGAGCTGCAGCAGAAGGTGGATTTCTATTTTGATGCTTACGTGGAAGCCATTGATATCGTTGACGGCGGCTACAGCGTGAAATGCAAGGATACATCCTACACCTGTGAAAAATGCATTGTCTCTGTGGGCAGAATCGGCAGTAAGTGGATGGAAAAGGTGTGCAAAGACCTTGCAATCCCCACAAAGTCCAACCGTGTTGATCTGGGTGTGCGTGTGGAGCTGCCGGCAACGGTGTTTGCCCACCTGACGGATGAACTGTACGAGAGTAAGATCGTCTACCGCACCAAGCAGTATGGCGACAAGGTACGTACCTTCTGCATGAACCCCAAGGGCGCTGTTGTTAACGAGAACACCAACGGCATTATTACCGTTAACGGTCACAGTTATGAAGATCCTGCGCTGCAAACGGAGAACACCAATTTTGCATTGCTGGTTTCCAAGCATTTCTCCGAGCCCTTCAAGGATTCCAACGGTTACGGCGAATCCATTGCAAGATTGAGCAATATGCTGGGCGGCGGTGTGATCGTGCAGCGCTTCGGTGATTTGATTCGTGGCCGCCGTTCTACTCCCAGCCGTATGGAGGATGCATTTATTACGCCAACCTTGCAGGCTACACCCGGTGACTTGAGCCTGGTGCTGCCCAAGCGACTGCTGGACGGCATTATTGAGATGATCTACGCACTGGATAAAGTAGCGCCCGGTACTGCCAACGATGACACGCTGCTGTACGGTGTAGAGGTAAAGTTCTACAACATGGAGGTAGAAGTCAGCGACAAGCTGGAGACACGGCATAAGGGCCTGTATATCATTGGTGACGGCAGCGGCATCACCCACTCTCTGTCCCACGCCTCCGCAAGCGGTGTGCACGTGGCAAGAGACATTGCCCAGTGAGTCAACAATTCTCCCGGAGGTGAGGTCTGTGGATATGTTTGCAATTGAAATTGCCGGTGTGGCGATTTCAGTGGAGACAATGTTTTTAAGCACAAAAGAATATTTCAGACCTTACCTTACGGAAAAGGAAGCGGAATTTTCTGTGGATGTGACGCCCTTGGATCTTGCCCGTGAGCAGGAGCTGCTGGATCTGGAAGCGGATGCAGAGGGGCTGAAGCGACGGAAATTCACAGACCCCTTCCTGGAGCGTACGGTTATCCAGCGGAAGATCGCTGATCGCCTGATTGGAAATGACACGTTGCTGCTCCACGGCAGCACTGTTGCGGTGGATGGAAAGGCCTATTTGTTTACAGCCCCCTGCGGTACCGGAAAGTCTACCCATACCCGGTTGTGGCGAGAGACGTTCGGCGAACGGGCGGTGATGGTCAACGATGACAAGCCTTTTTTGCGGCTGACTTCCGACGGTGTCCTGGCTTATGGCTCTCCCTGGAGCGGAAAGCATGGCCTTGCTACCAATATCTGCGTACCGCTGCAAGGCATTTGCCTTCTCCACCGTGGGGAGGAAAATTGCATTCAGATGCTGCCGCCTATGGAGATCAAAGGGATTTTGCGCCACCAGCTCCACGAATCCACAGATGCGGCTTTGCAGGAGAAAGCCTTTGCGCTGCTGGATAGATTGCTGGAAACAGTTCCCACGTGGGAACTGTTCTGCAACAAAGAACCGGAAGCTGCCCGGATGGCATACGATGCCATGCATAAATAATAAAAAGGAACCCCCGGTTTTACCGGGGGGTTCCTTTTTTATGGAGATTAAAAAGAAAAATATTCCGTCACAGAATGCACACGGTGAACAAGGGCGTCGTTTTCAAAGGGGTCATCCTCCCATCGCGAATCCAGCCAAACAGCTTCCATGTTCGCACCCCGTGCGCCGGCAATGTCGGAAAGCGGGTCATCTCCGACAAACAGACATTCTTCGTTGGAAACACCCAAAAGCTTAGCGGTATGGTCAAAAATGCGACGGTCGGGCTTGTGAATATCCAAATCCCCGGAAACAACGATGGCATCAAACAGCGGCGCAAGTCCCAGTGTCCTGATTTTGCGCCACTGGTCAGCGGTGCGCTCCTTGGGAATGTTGGTGACAATGGCGTTCTTTATGCCCATTGCACGGAGGTTTTGCAGAACGGTCAGCGGCGCTTTCGCAGGTCGGGCAAACTTGTACATATTTTCATAGTAATACGCAAGACAAGCATCGTAATCAAAGGGAGTCTCCGGGGGATATTTTTCCGTCAGCTGCAAAAATGCCTCCAAAGGCACCATGCTGTTGCGATGTACCTTTGTCATCATATAGTCAGCCGCTTCCTCCAGCTGCACTTGGCTTTTTCCGGGATAGAGAAGGGTTTGGAACATTCCCGGAAAGGTCAATCGTGCCGCTTGCTTCCGGCTGTATAATGTATCGTCCAGATCCCAAAGGACGGCTTTGATTTTTGTGCTGTCAAACATGTTGCGTACCCTCCCGTTTTTGTAATTATACTATCGGGGGAAAATAATGTCAATTCTGTGGGCAGAAACTGTAAATAGATATATTCCCTTTTTGAAAAGTTGTGCTATAATAAACAAAACTGCAAGAAAAGGGGACTGGTTATGCCCAATAAACGCTATTTATCACGGAACAAAATCGCTACCTTTCAGGGGAATGTGTTGCCGCTGCGCCTTCTCGGAGGAGAGGAATACGGCAATGAGAAGATTACCTGGAAGACCGACAACAAAGCCGTGGTGCAGATTACGGAATTTTCCAAAAATTATCCCACCGGCGGTGAATTTACAGACGGTGTGCTGCTGACCTTCCTGAAGCCCGGCGAGGCAACGGTCACCGTAAGACACGGCAAAAAGACCTACAGCTGTAGCGTGCAGGTGCGTGAAATGCGCCATGCAGACCCGGAGGCGGAAAAGCAGTACTATGTGGGTGATATGCATGACCACACCTGGAATAACCATAAGCTGGCAGAGTTTTCCCTCCGCGGGCCGGAACTGTATCCCATAAATCACTACATGAAAAAGATGAAGGCAGACGGCAAAATGGACTTTGCTGTGGTGTCTGACCATGCAGATATTATCAATGCACGGGAATTTTTCCGTGGCTATGCAGATGCAGATGTGGCAGGGGAGGACGTGATCTTCTTCCCCGGCGCAGAGGGCCAGGTCACTACCCGTAAGACAGACCGCTTCGGCGTTATTCGTATGGACGGCGGCGAGGTTCTGATGTTCAATGCGGACATTGCCTTTGAGACCGATTCCTGGGAAGGTCTTCTCAAGGGCTTCAAGACCAGTCCCTTTGCCTTCTGTGGCTACCCCCATCCGCAGATCGTGGGCATTTCCGTGCCCGGTATTTGGGATTTCCACCACAGCGAGCATAACGATGCCCGTTTCCGAAAGCTGTTCCGCTTCGTGGAACTGGGTGACGGCGCATGCCGCAGTTCCAATCTGCTGAACAGATTTACCTATTCTGTGGCGCTGGATGCCGGTTTTCGGGTATCTCCCACCTGCTCCGGCGACGGTCATGGTCCCGGGAAGTGGGGCTACGACGGCTTCCCGGGAAAGACGGTGATCATGGCAACGGAAAAAAGCAAGGAAGCTTTCCTGGATGCCATTTTGAATAACCGCATGTATGCCAGCTCCACCGGCAATGTAAAGGTGCATTATACCGTGAACGGCAGGACTGCCCCCACTACCTTGAATGATGAGGGTACATACCGCTTTGAGGTGGTGCTGGATTATTTCCGAGCAGGAGAGCCGGACACCCACATCCAGAAATGCAAGCTGATCACCGACAAGGGCGTGAAGCTGGTGGAGCTTGAAAATATGGGCGACCGCTTCAGCTTTACGGTGACAGCGCCGGATTCTCACTATTTTTATCTGTGCCTTGCGGATGCAGAAAACAGAAGAACCTGGTCTTGTCCCGTGTGGACGGGTAAGCCCTTCCAAAAGAAGAAGGAGCGTCCCCTTACTCCCATTGATAAGTCCGGCATTACGGCTTTTGACCGCATCAGCGGAAAGGCTGTTACAGATATCATAAATGATGACCTCACCAGAAGCTGGTCTTCCGGTGAGAAAACGGCAGATCTTGTTTTTGATCTGGGACAGAAACTAACAGTATCCGCATTGAGTCACTACCCCTTCTGGGTGGATAGATACACCGTAGAGCAAAAAGGCTCTTCCGGTCTGGCGCTGGGTGAATTCCCCTGCGAGTATCGCATTTCCGTCAGTGATGACGGCGAGCATTTCCACCGGGTGGCATTGGGCGTCTTCCGTATTTTCGGTTCGGAGGAGACCATTCGTTTTGAAAAGACAAAGGCAAGATTTGTCCGTTTGGAGGTGCTCTCCACCATAGGAAAAGCCTGGGGCGGCGATGGCATCACAGAAGTACCCCTCACCATCGGTGAGATCACATTGTGGAAGTAAGGAGAAAAATTATGTTTAAGATCAAAAAATTGCGCGCTGACCATGTGTTTGATTTTGCGGCTGAGGAACTGAAAAAGTATCTGCGTATGATGATGCCCGAGGGCGGCGATGTGGAAATTTCCTATGAGCCCGGCGCTGAAGATGGCTTCCGTCTTGGCCTTTTGGAGGACTTCGGTCTGCCCTTTGAAGGCGACGATGCGGTGCTGGATGACGTGATCCACGTGGAGGCAGATGCAGAGGGCGGTATTCTGGCTGGCTCTAACCCCAGAAGTGTGCTGTTTTCTGTGTACCGCTTCCTTCGTGAGAACGGCTGCCGCTGGCTGTACCCCGGTGTGGACGGCGACTATGTACCTATGAAGGATCTTGAGCCGGTATCCTACCACAAGCTGGCAGATCACCGCTTCCGTGGTCACTGCAACGAGGGTGCAGAGTCCCAGCAGTGCATGCTGGAGACCATTGATTTCTATGCCAAGCAGGAGCTGAACATCTACATGCTGGAGTTCAAGATCCCCTTCGGCTACTACGATCACTACTATAACCATCGCTTTAACAATAAGAACCGTATTCCCGAGCCGGTCAGCCCCATGCAGGTACTGCAGTGGAAGCGTCAGTGCGAGACCGAGATCGCCAAGCGCGGTCTGCAGTTCCATGACATGGGTCATGGTTGGACAGCAGATCCCTACGGTATGGACACCTCCAACCGTAAGCTGTGGAGAAACGGCACACTGAAGCTCACCGACGAGTGCCGCAAGTACATTGCACTGCGAAATGGCGAGCGTGAGCTGTTCCGATCCGATCCCCAGTGGACAAATCCCTGCATGTCCCAGCCCATTGTGCGCAGCATTATGGCAGATGCAGTAGTTGCTTATGCCAAGAGCCACAGCAATGTGGACTACCTGCACGTATGGCTGGCTGACGGCACCCACAATCACTGTGAGTGCGAGGAATGCAGCAAGATGCGCCCCTCCGACTGGTACATGATGATCATGAACGAGATCGATGAGAAACTGGAAAAAGAGGGATTGGACACCCGTATCGTATTTATTGCCTACGTGGATACCCTTTGGGGTCCTGAAAAGATCGCCATCAAGAATCCCAAGCGCTTCTCTCTTCTCTACGCACCCATCACCCGTACCTACTGCGAGTCCTTCCAGAAGGACAGTGTGCTGCCCGAGCCTCTGCCCTATGAGCGGAACGCATGGCAGACGCCTTCTTCTGCTTTGGAGAATCAGGCGCTGCTGAACCACTGGTTTGAGATGTGGAAGGGCGACAATTTCGCCTATGAGTACCACTTCTGGCGCCATCAGGTAAGAGATCCCGGCGGTCAGTACATTGCAAAGCGGATCTATGAGGATATCCGTGCACTGAAGTACATGAATCTTCGTGGCATCGTGGAGGATGGCTCTCAGAGAAGCTTCTTCCCCAACGGCTTTGCCATTTATATCTACGCAGAGACCCTTATGAACCGTGACTGCGACTACGAGGCTGTGAAGGAGGACTATTTCTCTCACATCTACGGTCCTGACTGGAAGCTGGCAGTGAGTCTGTTGTCCCGGATCACCGCTGCCTTTGACTACGAGTACACCTCTGCACAGAAATATACAGACCCGGAGATTTCCAAGTTCTACAACCCCGACATGGTACCCCAGCTGAGAAAGATCAAAGACCTGGCAGCTGAGGAGCGTGCTTTGGTGGCAAAGCACATGGTCATGCCTAACCGTCCTCAGACGGTTTCCTGGAGACTGCTGGGTTACCACGCAACCTATATTGAGCTGTTTGCCGACCTGCTCATAGCCAAGGCTGCCGGTGACAACTTCCTGGCGAAGGAGCTTCATGACCGCTTCCGGGAGGAGTTCGGTAAGTTTGAGGTGGAGATTGAGCGTTACTATGACCAATCCAACACCTTCTGGGCAATGAACGATTACATCAAGAACATCAAGCACATTGTGCTGGAGTAATTTTACCCAATAGGGGCAGAGAATAAATTCTTGATCTGACAGGAGTGCATGGGATATGATCACTATTCAAAATAAATATTTGACAGCTACGTTTAATACCCTGGGCGCAGAGCTGAAAAGCCTTACAATGGAGGGGACAGAGTATATCTGGCCCGGACACCCGGATATTTGGAAAAGCTCCTGCCCACTGCTGTTTCCCATCTGTGGTGGACTGAAGGAGGACAAGTACACCTATCAGGGTGTAGCGTATTCCTTGCCCCGACACGGCTTTGCCCGTACAAGAGAATTTGCGGTGGAAAGCCAAAGCGAAACGCAGGTGGTGTTCCTGCTGGTGGCAGATGAGGCAACAAAGGCGGTGTATCCCTTTGATTTTGAACTGCGTGTGCAGTACACCCTGGAGGAAAAGTCCTTGCACATCTGCTGCAACGTAAAGAACAAGGGACAAGGTCCCATGTATTTCAGCATCGGCTCTCATGAGGGGTATTTCACCCCGGAGGGCGTGGAGGACTACGATGTTCTCTTCCCCAATCAGGAGACGCTGAATACCTATGTGCTGAACGGACCGATTTTGTCCGCACAGCAGATGCCCATTATCAAGGAGCAGAACTACCTGCCCATTTATGAAAAATATTTCATGATTGACACCCTGGTGTTCAAAGACCTGGTGTCCCGTAGCGCAACGCTCCGCAATCGGAAAACCGGCAGAGCCATCCGTGTGGACTTCCCGGATTGTGACTACTTTATGATCTGGCACAAGCCCGGTGCACCTTATCTGTGCCTGGAGCCCTGGGCCGGCGTGGCGGATATCCAGGGTACCAGCTTTGCCATTGAGGAAAAAGAGGGCATTAACTGCCTGGCATCCGGCGCAGAGTACACCAATACCCATAGCATCACTGTGCTTTAAAAGGAGCGGGTTTCCATGAAAAAAGTATGTTCCATGCTGCTTTTGCTGGCGCTGGTGCTATCTTTGTTTTCTGCCTGCGGCAAGACCCCGGCGCCGGTGGAGACAGAGGTAGAAGCCTTTGTGACCAATACCCTTATTTCTGGCGGCAGCAGTGAATACGTCATTGTGCATGACTCAGATTTTGCCGCCCAGGACTTTGCTCGGGCGTTGTCCATCTGGCTGTCCCGTGCCTACGGCGTGCAGCTTGCGGTGGAAGCGGCAGGCGAAACGGTGCATCCCTATGAGATCGTTGTAGGCAACTGCCGTGACATCGCCGGGCGGACAGCGGAGAAGCTGACAGAACCCTTTGACTTTGCGCTGAAGGTAGCGGAAAATGCCCTGGTGCTGTGCGCTGTGAACCAGCTTTCCTACGATTACTTTGGGGAATACCTGCAGCGTGAGGTGTTTGTTCCCACCGAGGAAAAGACTTTGACATTGGATTCCGAGGATAATTTCTTCTTCACAAAATCGGAGCTGATGGCTTATACCTACGTGGATTACCTGGCGCTGGAGGGTAAACCCTTTGCCCTGGAAAAGGTATTTGACTGGAAGACCTACGAGAATGCCGATACCAGCTTACCCTATCGCATTTACATTCCCTTTAATTACGATCCCCAGAAGCAGTACCCCTTGGTGGTGAACCTCCACGGCGCAGGTCTTCGGGGAGCGGACAATGCAAAACACCTGAAATTTATAGACGTTCCCATGTCCATGCCGGAAGTGAATTTGGATGATGCCATTATTATTTGCCCCCAATGCCCGGAAAATCAAAAGTGGGTGGACAGCAACTGGGGCATGGGCTCTTATAGCCTTGCCAATGTGCCGGAATCCAATGAAATGAAGGCTGTGGTGGAGCTGGTGTGCCAGCTGCAGGAGAACTACAGTGTGGATGCCGGTCGCATCTATGCCTGCGGCTTCTCCATGGGCGGCTATGGCACCTGGAATCTTTTGATGAACCATCCTGACTTGTTCTGCGCCGGTGTTCCCATGTGCGGTGCCGGTGACCCCGGTATGGCAGAGACACTGAAGAACATCCCCGTTTGGGCGGTACATGGCGCCAAAGACCCCACTGTGCCGGTTTCCGGCTCCCGGGATATGGCAACAGCCCTGGAAAATGTGGGCGGCACGCTTTGGCACTACACAGAGCTTCCTGACAATGAGCATGACGTTTGGAACTACACCTATGGCAATGCGGAGATATTTGCGTGGCTGATGGCGCAGAGAAAGGAAAGCTGAAAAGGAGATACTATGCCAATTTATCATGACAGCTGCTACGATGTGGTCAGCGTTTCAAAAACCTATCGGGATCTGCGCCATTTGTCCGATGACAAAACGGTTTTGGAAAATCCCCATAAGGGATGGTATTACCATTTCCTGGACAACGGCTACGCCCGTCCTGCCTACCGTGACAGACTCACGGAGGGACAGCGCCTTGCCACACCCGGCTTGAACTACATGTATCTGCGGTTTGACTGGGGCGATATTGAAAAGGAAGAGGGCGTCTATGACTGGTCTTATATAGAGCATGTTTTTGACACCTGGGGCGCACTGGGCTATAAATTTACCCTGCGTATCTGCACCTTTGAAGGGGCAAATATTACCTATGCCACCCCCAAATGGCTCATAGACCGTGGCGTGGGGGAGACCCATGTGATCCCGGAGGGCATCGTTTCCTCCGACCCCAGCCTTTCTGTAGAAGATATGAAAAAGGGCGCTTATGAGCCGGATTACGGACATCCGCTGTACCTGGAGAAGCTGGATGCTTTCCTGGCAGAATGCGGCAAGCGCTTTGACAATGATCCCAGGATCGAGCATATAGACATCGGTACTTTTGGTACCTGGGGTGAGGGACATACCTCCTCCGGCTCCCGTAAGCTGTACGGAGCGGATGTGGTGAAAAAGCACATCAATCTGCATTTGAAGCACTTCCCCCATAAAACGCTGATGATCAACGATGACTTTATTGCCCACGTGGCAAGAAGCGACAAGGAAGGCGCATCTCAGCTTTACGATTACTGCATCAATAAGGGCCTGGGCATTCGGGACGATTCCATTTGCGTCCGCTCTTTCAGCGAGCGCTTCGGCTATGACACCCTGCGACTGCCCACGCTGTTTGCCAATTTCGGAAAAAATGCGCCGGTGGATATTGAATTTGCCCATGTGTATCACAATCAGGAAGACCTGCTGAAGGACGGCTATCCTATTATTGAGGCGCTTCGCCATGCCCATGCCACCTATGCCGGCTACCACGGCTATGAGGAGGACTGGTTTGCCAAAGTTCCCTATTTGTCGGAATACTGCGCCAACCGCCTGGGCTACTGGTTCTTCATTGAAGGCATTGATATGGGAACACCTTCTTCCGGCTGCAGTGAAATGGCAAAGGTCTATATCCGTAACAACGGCTTTTCTAAGTGCTACCATCAGTATGACCTGCAGCTGCGCCTGACAGACAGCGAGGGAAAAAGCTACCGGCTGAATGCAAAATATCCCGACAGTACCCGTTGGGAAGGGGACAAGACCTTTGAAGAGGTGTTCCGTGTCAGCTATGCAGATATTCCTGCCGGGGAGTACCATGTGGAGCTGGCGCTGCTGGAGGGAGAGACTCCCATCAAGCTGGCACTGAAGCAGGAGCTTTTGCAGCCGGACGGTTATTACCGCCTGTCTCAGATTACGGTGACATCCCTATGAATATAAAAGCCATATTTTTAGACCTGGACGGAACACTGAATAACGATCAGAAGAGGATCACACCCCGGACAAAAGCGGCGCTGATGAAGGCCCAGGAAAAGGGGATTCGCATCGCCCTGGCCTCTGCCCGTCCTGCCCCGGGACTGTTTAAAGAACGGGATGCCCTGGAGCTTGCAAAATTCGGCGGTATTCTCATGTCCTACAACGGCGGCAAGATCGTGGAGGCAGCCACCGGGAAGGTGCTGTTTGAAACTGCTATGGAGCTGCAGACCACAAAAACGGTGCTGCGTTTCCTGGAGCAATTGCCGGTGACACCGATTTTGGATGACGGAAAGGACTTTTTTGTCACAGACAAAAACGGTTTCAAGGTGGCATACGAGTGCCAAAACAACGGTATGATCTGCCATGAGGTGGCGAATCTTGCGGATTTTCTGCATTTTGCCCCGATCAAAATTCTTATGTCCGTTGTCCCGGAAGCACTGCCCCGGGTGCAAAAAATAATTGCTGCGCAGCTGCCGGAAAAACTGACGGTGGTGCAGACAGCGCCCTTCTACCTGGAGGTGATCCCCGCTGCCATCCATAAGGGGCAGGGCGTGCTGGACACCTGCAAGGTGTTGGGCATAGACCCCAAAGACACCGTCGCTTTCGGAGATGCGCAAAATGATATTCCTATGCTGCAGGCTGCCGGCGCAGGTGTAGCCATGGGAAATGCCACAGAGAATGTAAAAGCTGCCGCAGACTGCGTGACAGCCACCAACAACGAGGACGGCATCGCGCTGTGGCTGGAGCCGTATTTGTAAGGAGAAAAGGAAATGCTGCTGAAATTGCTTTCTTTTAATATTCGCTGCACCAATGATCCCAATGGGCATTCCATTGCAGAGCGTGCGCCCCGTGTGGCGGCGGTTTTGAAAAACTATGCTGCGGACATCGTGGGTTTTCAGGAGTACCACTTTTTGCGGTGGTGTGATGCCTGGGCGCAGGTGGAAGACCCGGCTTACGGTGAAATAAAAATCGATCGTGGTGACGGAGAAGGCCTGGTGCTTTGGTGGCGGAAGGATAAATTTACGCTGCTGGATAAGGGACATTTTTGGTTTGCCGATGACCCTTCTGTGCCGTCAACGGACTGGGATGAAAAATACCACAAGCCCCGAATCTGCGGTTGGCTTCTGCTGCAGGATAAGAAGACAGAGAAGACCTTTCTGTACATGAACGTGCATTACGGCTTCGGCGCGGAGGGTCAGCAAAAAAATGCGGGTCTGCTGCAGCGCTATGCCAAAAGCATAGGCGACTATCCGCTGATCATCGCCGGTGATTTCAACATGCTCCCGGGGACACCGGGGTATACCGCTATGGCGGAGAAATTCACCGATGTGAACGCAGTGACGGCAAAGCTGCCGGATATTACCTACCACGGCTACGGTGAAAAAGAAAGTATGCTTTTGGATTACTGCTTTGTAAACGAAGCCGTTACCCCCATCGGCTATGAAATCGTGAAAACAATGTTTGATGGTAAATACCCGTCAGACCACTACCCCATTGAATTACAAGTGCAGTTATAAAAAAGAACGGTCGGAATTCCGACCGTTCTTTTTATTTCAAAAATGCCTTTACTTCTTCTAAAGTGGGAATGGAGGACAGCGCGCCTTGGGTCATGGTGGAAATGCTGGCGGCGGTGCAGGCAAAGGTGGTGATTTTCGTAAGCTCTGCGGCGGTTAATTCCTCCGGGGCTTTTTGGCTTTGCAAAATACCATACATTGCGCTGCCGCCGAAAATATCACCTGCGCCGGTGGTATCTGCCACGGTGATTCCCTTGGGTGCTGCTACGTTGCCGGAGGCAATGGCATTGCGGAAATGGCAACCGTCAGCACCGCAGGTGACAAATACCAGCTTCACGCCAAAACTTTCCAGGATATGCTTTGCACCTGCCTGGGGGTCAAGACCAAAGAGAAATTCCACTTCGTTGTCGCTGATTTTTACCACGTCTGCCTGGGAAAGTCCCCACAGTAGCTGTTGTCTGCAAAAATCCTTGTCATCCCAAAGCGGCAGGCGCAGGTTGGGATCATAGGAAATCAGCTTGCCCTTTTCTTTTGCGTAGGCAATGGCACGCTGGGTGGCAGTGCGTGCCGGCTCGTGGGTCAGGGACAGAGTGCCGAAATGAAACACCTTTGCGCTGTTAATAATGGAAAGATCTACCTCCTCGGTGGTCAGCTGGGTATCTGCGCCGGGCTTTCGGGCAAAGGAAAAGCTGCGGTCACCGCTGCTGTCCAATGTCACAAAAGCCATGGTGGTGAAGCTGTTGTCATCCAGCAAAACACCGCCCGTGGCGACACCGGCATCCTGCACTGTGCGGATCATCAGCTTGCCAAAAGCGTCATTGCCCACTTTACCCAGAATAGCCGTTTTGCAACCAAACCTGGCAAGGGTGGCTATAAAGTTTGTCACCGCACCACCGGGATGTGCAGCCATCGTGGGGAATCCGGTGCTGTCTGTGCTGACACAAGTAAAGTCAATCATCAATTCACCTAAAGTTACAACATCCATAGTGACACCTCATAATAAAGTAAATTTGATTTCAATTTGCGGCTCACGGGAGAGAATATTTCGCAAGCAGGTGAGGAATGGGTCTAACGCTGTCGGCTGCTCGCCACCATCTGCGATATTGCAGTATACTTCACGGTGGGGGAGCGGTTGGGATGTTGGGACGATCACAGTTTCTTCCTGCATGCCGTTGGCAACACTTACGGGTACGATCGCCCAACTGCCGGGGCGTTTCATGAAAAGCCGCAGCTGCTCCATAATGGAAATGCTGATTTGCGGCTGGGCGCAGAAACCAAATGCTTCCCGATGCCACTGCTCAAAGGCGGCGCACCAGGGAACATAAACCTCCTGGCGACCGGACAACTCTGATAATGTTACGGCCGTGGTGGTGGCAGAGGCTTTGGGAAAAATCAGCACCATA
Organism: Oscillospiraceae bacterium; assembly: GCA_017548065.1. Taxonomy (GTDB): domain Bacteria; phylum Bacillota; class Clostridia; order Oscillospirales; family Oscillospiraceae; genus Faecousia. Next base: position 14,864 of record JAFYNQ010000016.1, read on the forward strand.
GGTTCGGAAAAAATATGTATGCTTTTTACACCGGGCGCATCGGCATCTCTTGTGGTAAAGGCGATGTCTGTCAATCCACGCTGGATGCTGACATATGCCTGGGCAAGCTCTTTGTCCTGAATCTCCAGTTCTGCATCCGGATATTCCTGCAAGAAGGCTTCATAAACAGAGGGCAGCAGAAAAGAACCCAGGCTGTTTATGGAAGAAACACGCAAAGACAAATGCTGCTCCTTGCAAAGCCGGTTCATTTGGGAAACAATGGATTCATATTGCACTGAAAGGGCGAAGAAGGCTTTTCCCTTGGGTGTCAGAATCATTTCCCGGCAGCCCTTCTGCCGATAAAAAAGCCGCCCACCCAAATCACGCTCCAACGTATTCAGCCGGGTGCTTAATGCAGATTGGGAGATAAACAAATGCTCCGCTGCCCGGGTTATGGTTTTGTAACGGCAGATGGCCAAAAAGGATTCAATTTCCGCAGTGGTCATAATTGCCTCCTAAAATATTTAATCTACTTAATATATTATAATAAAATAATCAATTTTACAATACCTGTTTGTGTTCCTATAATAAAAAAAGAGGTGTTATAATGAAAAAGAAATTACTTACCGTAATTCAAGATTACGGACTGATTTTTATAAGCTGTATTTTATATGCCTTTTCTTTTGATTGCTTTTTTCAGCCGATTGCGCTACCGATGGGAGGCTTCAGCGGTATTGCCCAGATTTTGCACCATGTAGTGCCGTATTTGCCTGTGGGTGTGACCATATTTGTTATGAACATACCGCTTATGATTTTGGGCGTTAAAAAGGAAGGCTGGATGCTGCTTGCGGCATCTGTGTTTGCCATTACCGTAAGCTCTGTTGCCATTGACCTGATGGCAATGCTGGTGAATTTCCAAACCATGGATCCGCTGCTTGCCTGTCTCTACGGCGGTGTGACGCTGGGCGTTTCTTTGGGATTGATGTTCTTAAAGGGCGCAACCACCGGTGGTACAGAGCTGGCGGCAAGACTGCTGAAATATCGCTTTCGCAACATTTCTGTTGGCAAGCTTTGTTTGATGATTGATGTTTCGGTTATTTGCTTGTATGCTCTTACCTTCGGAGATGTTCACAATGCCCTTTACGGTGTAGTTGCTATGTATGCGTGCAGTTTGGTAATGGATATGGTGGTATACGGCACGAAGAGCGCAAAGCTTGCATATATTATCAGCGACAAAAGTGAAGCAATTCGGGATAGCCTGATGAAGCTGGGATTGGGTGCAACGCTGGTGCCGGCAAAAGGTGCGTATACAAAAAGCGGACGGGAAATTCTTATGTGTGCTGTAAGACCGTCCAAACTGAGCGCTTTGAAATCCGTAGTGGCGGAGATTGACGGAGACAATGCCTTTGTAATCGTAAGCGATGCCCGTGAGGTATTTGGCGAAGGCTTTGGTACATATTCAGAACTTTAAAAAATACTAAGAAAATATAAGGAGAAAATAAATATGGTATTTGGTGTATTAAAAGATATTAAAGTCGGCGAGAACAGAGTTATCTGCACCCCTGTGGAGGTAGCTACCATTGTGGCGGCCGGTCATAAGGTGCTGGTGCAGAAGGGCGCAGGCGAAGGTGCAGGCTTCCGGGACGAGGCTTACGAAAAAGCAGGCGCACAGCTTTGCGACAGTGCAAAGCAGCTGTGGGATGCTTGTGACTTCCTGGCAAAGGTTAAGGAAATTGAACCTTCGGAGTACGGCTATCTCCGTGAGGGACAGATCGTTTATTGCTGCATCCACCCGGCAGGTCACCCGGAGGAGGTGCAGGCGCTGCTGGACAGCAAGTGCATTGCCATCACGGCAGAGGATTCCCACCGCTACGGCTCTCCCAACTGTGAGGCAGCCGGTAAGCAGGGCGCACTGTTCGGACTGGAGTCCATGCTGACCATCAACGGCGGCAAGGGAAAGTTTGTAGGCGGTTTTGCCGGCGCACCGGGCATGAATGTGCTGATTCTGGGTGGCGGTATCGTCGGTCAGGGCGCACTGTCTGTGCTGTATGCCCTGGGTGCCAATGTGACAGTGATGGATATCAACGTAGGCACGCTGAAAATGCTGGGGGATAAGTATCAGAATCATATCAATACCATGTTCTGCACAAAGGAGACCATTGCCTCCGTGTTGCCCCAGACCGATATGGTGCTTAACTGTGTTAAGTGGCCCAAGCAGCGGAAGGACTTTTTGATCACCAAGGAAATGCTGAAGCTGATGGAGCCCGGCTCTGTGCTGGTGGATATCTCCAACGATGACCCCGGCGCCATTGAGTCCAGCCATGAGACGCACCACGATAATCCCCGATACGTGGTCAACGGTGTGGTGCATTACTGTGTGTCCAACATTCCCGGCGCTGTGGCACACTCCACCACCGTGGCGCTGGCAGCAGAGACACTGCCCATGCTTCTGAACATTTTGAATAACGGTGTCACCGAGGCTTGCGTTTCCGACGGCTTTATCCGCCGCAGCCTAACTACCTATCAGGGCTACCTGACCCATGAGGAGACCTCTGCCATCCAGGATCGTCCCTGGATCCGCCCCGAGGATATTTTGGGCATCGCTGACCGCAAGCTGGACTTTGCGCCGCCTGCCACCACCACAAGAAGTGACAACTTCCTGAAGCTGTAAGACAATGAAATTTGTAACAGATTATAAGTTAGAAAATTTTATACTGGAAACACGTTGGCAGCAGCTGCCTGACGATGTGCAGCAACGGCTGCGTGGATGCCTTTTGGATCTTTTGGGGGCGCTGATCTCCGGCAGTGGCAGCCGGCAGTTTCAGGTAGGTGTGAAACTGGCAAAAGCTTTGTTCCGTGACGGCAATGTTGCCGCCATCGGCACGAAAGAGCGGTTTTCCGTCTCCGGTGCGGCAACGGCTATGGGTCACAGTTCCAATGCTTATGACATTGATGACGGACATAATATTATCCGCGCCCACCCCGGCACCAGCTTCATCGGCGGCCTGCTGGCGGCAGCATACGAAAAGAATCTGGGCGCAACGGATTTTCTGACGGCATTGTACGTGGCCTATGAAAGCACCATCCGCATGGGCGCTGCCATTATGGATTACTATCAGTATGCCCACTCCAGCGGAACTTTCGGCGCAATTGGTGTGGTGGCAGGTGTTGGTCGCATTTATGGTTTTACCAAAGAGCAGCTGAACAATGCTCTTTCTGTATCCGAGTTCAATGCGCCGCTTGTGCCTGGTATCCGCAGTGTAGAGTACCCCTCTATGAACAAAGACGGCGTACCTTTTGGCGTTATGATAGGACAGCTGGCACTGGCGGCAAATACTTGCGGCTTTACCGGCAATAAGCACCTGCTGGAGGCAGAAGAATACGCCCACTACCTGGATGACCTGGGGGAAAAGCATCAAGTCATGGACTTGTACTTTAAGCCCTATCCTTGCTGCCGTTGGGGACATCCTGCCATTGATGCCTGCCTTGCCGTAATGCAGGCGCATCAGGTATCTCCGGAGGAAATCGAAGCGGTTACAGTAGAGACCTTCTTCAAAGCCACCCAGCTTTCTAAGGGCATTCCTGCCAGCGCAGACGAGGCGCAGTATAACATTGCGTATCCTGTGGCATCCGCCATTGTAAACGGTGGCTTCTCCATTGCCCAGGTAGAGGAGACCGGTGACCCCAGAGTACACCGCATGATGGAAAAGCTGGCATTTGAATGCGATCCGGAGCTGGATGCACAGTTTCCCGGTAAGCGTCTGTGCCGTGTGCGTATGAAGCTGACAGGCGGCAGGGAAGTGGTGTCCGGTGTCCACGAACCCCGTGGCGAAGCCTTTGAGAATATCGGCTACACCTGGCTTTCTGAAAAGTTCTGCCGCATCACTGCCCACAAGCTGACAAAAAACCAGCAAGAGACGATCATCAGCCTCTTGCAACAAGACGCATGGTCTGTCCCACAGCTGGTGGAAACGATCAATGAGTATCTGGATATATAAGGGATATAAAAACTATGGAACGACCGAGTCGTTCCATAGTTTTTATATTAAGCAATTTTCAGGGCGCTATATCCACAATTACATTCTGCTCATCAAAAAGCAGTTTCATGGATGTTTGGGAGAGGACTTTTTCTGCCGTTTCCTTGTCGGCGACCAGCATAGTTTTGAAGGTATTGCCTGTGAGTAAGATCACTTGATAGAAACCATTTTCTACCGCTTTGGCGGCATCCAGTTGACCGGGAACAGGGTTCATATACTCTATGCCATCGCTGAACGGCGCAAATTCCGGCGTGAGATAGCCAGGTGCTTTTTCAGCTTCCGTATAACCGGCAGCTTCAAATAGGCGGTCCAGCATAGCCAGCTGCTGGTCAGCCAAGTCTTCCGCCATGCCTACTTCGTAACGGGTAATGCGTACCTCATAATGATGCTCCCAGGGGAAGGATTCAGGCGTAGGCAGGTAGCTCTGCCAATCGTTGGTCACCGACGCATAGAATGTCATGGGGAATTTAGAACCCTCTCTGACAAATACTTCGTTTGTATCAAAGGTCTCAAAAGGCGCTGTGATAAAGGCAACATCACCGATACTGAACGCATACACCGGAACTTGGAAGTTATTTCCGTTTCGCAGGTTGTTCCGCAGGAGTATATTCTCCTCAAGCTGAATATTATCTGTTTTGGCAGGCTGGAAGTTTTCTGCCGTCTTTATAACTTCCTGACCCAGCGCTTCACCTAGGTTTACATAATTCTTATCAAAACGGTTTTCGGATTCAAGCTGTGAGCCGTTGTTGGAGTTGCCGGAAGCGGCCAGAACAAAAACGCTCAGGCAATCCAGCGACTTCTCCACTGTAGCACGCATGACACCGGGGTAGTTGCTGGTGGCAGTGGTGTAGGGAATAGGATCACTGCCCCAGGGATGACCACGCCAGTTCATCATAAGGATGTCCTTTTTGCCTTCCCGGGTGAATTTTATAAGCTGCATCAGGTTATCGCACTTATGGGTGTGACCGATGGCGCTGTCCTTTACTGCGCCCACGCCCTCACCGCGGTAGCTGCCGTCGTTCATCAGGTAGTGCCGCACAAAGACATACCCCTCCGGGCGGCTGAAGGCGGTTTGCATTTGGGCTGGCGCTCTGTCCGCCATCGCATCTTTTGCGGCGGTTAGGATCCGCTCTTGCAGCAGCTGATAATACTTGTGATCAGCGGCATCGGGGCCACTGTGGCTATGGGAGCTATGGATAATAATATGGTCGAAGGGAACACCGGTTTCTGCAGAGATCTGTTTCCGTATGGGATCAGATTGCGCTCTTAATACATACAACAGGTCACAAGCAATGAAAATCACTGTCTCGCCCTCTGCATCGGTAAACGCAACGACAGTGGCATACAATCTTTCCGCCACGCCTGTGGACATACGTTCCTCAATGGGATCGTTATAGCCGATCAAGTAGACAGATGATTCAGGAGAAATATCCGCTTTGCCATAACCTACAGAGAAGGCGGCAACCGCTTTCTTATCTTGGGCACAGCCTCCCAGTAAGACGATGGACAAGGAAAAGCACAAAAGCATGCATAAAATTCGTTTCATACTGTATCCCCCTTGATTGTTTTCCTGCTTTTATTATATAGCAAACATGCTGATTTGCAAGTCGTATACAAAAGGAGGTTGCGATAAAGAATTATCGCAACCTCCTTTGTGTCCGTAAATTAAGTGCGCAGACCGCCGCAGACGGGAATGATGGCGCCGTTGACGAAGCTGGAGTCGTCGCTGGCCAGGAAGAAGATGACCGCTGCCAGCTCGGCAGGTGTGCCGAAGCGCTGGGAGGGGTTGGCCTTGATGCTGCGTTCCAGAATGTCAGCAGGCACGCTGCGCTGCATTTCGGTATCAATATGAGCAGGCTCAACAGCGTTGACGGTGATGTTCTTACGGGCAGACTCACGAGCCAAGGTCTTTGTGAAGCCTTCCACAGCTGCCTTGGAAGCAGAGTAGTTACACTGACCGGGGTTGCCGTTGGCGGAGGTGGAGGAGATGTTGATGATCTTGCCGTAGCACTGCTCACGCATCAGGGGAACCACGTGCTTGCAGCAGTAGTACAGACCGTTCAGGTTCACATCAATGACCTGATGCCACTGGTCGTCGGTCATCTTGTGGAAAATGGCATCCCGGATGATGCCGGCATTGTTTACCAGAATATCAATACGGCCAAAGGCAGCCAGTACCTGCTCCACAGCGGCCTTGACCTGCTCATCCTTGGAAACGTCGCAGGCAATGGCGATCACATTACCGCCGATCTCCTTGGCGGTGTTCTGTGCCTTTTCCAGGTTGTAGTCCAAAATGGCAACACCGGCTGCCTCTTCTTCTATGAAGCGCTTGGCAATGGCAGCGCCCAGACCCTGGCCACCGCCGGTGACAATAGCGTACTTTCCGTTCAAATTGGTTTTCATAGTGATGATCCTTTCTGTTAACCCTTCCAGGTGCGGAAGGGGAATTTTTCGGGACGGGGGTCAATGTAACCCGGCATGGGGATGGGGAGCATGGCACGGGCGACTGTGCCGAAGGTGGCACGGTAGTGGATAGAAGACTTAACCACCAAAAGGCGCATATCCATGGGGTTAATGCCGTGACTGTAGAAAACTTCTATGTCATAAGGCTGCCAGGAGTAGGAGGTGACGATCACGGTGTTGCCCTGGATATTCAGCACCGCTGTCTTACCCATTCTCATTGTGGCGCCCTGAGCCATGAGACCTTTGTTGATATACGTGCCGTCGGTGAGCATCCGCACATAGGCGGTGACCTCCACCGGGCCGCCGGAATAAGCAGGATCGCTCCAGCCACCCAGGTTTAGTTGTACCGTAGCACCTACACCGGCTTTTTCACATGCCGCAACACTTTGGGGATCTACGATGACTGCAAAGGCGCAGCCGGTCATATTGCGCTCCAAAACACGGCGGAGAATGTGGGTGGTGTTGCCAATGCCACCGCCGCCGGGGTTGTCGGAGGTGTCGGCAATGACCACCGGGCCGTCACCCGGCTCCATGGCCATATCCAGCGCCGCATCCAGGGGCAGGTAGTCATCCTGCAGTGTATCTTTTCTCTCACAGATGGCTTCTGCCAAAAGGGTTGCGGACTCTTCAGCCAGGGCAGCGTCACCGTCGGTAACAGCCAGTACCGCCATGCCCATTTCTTCAATATCCGCCGCAAAGAAACCGTGGGTAAAACCGGCGGACAGCACACCGGGACGGCTTTTCAACTGATGCGCCAGGTCATACAGCGGACGGATTTCCTGCCGCTCGGTGGGGTAAAGGGGCATCAGGTGGGGGATCCGGCGGCATGCCATAACGGGTTTTGCCTTGCCGTAAAGGGCATCGGCAAAGATCTGCGCTGCGGCATAGGCGGTGTCATAAACGTCGGTATGGGGGTAATTTTCAAAGGGAACAAGGGCGGTGGCGCATCGTGCCATTTTTTCTGTCACATTGGCATGCAGGTCCAGGGAGGAGACAATGGGGATGTCCCAACCCAGCTGGGAGCGCAGCATTTCCAAAAGATCGCCCTCGGCATCCGGATGTCCCTCTGCTACCATGGCACCGTGGAACAGAGCCATCACACCATCAAAGGGGCCTTTCTCCCGGATGGTCTGCAAAAGCAGGTCTTCCACATAGCCATAAACCTCACGGGTTACCGGGCCGGAGGGATTGGCGAACATATTCACCACGGGAACGACCTCCAGATCCGGATAAGCTTCCAGGACGTTTAAAGCGCCGGTCACTTCCACTCTTGCACTGCGAGGGATTTTCATAATATCCTCGCCCAACACAAAGCAGGATTTTTTGTAAGCGGTCATATCCGCCGGAACCGGGCAAATTGCGTTTGTCTCATGCTGAAAACGAAAGAGCAAAACCTTCTTTCCCAAAACGGACACCTCCATTTCATTGAAACCACTATAGCACATGAAACCACGGAATGCAACCGAAATAGATTTTATGTATTGACCTATAAGAAAAATGAATATAGAATGAAATATATCATAGAAAGCAGGTGGAGATATGAAAAGAGGATTGGCGGCAGCGTTGTTGGCAGGCATTTTGCTGAGTGGTTGCGGCGGCGCACCGGAAGCACCGGTCACCACAGAACCCACAGAGCAAAGCGCCCACCAGGAACTGACGGCAGAAAGCGCAACCTTTAACCCGAAAACGGATATGCGCATTGATTTGCCTCAGCTGGGACTGGAAAATGTACTCGTCCGGGATTGCGTATCGAATGTTTCTGTAGAGGAAGCTGTCAGTGGTGATGTGTATTTACTGGCGGATGACGGCGCAGGAAGCAGGAGAGATGGACACTATTTGCTGGTGGCGGCGGAGGAAACTGTCACAGCGGTAGATCTGTGGAAAATCGGTGAAACAGATTGTGTTACCGGTGAAATTGCCGTTGCAGATGTGGATGGAGATACAGACAAAGAAATTATCGTCCAGGAGGCTGTAGATTTCTTTGGCGGTGCGGGACAGTACCGTTCCTGGGTCTTTGATTATAAAGACGGCAAACTGCAGGAACTGTTTTGCTCCGTGAAAAACGGGGACCTGACAGACACCGGGTTTTCTGTGAAGCTTTTGGAAAACAGACAGTTTGAAATCCAAAACAGCATTACCGGCTACCGGGAAATCTTTACGGTTACAAACAAACAAGACCTTTATTTTGAGGGCTGGTACAATAAGGACGGTACGGTTATCGACCGTGACCTTTGGGTGGACAGCTTTCTGGGCTTCAAGCCGGTAGATGTGGATGGCGATGGCGTGTGGGAACTGGAATGCACCCAGTATACCAGTCTGTTCTCTCATGCGGATTTCTTCGGTTGGGCGCATTCTGTAATGCGCTACAACGCAGAAACCCGATCCTTCCAAATCATCAATGCGTGGTTTGTGGTTGAATAAAACAGAATTGTCACAAAATAAGAATGACTGATATGCACCCCAAAAGTTAGACACTTTTGGGGTGCATATCACATTTGGTCGGGGTCATTCTTATTTTTCAAATGTAAAATCACGGAATGTAATATTATCGCCGGTGGAGATCCTTGCGGTGAAGGTGCACTGGTATGTACCGGGTGCAAGCGCATCTTTGTCAATGTATCCTTGCATAACATCCTTTTCCACCCCACTGGTGAAGCGGTAAAGATTGAACTCGTACATTTCGTTTTGATGACCGAAGCAGGTGGCTTCCTGCACGGTTTTTCCTTTTTGGGAAATGGTCACAGTGATAGAAGAAAAACGGTAATTGGCGGTGAGAATACCTGCAAACATGTTTTCGTAGGTGGGCGCATCGGTATAATCCGTAATGGCAGCCTCCGGCAGGGGGCTGGGGTCAACAAGCTCCTTGCAGGTCACGGGGAGATAGGCCTTCTTGAATAGGGTGTTATAGGTCCATTCCTTGTCCATGATCTCGCAGGGGTAGACCAGCTGCTGGAGCTCTTCATTAAAATAAGGTTCTGCCTTTTCCTCTTCGCCGGAGGTCTGTTCCAGCACAGTCACGTAGCTTTTCTCGCCGTCAATGGTACCGTCTTCCAAATAAACGGGATTGGTGGTCACCACCATTACGGCATGACCTGCGCCGCTTCTTGTGATCAACACCATGCCGTCACCCTTTTGCAGCTGCGCATAGGCGGCAAACATCCGCTGCTCGCCGTTTGCCTTGACAATATCCTTGGTGTTATTCTCAGCAGAGAAATTGGTGCCGGTATATTCATAATCGCCTACCTTAAGACAACCGTAGAACTCGGTCATGTTGCCGGTGAAGCCGAACTGAATAGAGGGAGAGATCCTGCTCCATGCCCAAAACAGCTGGTCGGCGCAATCGTTACCGATTCGTGCCCGGCGGTTCTCACGGCTACCGGCAGAACCGGTGAGCAACTGGTCGGTAAGACCGGTCAGGGTGTAGACACCGTCTTCGGTCTGGTCAGTGGCAAAGGAAAGGAAGCTGTAATAGCTGCCACTGCCGTGGGCGTAGGGGATGCCCTGGTAGATCCTTCCGGCATAGAAGGTGGATACCTCACCGGGGGTTTCCTCTTCGTCCAACACGATACCCTTGGAATTGTTGCGACGGGAATAGGTGAAGGTCTCTGCCGGTGTCCACAAAATGGCGGACTGCTCACGCATAGCCTGTTCCACTACGTCACGGCGATAGGCTAAAATATCCTCAGCTGATTCCGGCTCGGTGGGGGAGACGGTGGGGTATACGATCTGGAATTCTTCCTCTCCCTTGGGGGCGCAGCCGCAAAGCAGCAGCATAACAAGTAACAAACAGATAAGCTTTTTCATAGGTTCTCCCGGTTAGTTTTCTTTTTCTTCTTTTTGACTGGCGGTTTTCTTCGCTTTCTTTTTGCGGCAGAAGAAAACAATAATAAATGCGATGACACCGATCAGCAGCAGATAGGGACTTGCCACAATAATAAATACAAACAGCTCCACAAAGAAATTGCCGAGACCCTTCAGACTCTTAACAAATCCGGTACCGATTCGCTCCCAAACCGTCTCCGGTTCTTCCTCGGGAACAGAGTATTCACGGACTTCGTTAATGTTCAGGGTGATGGTGGCATAGTCCACCATGTTGTCATAGAGTCGGATCTGGGAGGTGTACTCCTCCAACTCTGTGCGCACATCGGTGAGCCGTGCTTCTATGGTCAGCAGGTCTTCCATGTTTTGCGCTTGCGCCAGCAGCTCCAAAAGACGAGCCTGCTCTGTTTCCAAAGCGGTGATGCGGCTTTGTGTGGCAACGTAGGTGAGGGTGATGTTGTCCACGGTTTCGTTGCTGGAGACGATATTGCTGCTTTCCTTCACATGGGAGACAAAATTGTCCATATCCGCCACGGGGATGCGTACGGTCATGGTAGCGCTGCGGTAGCGCCTGCCGGAATACTGGCTGCCGTTATACACATCTCTTGCTTCCACATAGCCGGAAAGTGCGGTGATCTTCTCGTCAATGGCAGCAAGCAGCGTGTCCAGGTCTTCTGTCTCTGCTTCCAGTCGCAGCTTTCGTACCAGCTTTTGGTTTTCTGCCTGGGGAAGCGCACCGCTGCCGGTGCTTCCGGAAATGTCGGCTGTACCCATATTTTCCATAGGTAAGGCATTTTCTGTGTCCTTCATAGCACCGCTTTCTGCACCACAGCCGAAGAGTAAAGAAGCCACCAAAATAAATACGATTAATAAAGTAAAACGCTTTTTCATGAAATAACCTCCTTACATTATTATATATGGTCTACTACAAGCATACTAAAAACAACTCTCTTTGTCAATGCAGGGATTTTTGGAAAATCTTTTCTTTGCTGCGAAAAGTGGGCGCAAGGCCCGTTATAGTATGTGCAAAGAATATTGAAGAGAGAAAGGTAGGAAATAATATGTCCAATCAGATCCAAACCGCAGAGGTGCTGTCCGACCAGTATCTGTTGAGCAAGAATCAGATCTATCTGTTTGGCCCGGTGAATACAGCCATGGCAGCACGGGTGATTCCCCAAATGCACTATATCGAACAAAAAATGCTGGAAGAAAACCTGCCTGAAGAAGAACGTGTACTTACACTGCTCATCAACAGCCCCGGCGGCGCTGTGACAGATGGCCTTGCTATCTACGACACCATCAATATGCTGGACTGCAAGGTGCGCACCATTTGCGTGGGACTTGCGGCTTCCATGGGAGCGTTTCTGCTGTCCTCCGGCAGCAAGGGCATGCGTTTTGCGCTTCCCAATTCCGAGATCCTGATCCACCAGCCCCTGGGCGGCGCCCAAGGTCAGGCATCGGATATTATCATTGCGGCAAAGCATATTGAGCAGACAAGAAAGAGACTCAATTCCATTCTTGCCATGAATACCGGCAAGTCCGTGGAGTGCATTGCAAAGGACACGGACAGAGACAACACCATGACAGCAGAGGAGGCCATGGCATACGGTCTTGTGGACCATGTGCTGACACCTGCGGGCATCAAAGCAAAGGAGGGCTGACCCTATGGAAAAGACAGCAAGTTATTTGATTGAACCCTTACTGACTCAGTATTTTCTTATGGATGCCATCTGTGGGGAATACCTGGAGGAGGACACCCGAAAAAATATTTACGCAGAACTGACCCGAGTGTTCTGCATTCCCGATTGGGAGGAGACAGACCGCTTCTTCCGTGCGGCGGAGGAAGAGCCTTTCAAGAGCGTTACCGACAGCGCCGCCTATGAACGGCTGTGCAGAACCATTGAATTTGCCCGAAAGAGTGGGCAAAGCCTGGAGCTTACAGAAACAGACCGTGTGATCCTGGCAAGAAAGCAGGAGGCAATGCGCATCAAGACAAAGCTTTTTGATAAGGTGTGCAATCTCACCGATGACATGATCCGTGACACCTTGAGTAACACCGCAATGAACGGCGACGTGGATGCCATGGTGATGCTGGCTTACATGGAGTACAACGGCATCTGTGTCTGCCGTGACAGAGCAGGCGCCCGGAAGCGTCTGCGGCTGTGCGCCAAGTGGAATCACCTGTTCGGAAACCTGATGGGCATCGCCTATGACCCGGAGAATCGGGAAACCTATTACAATACCCTGTATACCGTCCTTCGCAGTGCGGACCGGAAGGCAGTGTTCTCCCACATCTGTCGGCAGACCGGCTACAGCGGCGAGCCGGTGAAGGATCCCGTGGCGGATATGCTGGAAACCGCCTTCGGCATGAAGCTGATGAAGCGTGACACCTATGACAGAAGCGTTGCCAAGATTGCTTTCTCCCAGCTGTTGTCTGCAGAGGACAAGGAGAAGCTGCTGCTGAACAACAAGCCCGAAACCATCGGTGCCTTGCTGGATATCCCCTTTGACGCAAAGCGGGACGCCGGCTACAGCTTTGACTGCAGCCTGGCAAGCAACATTCCGCTTCCCCGTACGGAAGAACTGGACAAGGTCTTCTGCGGTATTTACCCTGCCACCGGGCATATCCCCGGCGGCTACCGCCCCCTGCTGGTGGCAGGCGATGACGAATACATCCCCGAGATGTACGCAGAAGCCCTGAAGGCAGGCTTCTCCGGCAGCAACAAGGTTATTGAAATTGATGCCGGCACCTTGACGGGAGCGGATTTTGCAGAAGGAAAGGAAAACTTCCTGCTCCGTGGTCTGTCGGAGACAAAGCAGACCCACACAGTGTTCCTGGTAAAGCACTGTGACGAAATGGGCGAGGCAGAGCTGGAAGCACTGGCAAAACTGCTGGACTACGGCTACAGACGGAAGTTCAAGCTTTTGGTGCCTACGGTGTCCCTGGATCTGTCCGATGTGCTTCTGGTGCTGTTTGCTTCCCGGGTGAACCCTGCGGCAAAGCGCCTGGCAAGGGAGTGCGACGTGCTTTGGACAGCGCCCATTACCCAGGAGGAAAAGCAGCGCATGATTGAGACGGTTTTTGAAAGCCGTGCAAAGTCCTTCGGCATCGGCAGCGCAAAGCTGGAGGCAGAGGGAAGAGACTTCCTGACACCCTTTAAAACGGGACAGATCGTGCTGCTGCTGGACGGTGCGCTGAAGCGTGCGGCCTTCCACAAGGAGTCGGTGATCACCGCAGAGGCGCTGCGGACGGTGTCCGATCAGCAGAGCATCCGCAGGAATAAGCGTGAATTTGGTTATCTTGGAGGTGGCTGTAATGAAGAGTATTGAGCTTTTCAAGGATTATGAAAATGCCAAGCTGGTAACAGCGGAAGAATTTGTGGAAACCCACCGTGACACCACGGTGAAATACAGTGACCTGGCATCCCGAAATATTGACGGTATTCCTCTTTGTATCCGCAGAGACGGTGAAGGAGAACTGGAGGTCTCCTTCACCCCGGATACCCACCTGCTTGCCATCGGCGCTACCCGAAGCGGCAAGACCACGGGCTATGTGATCCCTACCCTGAACGTGCTGCTGAACAAAAAGAATAAGCCCAGTATGGTTATCAGCGATCCCAAACAGGAGCTGTATCGTGCCAATGCCCGGAAGTTTATCCGCCAGGGCTACCGTGTGCTGCTGCTGGACTTTACAAATTACATCCACAGCGACTGCTGGAATCCCCTGACCAAATACTACAGATCCTATCAGAACTACCTGCAGGTGGAGCGGCAGGTGGAGCTGGTGGAGACGGAAGAGGGGTTCTACCACCGTTTCCAGGGTGTTACCTACAAGGATCATCGGGAGCTTTCCCGTGTGATCAATGAACAGAGGGAGCGATACCTGGACGAGACGGAAAAGGGCATTACCGCACTGTGTCAGTCGGTAGTTCCTTCCATCAATTCCAAGGACCCCTTCTGGGAGGACTCAGCCCGTGACCTGCTGAAGGCGGTCATTTACGGCATGCTGGAGGACAGCGTGGCCGGTGGTATCACCGAGGACAGCTTCTCCTTTGATACAGTCATCCGTATTGTGGACGGCTTCACCGATTCTGACAGCGACTACGATGGCGGTTATTTCACCAGGAGGGACATCACCACCTCCAAGGCACACCAACTGGCAAGAAAATGCATCATTGAGCAGGCGGCGACTACCCGACGCTGCATCAGCTCCTGCTTCTGCGCAATTATGAATAAGTTCCGTGACACCGCTGTCAGACGGATCACCTGCACCAATACATTTGAAATGCAGGAGCTGGACGGGGACGTGCCTACGGTGATCTTCGTTTTCTACAAAGACGAGGAGAGCCTGCACTATGAGATGATCAGCATGTTCCTGACCAATCTCTACACAGAACTGATCGCCCTGGCACGTAAGAAGGGAACGAGACTTTCCCGACCCTTCTATTTCCTGCTGGATGAGTTCGGCAACCTGCCGAAATTCAATGATTTTGACAAGGTGATCTCTGCCTGCGGCGGCAGAAACGTGTGGTTTTTGCTGATCCTGCAATCCTATGCCCAGCTGAACAATGTGTACGGCAAGGAAACGGCAGACATTATAAAAGACAACCTGAATACCCATATTTTCTTCGGCACCAACAACCCGGAGACGAAACGGGAATTTTCCGAGGAATGCGGAAAGAAGACGGTGATCGCACCCACCTCCGCCCTCAATGGCTCCGGCGAGACCATTGAGCGGTATGAAAAGGATACGGTGGCGCTTGTTCCCGTCAGTGCCCTGACGAAGCTCCCGGTGGGAGATTGCATCGTAACGCAGATGCGTGAGGATGTGCTGTGGTCTTACTTTGAAAGAAGCTACACCTGCCCCGAGTTTGCGGATGCGGAAACCGACCCCGGGGAGTGGAAAAGTCTGGTGCGGTTTATGGATGAAAAGTATACCTACACACCCCAAAGCAAGGGGCCGGTGGCAAACCGGGTGAAGCAGATGCTGGAATTTTAATGGAGGTGGCGTGATGGCACAGATCAATGCAATGACGCTGCAGGAAATGCTGAGGCAGCAAAATACCGTCAGTATTGGCTGGCTGCAGAAGGAACTGGCGCTGACCTATTCCGAGGCACGGCAGCTGGTAGGCTACCTGCAGAAGCGTGGTTGGCTGGGGGAAGAGAAGGCCTTCGGCTACAAAGTGGTGAAAACAGCACTGTTCCTGCGGGAGCTGGAGAGAACAGAAGTGGGCGAACTGGTGGATGCGTTTACCAACGACTGCCAGATCGTGATGAATCGGCTGCAGGAGGAGCCTGCGGAGGGTGCAGATTTCGGCACCCTGGAAAAATCGGTACGGGGCGAAAGCGATACCCGGGAGGCGGTGGAGATCCTGCTGCGGCATAAGCTTATCTTTTTTTGGGACGGCTTTTACTTTTTGCGCGTGAACAGAAAAACCGTGGAAGCGTTCAAAGAAATGATGCTTCGCAAGCGTTTGATGGAGCGACGGGAAACGATGGATCGCAAGCGGCTGATAGCTTGCTTTGATGCATTGTTTGCATAAGTTGCCGGGGGAGAAGCACAGAAATTTAACTTGACCGCCAATGCAAAAAAGGATATAATGCCCTTACTTAATGTATGTATGCACATGGAAGGGAGAGTGATAACTGTGCAGTTTACGCGTTCGGAATTTGATACTATGGTGCAGCAGCTTCTGTTTGATGAAGAAGTCTCTTTTGAGATGCTTTGCCATATTGCGGAAAAGACACTTCGCCACAGCGTGAGAAAGTGGTGCATGGAAGACCCTGCGCTGACCGACAAGGAGTGCGAGCATGACATCATGCAGGAGATTCAGATCCGGCTGATGACCAGAACCGTGACCCATTTCCTGCTGCGTGGAGAAGTGGGCGAAATCAACGATGATCCTGAAGGCTTTGAAGACTGGATCTTCAAGGTGGCAAAGAATATTAAAAAGGACTTTGCCAATGAGGCAAGAAAGCGCAACGCACGGTTTGACGGCACAGACCCCGACGGCCTGGGTGGGATCGTGGATCCCAGCGCAGAACTCAACCTTCCCGGGTTGGAGAAGCTGCAGCAGGCAGCCGGGATCGTGCTGGATGCCCGTGCAAGTGTCTATAAGGTGCTGACCTGGCTGGCGCAGGCCGTTGTGATCGTCAGTGGCAATGTCTCCAAGCTGGAATCCAATGAGATCATGCTGAGGTTCTTTGAAAACAGAACGCTGTTTGAAATGTACGGTTTCATCCTGAAGCAGGCGGATGGGATCCCCTGGCTGAATATTTCCGAAAAACACAGAGCCTCCCTGGCGGCGGCACTGGGAAAAGAATGGCAGGACGGTGTGTCCTACGGTAATGCACGCTACAGAGATTTCTTTATGAAAAAGAACGGTGTGCCTTGCGGCAAAAAATCCATTAGTGACTGGGTGAACAGAATGAATGAACTGATAAAACGCAAGATGCAGGATGAAACAAAATCCCCGAAGGCCCAAAAGTCGGCTGACGGGAAGGAGGCATAACCATGAAGCATCTGAGTGCGGAAGAGATCATAAGCTATGTAACCATGGATGAGATGAACGAAGCATCTTTGGGATTTTGTAAAAATGTAACCGGACATATACGCGGATGCTCTGCCTGCCTGGGTAAGCTGCGCAAGTATCTGGATATCCATGACGTTTATAAAACACAGAATCCCGGTGGAGATTTCAAGGCCTTTGCAACAGAACTGTTGCAGGAGGAGTCTCCGGTTACCATGGATATGAATTGAGATTTGGAGTGATAAGTATGTGGGAGACCGGTTTTGTTCTCTCTTTGTGCGCCGTTGCGCTTTTTGTGCTGGTGGCGGCTTTGTTCCGAAATAAGCTGAAGCCTTTTTATGTGCTGTTTGCCGGTGTGCTGGTAACTGCAACCATCGCATTTTATCCGGCTTGCTATCTGCTGGTGTCAGAAGGTGCCGGTAGAGGTGCAACAGCGGTTTTGTATGCCTTTGTAAATGCCATGCGCATCTTCGCCATTGGCAGCGAGGACGAACTGCTTGTGGGCATCACCTGCGAAGAGGCAGGTGATTTTTGGGTCGTCTATCGTGTACTGCTGGTGGCGCTGATGGTGATAGCACCCTTCTTCACCTTCGGCTTTGCGGTATCTCTCTTTAAGAACTTTTCTGCACAGCTGCGTCTGTCTCTGCTGTGGAATCGGGACGCATATGTATTCTCTCAGCTGAACGAGCGCTCTCTGTTGCTGGCAACAGATATCAGAAAAAATCACCCCAAGGCAGCCATTGCCTTTGGCAGTGTTTCCGCAGAGTCCTCCCAGGAACTGGCAGAGCGTGCGGAGAAGCTGGGAGCCATTTTGTTCTCCAAGGGCGTTGTGGAAATCGGCTTCAAGCTGTATTCCCCCAAGCGCCAGCTGCGGTTCTTTGCAATTGCGGAAGATCCTGCGGAAAACCTGGAGCGCACGGTGGAACTGGTGGAAACCTACAAAACACGGGATAACACCCACGTGTATCTGTTCTCCGGCGAGACAGAAAGTGAAATGCTTCTTTCCGCTATGGATAAGGGTAAGGTCAAGGTTCGCCGCATCAATGAGGTGCGTTCTCTTGTGAACCGACTGCTGTATGAGCAGGGAAATGTCCTCTTTGACTCTGCCAAGGCAGGCGTGGACGGCAACAAGCACATCTGCGCTGTTGTTGTGGGCATGGGTCGCTACGGCACCGAGGTGGTCAAGGCGCTGACTTGGTTTGGTCAGATGGACGGCTATGTGCTGGATATCCATGTATTTGACAAAGATCCCCAGGCGGAGGCTCGCTTCATGGCGCTGGCGCCGGAGCTTATGCGCAAAGAATTTAACGGCACCAATATTCCGGGCGAGGCACAGTACAGCATTACCGTCAACGGTGGTGTGGATGTGAAGAGCGCAGAGTTTGTGCGTCGTATTCAGGCACTGGAGGACGCCACCTATGTGGTGGTGGCTTTGGGTGCTGACAGCGCCAATATTGACACGGCTGTGGATCTGCGTACCTACTTTGCCCAGGTGGATTGTACCCCGGTGATCAATGCCATCGTGCATAATTCTCACCAGAAGACAGTCCTGACCGGTATTAAGAACTACAGAGGTCAGTCCTACGACATCACCTTCATTGGCGATCTGGAAACTGCCTGCAGTGAGGCGGTACTGCTGAACTCCGAGCTGGAGGAGGATGCACTGCGCCGTCACCTGAAGTGGGGCAAGGAAGAGGAATTCTGGACCTATGAGTATAACTACCGCTCCTCTGTGGCTTCTGCCATCCATATGAAGGCAAGGATCCATTGCGGCATCCCCGGTGCAAACAAGAAGGAAGGGGAGCTGACGGTGGAGGAACGGGATATCATTGAGGTGTTGGAGCATCGCCGTTGGAATGCTTATATGCGTACCGAGGGCTATGTCTACAGCGGCAGCCGTGACAAAGCCAGCCGTAATGACCTGGCAAAGCGGCACCATGACCTGGTTCCCTTTGCTGCGCTTTCCGAGGAAGACAAGCGAAAAGACAGTAAAGTCGGCACAAACTGACAAATATCCCCGTTCTGCGTAGCAGGACGGGGAATTTGCTTTGTGGCAGATTCCACAAAAACGGAGTGGGTAAATTGTGCAGTACGTATAAAACACGGTGTTCCCGTTGCAATTTTGCCATTCTAGTGGTAGAATATGTGAGCCAGGTCGTCCGAATAGGATGACAAAACGAATTTTTAGGAGGAAAAACAATGGCAAAGAATCTGAAAAAGCTTTTGAGCTTTGTGCTGGCAATGATCATGGTTCTGTCTATGATCCCTGCTGTCTATGCTGACGAGACCACAGAGCCCGAAACAAATGAAACGATCCCTGAAGATGTTCAGTGGATTGAAATTGCAAGCGAAGATGATTGGAAGGAGTGGTTTGGCGGCAAGGATAAGTCCAAGCTCATGACCACTTATGCCAACAGCACAGCTTATGTGAAGCTGACCCAGGATGTGGCATTCTCCACGAATGCGCTGATCACCATCGGTTACACCAATCCTGTCAAAATGGATCTGGTACTGGATCTGGGTGGCAACACCCTGACCATTAACCAGGGTACTTACAAGAACCGTATCTTTGGTGTTTACGGTGAATCTGATTTCACCATCCAGAACGGTACAATTGTAAACAATGTGGCAGTTACCTCCCAGCATGGCGGCTTGGTGCTGGTAAGCGTGGGTAACCTGAATGTTAAGAATGTCACCGTTACCGACAATAATACCGGTGCCTTTGCCTGCAACGGTAAGATCTTCAGCTATTCTGCAAACTGTGGTGGCATGTTGGAGAATGTGACCATCACCTCCGACACCAGCAACAGCAAGAGTTCCTATAAGACTGACGGAAGCTATCAGTATGGCGCAGGTGGCCTGATTTCCAATGCCGGCGACCTGACCATCAAGAACTGTAATTTCACTGCCAGCAGCGAGACCACTGTTGAGACAGAAAAGAACCGCATTTACTACGGCGGCATCGTGGCTGCTCTGGGCGGCACTACCACCATTACCGATACCACCTTCAACGGCGGTGTTGCTTATGTCGGTGGTGCCATCGGTGCTTCTTCCACTGCTGCAACGGTAAATGTTGAAAACTGCACCTTCAATGGCAGCTTTGCCACCAACGGTGGTGTTTTGGGCGCTGAGTATGGCGTTATCAATGCTACAAATTGTACCTTCACCGGCAGTACCGCAACCCACGGTGGTGTGGCGACTGTTTTGGAAAACGGCGCAGTCAACCTGACGGATTGCGAAATTACAAATACCGTAGCAACCAGCCGTGGCGGCGCTCTCTACGTTTATGCAAACAAGCGTGATGTTGCTATGAATGTGGTCAACACCAGTATTACCAATTGCCAAGCTCCCAACGGCGGCGCACTTATGGTTTGGGGCAGAGGTACTGTTGCGATTACCGGCGGCACCATCACCGGCTGTAAGGCTACTACCGGCGTGGGCGGCGCACTGTACTTCGGCAACAACGGCTGGACCAGTGGCGGCCCCAAGGCTACCATTGACGGCCTGACCGTTATTGACTGTGAATCTGTGGGCAATGGCGGCGCTATGTATGCTACCAATACCACAGTTACCAACAAGGATACCGGTGTTGTCACCGTTTACACACCTTGTGAGATCACCATTAAGAACTCCCACATCTCCGGTGGTAAGGCTACCCAGGATGAGGCCTTCGGCGGCAACATCTACGTGGCAGGCTCCGACAGAGTTCTGTCCAACGGCACTGTTCTGCGCAGCACCGTTACTTTTGAAAACACTGTGATTGAAAACGGTGAAGCCAACAGCTGGGGCGGCAATGTTGGCATTGCAGGCTTTGCAAATCTGATTTTTACAGATTGCACCATCCGTGGCGGCTCTGTTGTTGACAGCAAGAGCTCCGGCGGCGGCAACCTTTACATGGGTAATGCCAACTCTGACATCACCCTGAACAATACCACCGTGGCCAACGGTACTGCTGCAAACTTCGGCGGCAACATCCGTATCGGCGGCGGTACGGTGATTATGAACGGCGGCCTGATTGAAGGCGGTACTGCTGCAAAGGGCAGCGAAGAGATCTACCTGAACGACAATGCGGCTGCTGTTTTCAAGATGTTTGACGGCACCATCCGTAGCGATGCTACTAAGATTCCTGCACTGCATTCTGCAGGCAAAGGTCAGCTGGCTCTGTACAACGGCACAGTAGAAGGCTTTGATCCCACTGCATTCGTTCCCTACGGCGAGGCTGTTGCTACTGCAAACGGCGAGAATGCTTACACTGTGAAGCACCTGGCTGTTGACGGCGCTACCACCAAGGAAGGTACCTGCGAAGAGGCCGGCACTGTTACCATTGTCTGCCCCACCTGTGAGCATACCTATGTTTACGAAGAGGCTGCAGCCGGTCACGCTATCGTGATTGACAAGGCTGTTGCTGCTACCTGCACCGAAGCAGGCCTGACCGAGGGTCAGCACTGCGCACTGTGCGACTACGCTGTCGCTCAGGAAGTGATCCCCGCAGCC
>JAFYNQ010000017.1 GCA_017548065.1 Oscillospiraceae bacterium
AGGTTTCCGCTGTCCACGGTCACGGTACCGGCGATCTTTTGGACTGGTGCCTGGAGAATATGCCCGAGGCAGAGGCAGAGGAAGAGGATGACGGCACGATCAAGGTTGCCATCGTGGGTAAGCCCAATGTGGGCAAGTCCAGTCTTCTGAACCGCATCCTGGGCGAGGAGCGTGTGATCGTCTCCAATGTGGCAGGTACTACCCGGGATGCCATTGACTCCGAGTTTGAAAATGAGACCGGCAAATATATTTTTATTGATACGGCAGGCATGCGCCGCAAGAGTAAGGTTGACGATATGATTGAGCGTTACTCCAATATGCGCAGCATCAATGCCATTGAGCGTGCAGACGTGTGTCTGATCCTGGTGGACGCCAACGAAGGTGTCACCGAGCAGGACACCAAGATCGCAGGTCTTGTGCATGAAGCCGGTAAGGCTGCTATCATTGTTGTGAACAAATGGGATGCGGTGGAGGAGAAGGAAACCAACACCATGCGTGATAAGGAAGCCGGTGTCCGTGATGGCCTGAGCTACATGACCTACGCACCGGTGGTGTTCCTTTCTGCACTGACCGGTCAGCGTGTGGACAAGCTGTTCACCGTGATCCGTGAGGTCTACGAGCAGAACACCAGCCGTATCACCACCGGCGCGCTGAACAGCGTGCTGGCAGAGGCTACCGCCCGTGTTCAGCCGCCCACCGATAAGGGTCGCCGCCTGAAGATCTACTACATGACCCAGGCAGGTACAAAGCCGCCTCATTTCGTGATCTTCTGTAATGATGCAAGACTGTTCCACTTCTCCTACCAGCGTTATCTGGAAAATCAGATCCGTGAGGTATTCGGACTGAAGGGAACACCGGTTCGTATCACCATTCGTCAGAAGGGTGACAAGGAGGAGTAAGGTATGCTTCGTTATATCCTTGCATTGGTTATCGGTTATCTGCTGGGTAACCTGAACGGCGCTGTGTGCGTGTCCAAGCTGATGGGCGATGATGTCCGCAGCCACGGCAGCGGCAATGCCGGACTTACCAATTTTATAAGAAGCTACGGCGCTGCACACTCTGCAATGGTCATCGTAATGGATGCAGGAAAGGCTGTGCTTGCCTGCGTGATTGGCGGCATTCTGTTTTTGGAACATGGGGGCTTCCGGACCGGCGCTGCCCTGGGTGGCGCTGCGGTGATCCTGGGCCACGCTTTCCCGGTGTTCTTGAAGTTCCGGGGCGGCAAGGGTATACTCAGCGGGCTGTTTGTGGCTGTGGTTGTGGACTGGCGCATTGCGCTGCTGATCCTGGCTGTGTTTGCCATTGCTTATTTTATCACCTGGTATGTGTCCCTCGGTTCTGTGCTGGCGGCCATTACCTTCAGCATTGGCTTTGCAGTGCTGCACACGGATAACCTGACCGTGCTGATTTGCGGTGTGTTTACCGGCCTGCTTGCAACCTTTATGCACAGACAGAACATTGTCCGTCTTATAAAAGGGCAGGAGCGGAAGACCAATCTCTTCAAAAAAGACAAAGAATAAAAAGTGCCGGTGCGGAAGAGTTTCCGCACCGGCTTTTTGTATCAGGAGAAAAAAGATCGGCATCGCGCCATGCGCAATGCCGAAATTAAATGTTTGCCGGATTAAACTGCACGCTCAACCTTGTTAGAACGGAGGCATCTGGTACAAGCGTACACATGGCACGGAGTTCCGTTGACAATGGCCTTGACCCGCTTGACATTGGGCTTCCATGTTCTGTTGGAACGTCTGTGGGAGTGGGAGACCTTAATACCGAAAGTAACGCCCTTACCACAGTAATCACACTTCGCCATTCACTGCACCTCCAATCCGAAATGATTACTCAAAAACTACGCCCAAATCAGGCGCTCAAGTATTGTACCAAACTTTTCTAAAAAAAGCAAGTGTTTTTTTCAAAAAAATGAATTTTATTTTTTGTTGCTATTCTTTCCCCTAAATAGTATAATATATTCCAAGAGGTGAGAGAAAAATGAATGATATTCACAGCGTACCGCTGCGCTCTCTTGTGCAGGAATTTGGAATGGAGGTTGCTTTCGCAGCAACGGATTATGAAAAGATTCGTCTGACTGTGGTGGACGTGGCCCGTCCCGGTCTGCAGCTGGCAGGCTTCTATGATCATTTTGAGCCCATGCGCCTGCAGGTGGTGGGCAATGTGGAGATCAGCTACTTGCAGAAGCTTTCTGCTGTTGAGCGTGCCAGAATTTTTGACAGACTGTTTTCTTATAAGATCCCGGCATTGCTGTTTGCCCGTGGAATGGAACCCAGCGAGGAATGCCTGGAAATGGCGCAGAAGCATAACATCACCATTCTGCGCAGTAAAAAGGCAACCAGTAACGTTGTTTCCGACCTGATCGCCTATCTGCGTTCCGCTCTGGCACCCAGCATTACCCGTCACGGTGTGCTTATGGAGGTCTACGGCGAAGGCGTGCTGATTTTGGGCGAAAGCGGTGTTGGCAAAAGCGAAGCCGCCATTGAGCTTTTAAAGCGTGGACATAGACTGATCGCAGACGATGCGGTGGAGATCCGCAAGATTTCCGAAGGTGCGCTGGTTGGCACTGCCCCTGCGGTGATCCGTAACTACGTGGAACTGCGTGGTATCGGTATTATTAATGTGGCAAAGCTTTTCGGTATGGGCGCCGTTAAGGCGGAAAACGAGATCAACCTGGTGGTGAACATCGTTCCCTGGGATCAGCAGAAGGTCTATGACCGCCTGGGATTGGAAGACCAGTACGAGGAACTGCTGGATGTGAAAGTGCCGAAAAATACCATTCCCATCACCCCGGGTAGAAACCTGGCGGTGATCCTTGAGGTGGCGGCTATGAATAACCGTCAGCGGAAGATGGGATACAATCCTGCCCAGGAATTTACAGAGCAGATGAACAGCCATTTCTCTGCCCTCCAAGACGGAGAACAGTAACATGAAGGAATTTACCATCGGCGCCAACGATGCAGGACAGCGTTTAGACCGCTTCCTTGCCAAGGCAGTACCGCTGCTTCCGGCATCCCTGGCGCAAAAATATATCCGCATCAAGCGAATTAAACGCAACGGCGCCAGGGCGGAGCGTGACACACGGCTGGAAGACGGTGATGTGCTGCAGCTGTATATCAATGATGAGTTCTTTGATAAGCCACGTGAGGACAATGCTTACCTCACCGTTGCCACACCCAAATTAAATATTGTATACGAGGATGAGAATATCCTCCTGGTAGACAAGCGCCCGGGACTTGCAGTGCATCCCCATGACGGCGCAGAGTACGGCAGAACCCTCATTGATCATATCCAGGCATATCTGTACCAAAAAAGAGAGTGGAGTCCCAGAGGGGAGAACAGCTTCACACCGGCTCTGTGTAACCGCATTGACCGCAATACCGGCGGCATCGTCATCGCTGCCAAGACCGCAGAGGCACTGCGTGTCATGAATCAGAAGATCAAAGACCGGGAAATGGACAAGCGCTACCTGGCCATTGTGGAGGGTACGCCCCGTCCCCAAAAGGGCAGCCTGAAGGGCTATCTTTTCAAAGATGCCAAGAAAAACCGTGTCTTTGTCAGTGATACTCCCCAGCCCGGCAGCAAGACCTGCCAGACCAATTATATTACGCTCACAAGCCAGAAGGGTCTTTCGCTTGTGGAGTGCGAACTGATCACCGGACGTACCCACCAGATCCGTGCCCAGTTTGCCCACGCAGGACACGCCTTGTTGGGTGACGGTAAGTATGGCAAGCTGGACAAGCGCTTTGACCGCAATTACCAGGCGCTGTATTCTTATAAGCTGACCTTCACCTTCACCACCGAAGCAGGCAGCCTTGATTATTTAAACGGCAAAAGCTTCCGGGTGGAAAAAGTAGATTTTGTAGAGGAGTATTTCCCGGGCTTTCGCGTATAAGAATTGGAGGATTCTATGAAAAAGAGACTGCTTTTTGTATGCCTGATCTGTCTGTGTATCTTTTTGTGTGCCTGCGAAGCATCGGAACCAAAGCAGATTTCCTGGGAACCGGTGTATAATACCCATGATATTTGCGGCGTCCAGGCATCACGAATGCTTCCGGAAGGAACAACAAAACGGGATTTGACAGAAGCGGAAATTGCAGGCGTTGTGCCGGAAACTCTGCTTGTGGGTGGCAAAATTACGGGGACGGCTTATTTTAAGCCGGATAAAGAATTGTATTATATGGCGCTGCAAATGCAGCAGGGAGAATATATAGCATCTGTTTTGCTGGGAGATATCAGTTGGGGCGGCTGTTGTATGTCGGTGACCTTTGACGGCTATGCAAAAAGGACTTGCTTTTGCGACACCACAGAATACGCACTGTTTCGGCGTGATAACAAATGCGGTTTGCTTATTGGACACGGAAAGGTAAACGGCATTCCGCTGCTTGTCCGTATGGAGGCAGATGACCCGGGTGAGATCCAACCGGTGTTTGAAAATATTCTGGAAAACTTTGTTCGGTATAAGCAGGATAGCCTGAATGTTTCCTGGTTGAAGCCATAATAAAAGGGACTGCACAGAATTTCTGTGCAGTCCTGATTTTTATGCTAAGATTTCGCAAATGGTGCCGCCGCCGATGACCAGGTTGCCGTCATACAGCACAACAGCCTGACCTGCGGTGATGGCTCTTTGCGGTTCATCAAATACCACCCGTGCGTAGCCGTTTTCTTCGGGATAAACCGTTGCCGGTTGCTCCTTGTGACGGTAACGGACTTTTGCCGTCACCCGAATGGGGGCGGCCAAATCGGAGAAGGGGATCCAGTTCCAGTCATTGGCAAGAAGGGAAGCGTGGAACAGTTCCTGCTCGTTGGTGTCCAAGGTGACTGTGTTGGCAGCCATATCCTTGGCGCAAACATAGGCAGGTGCGCCAAGTGCGATTCCCAGACCCTTGCGCTGACCGATGGTATAGCAAACAGCGCCGCTGTGCTGTCCCAATACAGCGCCTTCTTTATTTATATAGTTGCCGGCAGGATAGTCCTTCCCGGTGTAGCTCTTCATAAATGCCACATAATCCCCGTCGGGAATGAAGCAGATATCCTGGCTGTCTTTCTTGTGGGCATTGAGAAAGCCTTGCTCTGCGGCAATGGCACGAACCTCGTCCTTTGTCATGTCACCCAAAGGGAAACGGGTATGCGCCAGCTGATGCTGGGTGAGGCTGTACAGAAAATAGGTCTGATCCTTGGCACCGTCTTCGGCTCTGTACAGTAAATACCGTCCGGTTTCCGGGTCCTTCTCTATTTTGGCATAGTGACCGGTGGCAATGCAGTCAAAGCCACGGCGCAGCGCCTCTTCCAAAAACAAGCCGAATTTCAGTTGCTTGTTGCAATACACGCAAGGATTGGGTGTGCCGCCTTCTTCGTAGCAGTGAATAAAAGGCTCTACCACCAGGCTGCGGAAATCCGCTTCTTTAGGCATGGTGAAAAAGGGAATACCCAGCCGCTCCGCTACCTTGGCAGCATCCTCGGAAGGCTCCTGACAAGGACCATTCAGCAGCGCCTCATCGCACAGACGCATGGTGCTGCCGGAGCAGAGAAAGCCTTGCTGCTGCAAAACATAGGCCGCCACAGAGCTGTCTACACCGCCACTCATGGCGATCAGTGCTTTCATTTCCGTACCACCTCCTTTTTGAATGGATTCTATCATAAAATGAGGCTGAAAGCAATATTATTTGCGGAAAGAATGCTGGTAGTTTATGTTAACGCATAAATTATTTTCTTTCAAAAACAGACAAAAGAGAGGAAAAATAAGAAAATAGAAAACTTTATGTCACAAAAAGTGGCAACAAATTGTAATATTTACGAAAAAAAGGATTGCAAAAACCATTGCAATTTGCTATAATGTTACGGAAAGTTGCTTGAAAGGAGAATATATAGGTGAAGAAACGATTGATTTGCCTCCTTTTGGCAGTGGTTCTTTTGATGAGCGTAGCCCTTCCCACCGTTATGGCGGAAGAGGTGCTGGCCATCAGCCAGGAAGCACTGGATATTTTGAAACTGGAGGAGGGCTTCAGTAAAACACCTTATTGGGATTATGCCCAGTGGACGGTGGGTTACGGTACAAAATGCCCGGATGATAAATTAGAAGAGTACCGTCAGAACGGTATTTCCGAGGAGGATGCGGAGCAGCTGCTTCGTACATACATCGCAAAGTTTGAGTCTGAACTGCATGCGTTTATGATCCGCACCGGTGTGTGGCTGGATCAGAAGCAGTTTGACGCTTTGATGCTGTTTTCCTACAACTGCGGTACCGGCTGGTCTTACGATACCACCGGTGTCCTTTACAATGCCATTGTCGGCAAGGCTACCGGCAGCGACTTGGTCAACGCATTTGCCCGCTGGTGTAATGCCGGTGGCGAGGTCAAGACCTTCCTGCTGCGCCGCCGTCTGTGCGAGGTGAATATTTACCTGAACGGTGAGTATTCCCAGACCGCTTCCGAAAAGTATGGCTACGTGATCTACGATGCCAACGGCGGCGCTGTGAAGCCCGGCGTTCAGGGCTTCGTGATTGAAGAGAAGGTGGCACCTGCTGTCACACCTACCCTGGAGGGACGTAAGTTCCTTGGCTGGTTCACCGATAAGACCGGCGGCACCGAAGTAAAGGTGCTGGATGCTTCTGTGCGGAATGTAAGACTGTACGCTAGATGGGATCAGTCCGGCACTGCAGAGCAGAAGCCTGCAGAAGAGCAGAAGGGCGTTACCGTAACGGTCACCGCCAACGGTGTCAACGTCCGCAGCGGCCCCGGCACAAGCTACAGTGTTAAGAAGACCGTCAGCACCGGTGCACAGCTGGTGATCACCGCAACCAAGCAGGACTCCCAGTATCTGTGGGGTCAGTTTGACGGTGGCTGGATCTGCCTGCAGTACACCAATTACGATCTGCAGACAAAGCCCGAAACCGAAACAAAGCCTGAAGAAAACAAGACCCGTATGGGTACTGTTAAGGTCAATGACCAGCTCCGTGTCCGTAAGGGACCCAGCACCGGCTATGAGGTGGTGGACTACCTGAAGAACGGCGCAAGAGTAGAAATTCTGGAAGAGAAGATGGTTGGCTCCGTTGTTTGGGGCAGAATCGCCAAGGGTTGGATCAGCCTGGATTATGTTGTGCTGGATCCCGTTGCGGATACCAAGCCGGCAGAACCCACTCCCACCGAACCCACTCCCACAGAACCCAAGCCCACCGAGCCTGCTCCCACCGAACCCAAGCCTACGGAGCCTGCTCCCACCGAACCCAAGCCTACCGAACCCAAGCCCACCGAGCCTACGCCCCCTTCTGAAAGCGAAGAGGATACCGCAGGTGTGTGGACGGGTACTGTTAAGGTAAATGACCGCCTGAATGTCCGTAAGGGACCCAGCACCAGCAATCCGATTGTTGGCTACCTGAAGAAGGGCGAGCGTGTTACCATTACAGAAATGACCGTTTCTGGCTCCATGACCTGGGGCAAGATCTCCAACGGTTGGATCAGCATGGATTACATCGTGCTGGATTCCGGCAGCACTTCTGCAACACAGAAGACCACCGGCACCGTTAAGGTCAACGATTTCCTTCGTGTCCGCAGCGGTCCCGGCACCTCTTATGCCATTGCCGCTTACCTGAAGAAGGGCGACAAGGTGGAGATCACCGAGCGTAAGACCGTGGGCGGCACCCAGTGGGGCAAGATCGATAAGGGCTGGATCAGCCTGGATTACATCGTTTTTGACCAGGGCAGCACCCAGCAGAATCAGCAGACCCAGACAACACAGAAGGTGACCAAGACCGTTACTGCCGATTGCCTGCGCATCCGCAGTGCTGCCGGCACCAACAACAGCATTGTCGGCTATCTGTACAGAGGCGCCAAGGTTGAGATTTTGGAAACCAAGACCGTGGGTGGCACTACCTGGGGTAGAGTCTCCAAGGGCTGGATCAGCATGGATTACGTAAAATAAAAAACAAATGGCACTGTCTCAAATTACGAGACAGTGCCGTTTTTTTATGCAGTTGATCGTTATCCCAGCCAGTAGGTCATGGCCATCATTAGGCAGAAGCCCACAAGCAGTGCATAGGTGATGCCGCGGGTCTCGCCGTGGTGGGTCTCGGGAATCATTTCGTCGCTGATCACATAGAGCATGGTGCCGCCTGCAAAGGCAAGTGCGAAGGGGAGAATGGCGGTGGAAATGCTGACGGCAAAGTAGCCCAGTAGCGTACCCAGCACCTCCACAACACCGGTGAGCATGGCGCATACAAAGGTTCGTCCCGGCTTCATGCCGGCTGCCAGCATAGGGCCGATGATCACCATGCCCTCAGGGATGTTCTGCAGGGCAATACCGGCGGCGATGGTCAGCGCCTGGGCATCGTTGCCGCTGCCGAAGCCAACACCTGCAGCAATGCCCTCCGGCAGGTTGTGAATGGCAATGGCCATAACAAACAGCAGGATCTTGTTCAGCTTTGCAGAGTTCTCCGGATGTTCCTCCTGCTCCACACCTGCCAAACGGTGCAGATGGGGTACCAGCTTATCCAGCAGATTCAGGAACAAAGCGCCGCACATCACACCGGCAATCGTCACCAGCAGAGGGGAGAAGCTTTCATATTCCAGAGAGGGGAAGATCAGTCCCGTCACAGCGGCGCAAAGCATGACACCGGCAGCAAAGGACAGCACAATATCGCTGAATTTATGGGATAATTTTTTAAAGATAAAGCCAAGGACAGAGCCGAAAACAGTAGCGCCACCCACGCCCAGGGCTGTTAAAAGAACCATTTTCATAGTGTTCACTCCTTTGCTTTATTATACGTAGAAAAGAAACCTTTGTCAATTTCCAAAAATATGCCATATTTCTGCTGTCGGGACTTGCTTTTTCCTTGTTTTATCAGTATAATAAATTGATTTGTTATAACTATTTTGGAAGAGGTTTCGCTGTGTATTTAAAAAGTTTGGAAGTGCAGGGCTTTAAGTCCTTCCCGGATAAGACCTTGATCCGCTTTGGCGACGATATCACCGCCATCGTTGGACCTAACGGCTCCGGTAAATCAAATATCTCCGATGCCATTTTGTGGGTCATGGGCGAGCAAAGCACCAAGACCCTTCGTGGCGCAAAAATGGAGGACGTGATCTTTGGCGGCACACAGAAGCGTGCGGCGGTGGGCTTTGCGGAAGCAACGTTGACTCTGGACAACACCGACAGAGCGCTGCCCTATGATGCCGATGAGGTCATGGTCACCCGTCGCTATTACCGTAGCGGTGACAGCGAGTATTATATCAACCGTCAGTCTGCCCGTTTGCGTGATATCCATGAAATGTTCATGGACACGGGTCTTGGACGTGAGGGTTATTCCAACATCGGTCAGGGCAGAATTGATGAGATCCTGTCCCTGAAGAGTGCAGACCGACGTGAGATCTTTGAAGAGGCGGCAGGTATCTCCAAGTACCGTCACCGCAAGGAAGAGACGGAGCGTAAGCTTGCCCATACAGAGGACAACCTGCTTCGTATCAATGACAAGGTCTCCGAGCTGGAACTGCAGCTGGAGCCTCTGCGTGTGCAGTCCGAGAAGGCAAAGAAGCACCTGGAGCTGAAAGCAGAGCTGCAGGGTGTGGAGGTCGCTGTGTGGCTGGACACCCTGGAGCGCCTTTCCGCTGCAGCAAAGAAGGCAGAGGAGGACTATACCTCTGCGGCCTTTGTGCTGGAGCAGGCTAAGGAAGACCTGGAGAAGCTGTACGCAAAATCCGAAGAGCTCAGCGCAACACTGCGGCACAGAGACGAGGAGCTTGAGAATATCCGTATGCAGGTGAATCTGCTGGAGCAGACGCACCAGCAATTTGACGGACAGATCGCCGTTCTCCGTGGTAACATTCAAAATAACGATGAGAACATCACCCGGATCCGGGATGACCTGCAGGGGCAGGAGGATCGCAGCGGTGGTCTTGGCGCACAGCTGGAGCAGACCCTTGCCCGTATCGGTGAGATTGAGACCTCCCTGGCAGAAAAGGGCGCCCGTATCGTTCAGCTGCAGCAGGAGCTGGCAGCGATGACTGCCAATGCCGAGGGCATTACAAAGCAGTTTTTGGAGCTGCGTGCCAAGGAAGGCACTTTGGCGGCGGACATCGCCGGCAGAGAGGCAGATATCCGTGGATTGGATAACGGTCTTGCAGAGTACAAGGAGCGGCTGGAGCAGCTGAATGCGGATATTGCCGCAGGCACCCAGCGCCTGAAGACGGCAAGAGCAGACCAGGAAGCCTGCCGCAAGGAGCTGCGGGCAGCGGAGGCAGAGGTTACTGCCAATAACAACACTATTAACGGCTACAGTCTGCGTCAGCAGACTCGTTCCCAGCGCCGTGACGAGCTGGATAAGGAGCTGCGTGACCTGACAGCACAGCTGGACAGCGTGCAGGCGAAGCTTCGTGTGTTCCGTGCCATGGAGCGTGACTTTGAAAGCTATCAGAAGTCTGTCCGTGTGGTCATGCAGGAATCCCAGCGTGGCGGTCTTCGCAACGTTCACGGACCGCTTTCCATGCTCATCCGCACCCATGACGATTACACCGTTGCGGTGGAGATCGCCCTGGGCGCTGCTATGCAGAACATCGTTGTGGACGATCAGCAGGATGCCAAGGCTGTGCTGAACTTCCTGAAGCGTACCCACGGCGGTCGTGTGACCTGCCTGCCCGTGTCTGTTATCAAGGGCAGAGTGCTGCAGGAAAAGGGTATTGAGCGCAGCCGTGGCTATATCGGCATTGCCTCCGAGCTTATCAACTGCGATGAGCGTTACCGTGGCATCGTGGAGGATATCCTGGGCAGAACGGTTATTGTGGAGAACATTGACTTTGCCATCGCCATGGCAAATCAGTATCAGCGCCGCTTCAAGATCGTGACCCTGGACGGTCAGGTGATCAATGCCGGCGGCTCCATGACCGGTGGTTCTGTGAATAAGGAAGCCGGTATTCTGAGCCGTGCCAATGAGGTGGAAAAGCTGACGGAGCAGGAACAGCGCCTGACCCGAAAGAAGGACACCTGCGAGAATCAGCTGCAGGAGGCACAGCGTTCCCTGGATCAGGTGGAGTACGAAATGAGTACCGCCAAGGAGCAGCTGCGTGAAGCAGAGGACTGCGTGCTGCGCCTTCAGGGTCTGGAAAAGCAGCATGAGATCATGGTGCAGGCGTTGGAGGATGCTATGGCATCTGCCGGCCGTGAGAAGGAATCCCTGGACACACGTGACAAGCTGGACCGTGAGCGTTATGCTTCCCAGCAGGCAAAGATCCAGATCTTTACCGCACAGCTGGAGGAGACAAGAAATACGCTGGCAGGACTGGAGACCTCCCAGCAGGATACCTCCCGCAATATCAGCGATATTACAGACCGCATGACGGCGCTGAAGACAGAGGAAGCTGCTCTCCAGGCAGAGAAGAATACTGCCCAGACCCACGTGGAAGACCTGCGTGAACTGTGCAGAGACCTGGAAGGCGACCGTGAGAAGAAGCTTGCCCTGGTGGAAGCCATTGAGAAGGAGACGCTGCGCCTGGAGGGTGAGATCCAGCGCCTGGAGGCTCGCCAGCAGAGCAATGACGAAGAGACCGAGCGTATGCGTAAGGGTATGGAGAATGCCCTTGCCCAGCGTGCAGAGGCAGAGGCCTCCAAGACACGCTGCGAGCGTGATATCCAGGAAGCCAACAAGGATATCAACACCAAGGAACGTGCTGTTCTGCTGCTGGAAAACAAGAAGACCACAACCTCCATGGAGGAGGGACAGATCATTGACAAGCTGTGGGACACCTACGAGCTGACCCCGGGCACTGCCCAGGAGAAGCGTGGTGAGATTGAGTCTGTGGCAGCAGGTAATCGTCGCATCAGCGAGCTGAAGCGCAAGCTTTCTGCTTTGGGCACACCTAACCTGGGCGCTATTGAAGAGTTTGCCCGTGTGAACGAGCGTTACAGCTACCTCACAGAGCAGCGTGACGATGTGCTGACGGCAAAGCGTGAGCTGGAAACCATTATCCGCAATATTACTGCGGAAATGACCACCATTTTTGTGGCAGAATTCCAGAAGATCAACCACCATTTCGGAGTTGTCTTTGAGGAGATGTTCGGAGGCGGTAAGGGTCAGCTGATCCTGGAGGATCCCGAGGAGCCGCTTACCTGCGGCATTGAGATCCGTGTCCAACCTCCCGGAAAGCAGGTCAAGACCATTACCTTGCTCTCCGGTGGCGAAAAGGCATTCGTGGCAACGGCTTTGTATTTTGCAATTCTGAAGGTTCGTCCCACACCCTTCTGTCTGCTGGATGAGATCGATGCGGCACTGGATGACCGCAATGTTGAACGATTCGCATCCTACCTCCATAATCTCAGCCAAAGCACCCAGTTTATTGTCATTACCCACCGCCGTGGTACTATGGAAGCATCGGATGTGCTTTACGGTGTCACCATGCAGGAGCAGGGTGTCAGTAAGCTGCTGCGACTGGATCTGAACCAGATGGAGAACTACCTGGGAATCGTGGAATAAAGGAGTTACTATGGGCTTTTTTGATAAGATCAAAGCGGGTCTAGCCAAGACCCGTGATGCGCTGGGTCATACCCTGACCGGCATTTTCACCGGCTTTTCCGAAATTGATGAGGATTTCTATGAGGAGCTGGAGGAGTGCCTGATCCTGGCAGACCTGGGCGTTGACACTGCGCTGAAGGCAACAGAGGCGTTGCGCAAAAGCGTGAAGCAGAATCATTATAAAACCACAGAAGAGGCAAAGACTGCCCTGAAGGAGATCCTGGTGGAGATGCTGAATGTAGGCTCCACTGAGCTTCCCTTGGATACCAAGCCCTCTGTGATCCTGGTCATCGGCGTGAACGGCGTAGGCAAGACCACCACCATCGGCAAGCTGGCAGCCCAGCTGACAAAGCAGGGCAAAAACGTGCTTTTGGTGGCAGGCGATACCTTCCGTGCCGCTGCCGCAGACCAGCTGGAAATTTGGGCAGGCCGTTCCGGCGCAGCCCTGGTGCGACAGAATGAGGGCGCAGACCCGGCATCTGTTGTCTATGACGGAATCCAATCTGCCAAGGCAAAGGGGAGCGATGTGATCATCATTGACACCGCAGGCCGTTTGCACAACAAGCAGAACCTGATGAACGAGCTGGGTAAGATCAGCCGCATCGTGGGCAGAGAGCTGCCGGAGGCATCCAAAGAGGTGCTGCTGGTGCTGGACGGTACCACCGGTCAGAACGGTCTGATCCAGGCAAAGCAGTTTAAGGAGATCGCAGGTGTGACTGCTGTCGCTCTCACAAAGCTGGACGGCACGGCAAAGGGCGGTATCGTCATTGCTGTGGCAGATGCGCTGCAGCTGCCGGTGAAATTTGTCGGTGTGGGTGAAGGCGTGGATGACCTGATGCCCTTCAATGCCCGTGAATTTGTGGATGCACTGATTTAAAGGTGAAGGTATGAAAGTTGTATTAGCAAGTAAAAATCCCCATAAGCTGGTGGAGATCAGCAAGATCACCGAGAAATTCGGTTTTCAGCTGGTGCTGCAGTCGGAGCTTGGGGTGGATATTGATGTAGAGGAGACCGGCACTACCTTTGAAGAGAACTCTCTTTTGAAGGCAGAGGCGGTGATGAAGGCAACGGGATTGCCTGCCCTGGCAGACGATTCCGGCATTGCGGTGGATGCACTGAACGGTGAACCTGGTATCTACTCTGCCCGTTACGGCTTTGATGAAAGCCTGGACGATTGGGGCAGACTCCTTCTTCTTTTGGAAAATACCAAGCATGTACCCGACGGTCAGCGGCAGGCGCAGTTTGTCTGTGTCATCAGCTTTGTGACCCCGGAGGGCAAGGTGATCCAGGCTCGTGGTGAGATCCACGGCGAGCTGACCCGTGAGCCGGCAGGTGAGAACGGCTTCGGTTATGATCCTATTTTCTTCTATCCTCCCCTGGGCAAGACCACTGCGGAATTGAGCCCCGAGGAGAAGAATGAAGTCTCTCACCGTGCCAATGCACTGAAACTGTTTTATGAAAAGATGAAGGAGGCCGGCTATGCTGACAAGTAAGGAAAGAGCAGAACTTCGTGCCCGTGCCAATACCCTGGAAACCACACTGATGGTGGGCAAGGAAGCCGTTACCGAGGCAGTGATCGCCGAGGCAGAGAACCAGCTGGATGCCAGAGAACTGGTGAAGGGCAAGGTGCTGGAAGGCGCCATGATGAGCGCCCGTGAGGTCTGCGATGAGATCTGCGAAGCCACCGGCGCTGACGGCGTGGCTGTGATCGGTACTAAATTTGTGATCTACCGCTTCAGCGAGAAGCTGCAGCAGGAGCGGAATCAGTCGGGTCGTGCCAAGAAGAAGGCAACCCCCGTTTCCAAGGCAAACCCTGTGCGCAAGGGTGCCAAGGCCCGTCGGGAATCCGCACGGAAGAACCGTGAGCAGCGCAATGAGTATTTCCGCCAGCAGGCAATTGAGAAAGCCATTGAGCGTGACCGTGAGCGTAAGCTTCGGGAGAATAAGCAGTAAGAAACTGCTTGTCTGAAATTTTGCTTTGTGTTTTTGTAAGGGGCGATGCACAGTGAAAAGGATCGGTATTTACGGTGGAACATTCAATCCTCCGCATGTGGGTCATATTCGGGCGGCGCAGTATGCCTTGCAGACCTTGCCGCTGGACGAGATCCTTGTGATACCCTCGTTTATCTCTCCCCATAAGAAGCTTCCGGAAGGCTCCGGTACACCGGTGGAGCGGTTGGAGATGACGAAGCTTTGCTTCGGTGGACCCGGCTTTACGGTGTCGGATATGGAGCTTGCCCGTGGCGGCACCAGCTACACCTACCAGACAGCAGAAGCCTTGCGCCGGGAATATCCCGATGCAGAGCTTGTGCTGCTCATGGGAACGGATATGTTTCTGTCCTTCCTCAATTGGGTAGAACCCCAAAAGATTCTGGAATGTGTGTCATTGGGTGTGTTTTACCGTGGAGAAAAAGGGGAGATAGCGTCTGTTGCCCGGCAGAAGGCGCAAATGGAGGCGCTGGGAGCAAAGGTGTACCTGCTGGAAAATCCGGTGACGGAGATCTCCTCCACAGACCTGCGCAGAATGCTGGTGTTTGGCTGTGCAGCCGATCACCTGGTGCCCGATGTGCTGCATTATATCCGGGAAAAGGGACTCTACGGCTGCGGTGAAGACTACCGAAATCTTCCTATGGATAAGCTGGAAGCGGCGGTAACCGGCCTTTTGAAGCCTAACCGTGTTGCCCATGTGCTGGGCTGCCGGGAAACGGCGGTAGAGCTGGCGAAGCGCTGGGGTGAAGACCCGGTGCAGGCAGCAAGAGCAGGTCTGCTGCATGATATTACAAAAGCACT
Source organism: Oscillospiraceae bacterium (assembly GCA_017548065.1). Classification (GTDB taxonomy): domain Bacteria; phylum Bacillota; class Clostridia; order Oscillospirales; family Oscillospiraceae; genus Faecousia. Next base: position 15,296 of record JAFYNQ010000017.1, read on the forward strand.
GGATGGGCCTCTGCAATTGACATTGTGCAGCGCCTATGGTATAATTTTAGACAATTTTGCCACCCATAACCCCAAGACACTCCATGCTCTGACCGGCAGCCTGGTGGCGGAGCGTGTCTTTGGTGAGTCACAAGCGGTGGTCAGCGCCATCTGCAGTCACACCACGGGAAAAGCCGGGATGAACACCCTGGAAAAAATCATTTACGTGGCAGACTATATGGAGCCGAACCGGGACTTCCCCGGGGTGGAGCAGCTGCGACACCTGGCCTTCACAGACCTGGACGCCGCACTGAAACGGGGTCTGGAAATGACCCTGGAGGTGCTGAAGCAGGAGGGCAAGGAGATCTCTCCCGAATCCCGTCAGGCGCTGGATTATTTAAATGGCAAATAAGTTCCATGAAAGGAAAGAGGATAGTATGTTAACTGCAAAAGAGGTAGCCCTTGAGGTTACAAAAGCTTTGGATGAAAAGAAGGGTATGGACATTAAGGTCTTGGAGATCGGCGCTGTTTCCAGCCTGGCAGATTATTTCATTATCTGCACCGGTACCTCCAACACCCATGTAAAGACCCTTTGTGATTATGCCGAGTACACCTTTGAGCAGCTGGGCGAGCCTATGCTGGGTCGTGAGGGTCACCGTGGCAACTCCTGGGAGCTGCTGGATTTCGGCAGCGTTGTTGTCCATGTGTTTACGGAAGAAGCCAGAGAATTTTACGCTTTGGAGCGTCTGTGGGCGGATGCCAAGCAGATCGACTTGAGCGAAATCGTATTGCCCAATTAAGAGAGGAAGAGAAGACATGATTTACGATCATTCCGCCGTTGAGAAAAAATGGCAAAAGTACTGGGAGGAGAACAACACCTTCCATACCGATGTTTGGGATTTCTCCAAGCCCAAGTATTATGTGCTGGATATGTTCCCGTACCCCTCCGGTGTGGGTCTGCACGCAGGTCACCCCGAAGGCTACACCGCAACGGACATTATGTCCCGTATGAAGCGTATGCAGGGCTTCAACGTTCTGCACCCCATGGGCTATGACTCCTTCGGTCTGCCTGCGGAGCAGTACGCTGTGGACACCGGCAACCATCCCAACGGCTTTACCCAGAAGAATATTGACACCTTCTCCGGTCAGCTGAAGGAGCTGGGCTTTGACTATGACTGGTCCAAGGTCATTGCCACCTCCGATCCCGATTTCTACAAGTGGACACAGTGGATCTTCAAGAAGCTGTGGGAGGCAGGCTATGCAAAGCGCATTGAAATGCCCGTGAACTGGTGTGAAGCCCTGGGTACTGTGCTTGCCAATGACGAGGTCATTGACGGCAAGTCCGAGCGCGGCGGCTACCCCGTTGTGAAGAAGAATATGATGCAGTGGGTCATTGACCAGCCTGCCTTTGCTGAAAAGCTGCTGGAGGGTCTGGAGGAGATCCAGTGGCCCGAATCCACCAAGGAGATCCAGCGTAACTGGATCGGCAAGTCCACCGGCGTGGAGGTTGACTTCCAGCTGGTTGGCGGCGGTTCTTTCTCCATTTACACCACTTGTATTGAGACCATTTACGGCATCACCTTTATGGTGCTGGCACCTGACGGCAAGATCGTGGAATCTCTCATGGATCGCATTGAGAACCAGGAGGAGGTCAAGGCATATATCGCCGAGGCTGCCAAGAAGAGCGACATTGACCGTACGGATGCTACCAAGACGAAGACCGGTTGCCCCCTGAAGGGCATCTATGCCATCAACCCTGTAAACGGCAAGGAGGTTCCCGTATTCATCGGTGACTTCGTGCTGGGTAATTACGGTACCGGCGCAGTTATGGCAGTTCCCAGCCATGACCAGCGTGACTTTGAGTACGCTGTTGCCCACAAGATCCCCATGATCCAGGTCATTGAGGGTCGTGACGTTTCCGAGTGCGCCTTTGAGAAGCAGGACTACCTGGGCAAGGGCTGCAAGCTGATGAACTCCGAGGAGTTCACCGGTCTGACTGTGGAAGAGGCAAAGGAAGCCATCACCTGCAAGCTGGAAAAGGCCGGTGTGGCAAGAAGAAAGAATAACTACCACTTCCGTGAGTGGATCTTCGCCCGTCAGCGCTACTGGGGCGAGCCCGTTCCCTGCGTGTACACCGATAACGGCGAGACTGTGTTCCTGCCCGATGAGGAGCTGCCCCTGGTTCTGCCCGAACTGGAGGACTACAAGGGACGTAACGGTCAGGCACCCCTGGAGAATGCGGAAGAGTGGAAGCAGTATGACAAGAACGGCGTGAAGGGTGTCCGTGAGACCTCCACCATGCCCGGTTCTGCCGGTTCTTCCTGGTACTTCATGCGCTATATTGATCCCAAGAACGAGAATGCCTTCTGTGATCCCAAGCTGCTGGAGCACTGGATGCCCGTTGACCTTTACGTGGGCGGTCCCGAGCATGCTGTCGGTCACCTGATCTATTCCCGTATCTGGACTCGTTTCCTCTATGATAACGGTATGTGTCCTGTGGCAGAGCCCTTCAAGAAGCTGGTTCATCAGGGTATGATCCTGGGTGAGAACGGCATCAAGATGGGTAAGCGTTATCCCGAGTTTGTTGTTAACCCCAGTGACGTTGTCCGTGAGTACGGTGCAGACACCCTGCGTCTGTACGAAATGTTCATGGGCCCCCTGGAGGTTTCCAAACCCTGGAGCACCACCGCTGTTGCCGGCGCCAAGAAGTTCATCAACCGTGTCTGGAACTTCTTCACCGAGCCTAAGAACATCACCGACACCGATGACGGTAAGCTGACCAAGGTCTACCATCAGACTGTCAAGAAGGTCACCTCCGACTTTGAGGTACTGGGCTTCAACACCGCAATCGCACAGATGATGGTGTTCGTCAACGAGGTCTACAAGAACGGTACCTGCCCCAGAGAGTATGCCGAGGGCTTCATCAAGATGATCTCCTGCATCATTCCCCACGTGGGTGAAGAGGTCTGGCAGGCACTGGGTCATGATAACACCATTGCCTACGAGCCCTGGCCTACCTACAGCGAGGATAAGTGCAAGGATTCCGAGATCACCCTGGCTGTGCAGGTCAACGGTAAGATGCGTGGCACTGTGCAGATGGAGGCAGACCTGGATAACGATACAGTCATTGCCAACGTCCTGGCAGACGAGAAGATCGCAAAGTTCCTGGAAAAGAACGGTGGTAACATCATTAAGACGATCGTGGTCAAGAACAAGCTGGTCAATCTCATCGTTAAGTAATAATAAAACACGGTATGCTGATAACTGTCGGCATACCGTGTTTTTCGTTATCGGTCCACAGAAGGCTTCTTTCTGTAGGAAAGGGGTGTAAGTCCCGTCTCTTTCTTGAAGGCACGTGCAAAGTTTCGGGCATCCATGCCCACAGCTTCTGCAACCTCTGCGATGCTGATGGATGTTTTTGTCAGCAGCGTGCGTGCTTTGTGAATGCGAAGCTGGGTAAGGTAGTGATAGGGAGAGATGCCGGTCTTTTCTTTGAAGAGACTGGAAAAGTACGTGCGCTCCAACCCTAAAGTGTTTGCCAGCTGCTCAATGGTAAGGGCTTCTGCGTAATTGGCTTCCATAATGCGGATGCCCTTTGCGATGGCATCGGTGTTCGCTGCAGGCAGTGCCTGAAGCACCGTACCCATAAGACCGTAGATGTTGCTTGCCTGCCGTATGGGTGTTCCGGCATCGTGGCTGGCAAAATCCGTCAGCATCTTTTGGATCCAATACTGTACACTTTCAAACAGCGACGGAGAGAGAAAAGGGGAGTGGGAGGTAATGCCTGCTTCCTTGAATAAAACACCAAGCCAGGGCGCATCCAGAATGCAGTAGATACCGCCTCGGGGGTCGTCTCCGTCGGAGAGCTGTACCACCTTGTCTCCGGGAAACAGTACATAGCACTGCCGTGGACCAAAGGAAAATTCCTTTTCGTTTATGACGATTCCGCCCTGACCGGTCTCGTTGCATTCTATGACAAAAAAGTTTCGGATAATCGGGCCAAACCGACTGGCTTTCGTGAGCCGTTCCCGGTCACAAAATACAACAGAGGGAAGATTTTGATTGCTGGTCATTTTATCACCATCCAACAAATTGAAGAAAATACCTAACAAGTTACCATTGTTACGGCGGCGTATCTCTGCTATTATTGTTCTATCATAAAAAACGAAAAGGAGCAAGTAAAATGTCTAAGAAAAATTTTAATGTAGCCGTGATCGGTTGCGGCGCTATCGCTGATTTCCATATGCAGGGTGTCCTGGCAAAGGAAGAATGCACACTGTATGCCATCTGCGACAATGCTACTGACGATCGCCTGGAGCGCAGAACCAAGAAGTATGGACCCCAGGTCGCTGTGAAGGATTATCGTGAGCTGGTGAATGATCCCAAGGTGGACATTGTTATCATCGCCACCCCCGACAAGACGCACAAGGAAATGGCTTGCGCCTTCCTGCGTGCCGGCAAGCAGGTTCTGCTGGAGAAGCCCATGGCACTGACTGTGGAAGAGTGCGACGAAATGCGTAAGGTGGAGAAGGAGACCGGCAACCGCCTGATGGTGGGTCAGGTCGTTCGTTACAACGAGAACTTCAAGCGTGCCAAGAGCTTTGTTGACTTGGGCGCCATCGGTGAGCTGGTGTTCGTGGAAAGCGAGTATGCCCATGACTACAAGGGTTCCCGTGGCTATGACGATTGGCGTGTCACTCCCGAGCGTGAGGGCATGATCGGTGGCGGCTGCCATGCGGTTGACTTCCTGCGCTGGGTGGCAGGTAACCCTACCGAGGTCTTTGCGTACTCCACCCATAAGTACTTGACAGATTGGCCTGTCAATGATACAACAATTGCAGTATATAAGTTCCCCAACGAAGTGATTGGTAAAGTCTTCTGCTCCATCGGTGTGAAGCGTGACTACACTATGCGTACCTGCCTTTACGGCACAGAAGGTACCATCATCTTTGAGAGCCGTGGCAAAGAGATCAAGCTTTACCAGGTAGACAAGCAGGGTAAGTTCTACACCGTACCCAAGATCATCTCCAGCAATCCCGTTGGTCATAACATGACCGCAGAGATCAGCGACTTTGTGGATGCCATCATTGCCGGTAAGCCGAACCCCATCAGCTCTGTAGAAGGCGCTTCTACTGTTGCTGTTTGCCGTGCGACTGTGGAATCTGCAAAGCTGGGCGCACCTGTGCAGATCGTCTACCCCGAGGACTAAAATAGCAGGAGGGTAAATTATGCCTCACGTGTTTTGTGGAAAGTGGATATGTACCCCTGAATTTGCGGCGATGCAGCCACGCAATATGTATCACAAAGAACACGCACCGGCGCAGTATACCCTTTCGGACACAGATCCCCATAACGTCCACGTGCTGTTTCGCCGCAGTTTTCTGCTGGCGAAACAGCCGGGACGCTATATTCTCCGCATTTCTGCGGATGATTACGGAAAATATTACATAAATGGCAAATTTATTGGACAAGGCCCCACACCGGATTACCTGGAGAATTATCAGTACAACGAATTTGATATTACGCCATACCTGACAGAGGGTGAGAATGTGTTCGTCGCCCATGTGTACTACCAGGGACTTGTAAACCGTGTGTGGATCAGCGGTGATCTGTGTATGGGTCTGATCGCAGATATTCTGACACCGGACGGTAAAGTCCTGCTTTCTACAGATGAAAGCTGGGGCTTTGCCGTTTTGCGCAATTTTACGGAAACCCATAAATTCAGCTACGATACCCAGTTTGCTGAAAATTACGATTCCCGAGTCCCCATTCCGGAATTCCAGCCGGTGGCGCTGCGGGGAGATAATGGCATTACCTTTGCACCGAAGCCTGCCCAGGCAATACAAATCTCCCACCGAAAGCCGGTGCTGACCCGTGAGCTTCCCGACGGCGGGACATTCTATGACTTTGGTCAGGAGATCACCGGCACACTGCGCATTGTAGCGAAGGGAAAAGCAGGGGAGCGCATCCGTATTCTCTGCGGTGAGGAACTTGATGATTCTCCCATCGGCGTTCGTTATGATATGCGCTGCTATTGCCGCTATGAAGAATACTGGACACTGGCAGATGGGGAGAATGTTCTGGAGCAGTATGATTACAAAGCCTTCCGCTATGTGGCGCTGATCCCGGAAGCGGCTACCACACAGATTGCAGATTTGACTGCCGTCGTCCGCCATGCGCCCTTTGATGATGACCTTTGCAACCTGGAATGCGACGATGTGATCTTGAAACAAGTATTTGAACTCTGCAAAAACGGTGTTAAATACGGCACCCAAGAGGTATATACCGATTGCCCCTCCCGGGAAAAGGGACAGTATGCCGGCGATATGACCGTGACCTCCGGCTCACAGCTATGGCTGACCGGCGATGTGTATATGCTGGAAAAGGGCATACGGGCGCACATCAGCTCCACAAAAATCTGCAAAGGCTTTATGGCTGTCTTGTCCGGCGCTTTGATGCAGGAGATCGCAGATTATTCACTTCAGTTTCCGCTGCTGCTTCTGCGGCATTACAGCTTTACAAAAGACAAGGCATTCCTTGGGGAAATGCTTCCCTATGCAGAGGATATGCTTGGCTATTTTGAAGCATTTGACCGTGGCGACGGACTCCTGGAAGGGGTTGAGGAAAAATGGAATCTTGTGGACTGGCCGAAGAATTTACGGGATGGCTATGATTTTGAACTCACAAATCCCATCGGAAAGGGCGTCCATAATGTGATCAATGCCTTCTATGTGGGTGCAACGAAAAACGTAGAAAGAATAAAAGAAATATTGGGCATTCCCCATGAGCACAAAAGCCAAAAGCTTGCGGCTGCCTTCAACCGTGTTTTTCTGTCAACGGAGACCGGCTTGTACGTAGACAGTGAGGGGAGTAAGCATTCTTCCTTGCACGCCAATATTCTGCCTGCCTTCTATGAATTTGCCCCGGAGGAAAACAAAGCGGCCATCCGGGATTTTCTGAAAGGGAAGGGTATGGCCTGTGGCGTATATATGTCCTATTTCCTCCTTCGTGCCTTGTGCCGTCTGGGTGCGCAGGAATATGTATATGATTGCATTGTATCCCAAGGTGAAAACTCCTGGTACAATATGATCCGTGACGGCGCAACGACTTGTATGGAAGCCTGGGGCAAGGATAAGAAATTCAACACAAGCTTCTGTCATCCCTGGTCCAGCGCACCGATTTGTATTTTGATTGAAGAACTGCTGGGTGTTTCCTATGACGGCACGGTGGGACAGTGCTGCCTGCCGGAAAAAGCCGGTAAAGTAACCATGCAAATTCCCACCGCAAAGGGGATTTTGCGAATCACCCGAGGTGTATAAAACCTGAGAATCCCCCGAATACTGCTTTTATAAAATAAAATGTTGTCAAATGGTGAATTGACTCTTGACATTTTGGTGAAAAGAGATTATAATACTCTAGCCTGATTGCAGGTCTGTAAGCATCCAGGAATTAGCCGGATGCCATCGGAGGGAGGGAAAACCATGTCTGAAATTCGCGTTAAGGAAAACGAATCTCTGGAGAGCGCTCTGCGCCGTTTCAAGCGTAGCTGTGCCAAGGAGGGCGTTATTGCTGAAGTTAAGAAGCGCGAGCATTATGTCAGCCCCAGCCTGAAGCGTAAGCAGAAGTCTGAAGCTGCTCGTAAGAACAAGAGAAAGTTCTATTAATTTCCCTTCGTCTTTCTATGCTCAAATGCCGCCGCAGGATTGCTCCTGCGGCGGTTTCTTTTTGCTGATCTTTCTTGGAACGCATATTTGTGCGTTCCTCTTTTTTATACCAAAAAGATTAAAAAACAAAGAAAAATCTTAAAA